>NZ_CP011486.1:314062-628124 GCF_001653455.1 Helicobacter pylori | reverse complement strand
AGTGTTGTTAGTAGCGTTATTATAACTAATCATTCTTAAAAACGCTAAAAATTATTAAAATTTCTGTATAAAATTATACAAACTATCCCTTTCTACCGCAACAAACCCAGAATCCTTGATTTTAAATATCAAATCTTCTTTGTCTAAACCATGCCGGCTCTTCGCGCCTGCTGCGCTTTGAATGCTCTCTATTTCTATCGTGCCGTCTAAATCGTTAGCGCCAAATTCTTGAGCCACTAAAGCCAAATTCAAGCCCAAAGTCGCCCAATAAGCTTTAATGTGGGGGATATTGTTTAAAAGAATGCGAGATATGGCGATGGTTTTTAAGATCTCTATTGCGCTGGGGGATTTTTCTATTTTTAAATAATTGTTTTCTTTTTGATACAACAAGGGGATAAACGCATTAAAACCCCCTTCTTTGTTTTCCACTTTAGTTTTAGGGCTTTGAGTTTTTTTGATTCTTAACATGTGATCGATGCGATGGATTTTATCTTCAATATGCCCAAACAGCATGGTAGCGTTACTCATTTTGCCTAATTTGTGCCAATAAGCATGGATTTCTAACCACCGAGAAGATCCCACCTTGCCCTTACAAATTTTACGCCTGATCTCTTCATCAAAAATCTCCGCCCCCCCACCTGGCATGGAATCCACCCCGGCTTTGAGCATGTCTTCTAACACCAATTCAAAAGGTTTGTTGAATTTGGTGCTTAAAAAATGCACTTCTGCAGCGGTCATAGCTTTTAAATGCAAGTTAGGCATTTCTTGTTTGATGGTTTCAAACACCTTTAAATACCATTCATAAGAGTAATTAGGGTTATGAGCGCTCACGATATGGACTTCTTTAATCCCCTTGTTGTAGGAGTTTTTAACCTTTTCTAGGATTTCTTCTAAACTCATTTCATAGGGGTTAGGGTTTTTTCTGTGGGCTGAAAAGGCACAAAATTTGCAAGCGTCCGCGCAAATATTGCTGGGGTTTAAATGCCTATTGACATTAAAATACACGATCTTTTGGTGCATGCTTTGGCGCAAAGAATCCGCTGCTTCCCCTAGCGTGTATAAATCGTAATCATAAAGTTTCACTAATTCTTTACTTTCAGTGATTTGATGGTCTAATACTTTTTCTAAAAAGTCCATGGTTAAATTGCCCTTTCATTTTAAAGATAAACATTGTAGCATTTTTAGACTGAGAATGCTTTTTATATATATTAGTGTAAAAAATCCCCTTTTAACCCCCTATTCAATCAAACCCCCTTTTTATCCAACATAATTCTTAATATAATGCTTTTTATGATAAAATCTAAGCCCTATTGAGCCATTAGCTGGCGTTCTTTCTCATTTTTTATAAGTTTTTAAAAATTTTCATACTCTTGTTTACTTTTTCATTATCATTTATGCTATAATTATGGGACAACTTAAACCAACACAAAGGAGATACTATGTTATCAAAAGAAATCATTAAGTTGCTAAACGAGCAAGTGAATAAGGAAATGAACTCTTCCAACTTGTATATGAGCATGAGTTCATGGTGCTATACCCATAGCTTAGATGGTGCGGGGCTTTTCTTGTTTGATCATGCGGCTGAAGAATACGGGCATGCTAAAAAGCTTATCGTTTTCTTGAATGAAAACAATGTGCCTGTGCAATTGACCAGCATCAGTGCACCTGAGCATAAGTTTGAAAGTTTGACTCAAATTTTCCAAAAAGCCTATGAACATGAGCAACACATCAGCGAGTCTATCAACAATATCGTCGATCACGCCATAAAAAGCAAAGATCATGCGACTTTCAATTTCTTGCAATGGTATGTGGCTGAACAGCATGAAGAAGAAGTGCTTTTCAAGGATATTTTGGATAAAATTGAGTTGATTGGTAATGAAAACCATGGCTTGTATTTGGCTGATCAATACATCAAAGGGATCGCCAAAGGCAGGAAATCTTAATTTTAGGGTCATTGGGTGCAAAAACTAGCCGTTTTTGATTTTGACTCCACGCTAGTGGATGCTGAGACGATTGAGTCTTTAGCGAGGGCGTGGGGGGTTTTTGATGAAGTGAAAACAATCACTTCAAAAGCCATGAATGGCGAGACAGATTTTCATAAGAGTCTTATTTTAAGGGTGTCCAAACTCAAAAACATGCCCTTAAAACTAGCCAAAGAAGTTTGTGAAAGTCTGCCTTTATTTGATGGAGCGCTTGAACTCATTAACGCTTTAAAAGAGAAAAACTACAAAGTGGTTTGCTTTAGTGGGGGGTTTGATCTAGCGACCAATCATTATAGAGATTTATTGAATTTAGATGCGGCTTTCAGTAACACGCTCATCGTGGAAAATGGCGTCTTGAATGGCTCAGTAACGGGGCATATGATGTTTTCGCATTCTAAAGGCGAAATGCTACTCTCTTTGCAACGCTTATTGAATATCAGTAAAGATCGCACTTTAGTCGTGGGCGATGGGGCGAATGACTTGAGCATGTTCAAACATGCCCATACAAAAATCGCTTTCAACGCTAAAGAAATCTTAAAACAACACGCCACGCATTGCATCAATGAGCCTGATTTAGCGCTCATCAAGCCTTTGATTTAAAAAATTTTTTTTGTAAAATACTCCTTTAAACCATAAGGACAACCATGTTTCAGCCCCTACTAGACGCCTATATAGACAGCGCTTATTTAGATGCGATAGACCATAAGCCCCCCTTAAATATAGCCCTAGCGAATTGGTGGCCTTTGGATAAAAGAGAAACCAAAGGGTTTAAGCGTTTTATCTTGCATGTTATCTTAAGCCAATATTACGAAATCACTTATCACCGAAACCCTAAAAAGCATGTAGACCTAGTTTTTAGTAATCCCATTGAAAGAGCCAGAAAAATCCTCTCCTACCAAAACGCTAAACGAGTGTTTTATACGGGTGAAAATGAAGTGCCTAATTTCAACCTCTTTGATTACGCCATAGGCTTTGATGAATTGGATTTTAAAGAGCGTTATTTGAGAATGCCTTTGTATTATGCAAGTTTGCATTATAAGGCTCAAAGCGTGAATGACACCACTGCACCCTACACTCTTAAAACTGACTTTTTCAAGTGCTCATGATTTTTTGACAGAAAAATTTGTCGCTTGTCTTTCTTTCAAAATGGCAGTGTATCGCTCAATCTTTTCTAGTTCTATTTTTTGGCAGTTCTTAATAATGCCAACTAGAGCGTTAGAGTCTTGTTCCCTCATAGCATGCATGTATTCGCTTCTAGCGCTTACTTCAATCACAAATGGCGTTAAATTAGCTTTTATGGTTTGGTAGAACATCAAGGCTCTTCCTGTGCGGCCATTGCCATCACTAAAAGGGTGGATCTCTTCAAATTCTATGTGGTGTTCTACTATCTTTTTTATTTTTTCTTCACCGCTCAAATTCAATAGCGCTTCATCTTGTATTTTCAAACACAGATCATTGATTCTAGGTTGCACCATTATTGGACTTGCAGTCGGTTTTTTAGCCCCTATGATTTCATTATAAGTGTTTTTGAATTTTCCAAAATCAGGCAGGATATTACGCATCAAAACAGAATGAAAATGGCCAATCAAATGTTCATCTATGATCTTATCTCTCTCTAAAAATTCTAAAATAAGGGGAACAAAATTGCGATAATTTTCTATCTCATGCACTTCATCCAAGCTCACCGACTTGATAGGGGTCTTTCTGTCTATTAAGATACTCATTGTATCACCCAAAGTCAGGTTGTTGCCCTCCATAGCGGAGTTGTGGTGTGCCATGCGAATAGTCAGATCCATAGCGTAATCATCAAATTCTAACAATTCTTTATAATCCATCACTTTGTCCTAGTATCTAAAATTAGTTAGCATGCATCTGTCATTGTTAAAACCGATTAAGGAGTTGGAGCGCTATTTTAAAATGCGTGAGCGCTTCTTTTTTGAGCATGGGGTTTTTGAGCATGTCTTCTAAAGCATAAGTGCTTAAAAAATTTTTTGTTTTTAAAGACACGATGCGCCCAAAGGATTCTTCTTTAAAAAGGTTTAAAAGGCGTTTGAGCAAAATCTCGCCAAACAGGATAATGACTTTTGAAGCGCTGTTGTCTAATTGCCAAGTTAAATGAGGCAGGCATGCGTTAATTTCTTCTTCTAAATTAAGGCTGTTGGAGTCGCATTTAAGGAGCGATAAAATCGTGCAATCTTTCAAAGAATAGCCAAACACTTTTTGGATAATGCTCTCTAGCATGAGCGCTTTTAAATTGTTTAAAAAATTTAATTGACTATCCAGCATGGGGGTGAGCGTGATAAAAGTGATCTTAGATTGAGCGTTTAAAAGCCCCACTACCGGTTTTGAATGTTGGTAGCGTTTGCACAGATTGCAATTTTCTATGCCCTCATGGACTTGTTTGTTAAGGGGCTTGTTTTGGGGCTTTGTAAGATTGATGTTAGTGTAAGTTTCGCCTAAAAGACGCTCCATATAAAGGGAGCGTAAAACTTGAAGGCGCGAGTGTTGCAAGGCGTTTAATCTTTATGCTTTTTGAAAGCGTGAGGGCTTAGCATGTTTTCTGGCTTGAAAATATCGTCTAGCTGCTCTTTAGTTAAGATTTTCTTTTCTAAAGCGATGTCATAGATAGAACGACCGCTTTTTAAGGCTTCTTTAGCGATCATAGCGGATTTTTCATAGCCGATGTGAGGGTTGAGTGCGGTAACGATACCAATGCTGTTAAAGACATAATCTTTGCAAATCTTTTCATTAGCCGTGATGCCTTCCACGCATTTAGTCGTCAAAGTTTCAATCGCGCGCCCTAAAATCACAAAAGAATGGAAGAGCTTGTAAGCGATAACCGGCTCAAACACATTGAGTTGCAACTGACCGCCTTCTGCAGCTAACGCCACGCTCAAATCATTCCCAATGACCGCAAAACACACCTGATTGACCACTTCAGGGATCACCGGATTGACTTTACCCGGCATAATAGAGCTACCCGGTTGCATTTTAGGCAAATTGATTTCATTCAATCCCGCTCTAGGGCCTGAGCTGAGCAACCTTAAATCGTTACAAACCTTAGAAAGTTTCACTGCAATACGCTTTAAAACCCCACTCACTTGCACATACGCCCCCGTGCTTTGAGTGGCTTCTATCAAATTGTTAGCCATGACAAAAGGACGGCCCGTTACTTCTTGGATTTTCTTTTCAATCAAGTTGCGATAATCCGGGTGCGAATTGATCCCTGTGCCAATAGCGGTGCCGCCTAAATTAAGCTCTCTTACCCAATTCCTAGCGTCTAAAACCTGCTCAATATCCCTATCAATCATCAAAGCATAAGTTTCAAATTCTTGCCCTAAAGTCATAGGTACAGCGTCTTGAAGCTGGGTGCGCCCCATTTTAATCACATGAGCAAATTCCTTAGATTTTTGAGCGAAAGCGTCTCTTAAGGCTTTTAAGGGATTGACTAAATTGCTCAAGCGCTCATAAATCGCAATTTTTAACGCGCTAGGATAGGCGTCATTGGTGGATTGGGAGCGGTTGACATGATCGTTTGGGTGGCAAAATTGATACTCGCTCTTTTTATGCCCCATGTATTCTAAAGCCAAATTAGCAATGACTTCGTTCATGTTCATGTTTGTGCTTGTGCCAGCCCCCCCTTGAATCATATCCACAACGAATTGATCGTGATATTTACCATCAATCAACAAATCGCACGCATGGCAAATCGCAATTTTAAGCTTTTCATCAATCAAGCCTAATTGCGCGTTAGCTAGAGCAGCCGCTTTTTTGACTTGAGCGAAAGATTTGATAAAAACAGGATAACTGCAAAGCTTGTCGTTGGTGATAAAAAAGTTTTCACTCGCCCTTAAAGTCTGAATCCCATAATAAACTTCATCGCTAATTTCCATTTGTCCAATGAAATCATGCTCAATACGCATAAAAGCTCCTTGTGTAATAATTGAAAAACATTCTAGCTATTGTAACCAAATCTTGGGTTATTTTTCTTTTAAACGCAACACTTTTGCCCCTAAAGCGTTGATTTTATCCTCTAATCTCTCATAACCCCTATCTAAGTGGTAAATCCTATGCACCCTACTCATGCCTTTAGCCACTAAAGCGGCTAAAATGAGAGCCGAAGAAGCCCTTAAATCGGTTGCCATCACATCGCTCCCGGTAAGCTCTGTGGATCCGTGAATGGTAGCCACATTGGTTTTTAGGCTAATGTTAGCCCCTAATCGTTGCAATTCGCTTGCATGCATGAAGCGGTTTTCAAAAAGCGTTTCTTCAATCACGCTCGTCCCCAAACATTGCGTGGCTAACGCCATGAATTGCGCTTGCATATCCGTGGGAAAGCCCGGGTATTCTTTCGTGGTGATTTCAAAGGCTTGGCGTTTTTTAGCCGGATAAATTTCTATGGAATTTTTTTGAATGTCTAGCGAGAAACCAATTTCTATGAGCTTATCCGTGATCGCTTGGAGGTGGTTAGGGATAATGTTATTAATTTTAAGCTGGCTGTTAGTGATAGCCCCCACGCACAAATAAGTGCCTGCTTCAATCCTATCCGGTATGATTTGAATGTCTTTTAAATGCAAAGCATCGCCTTCTACCCCTCTAATCTTTAACTCGCTGCTCCCAACGCCTTCAATTTCTACGCCCCCGCTTTGCAAAAACGCGCACAATTGAGTGATCTCTGGCTCTTTAGCCGCATTAATGATGCGCGTTATCCCTTTAGCTAGACTTGCTGCCATGAGGGCGTTTTCTGTGCCTGTAACGCTGATTTTATCAAATAAAATATCATTGCCTTTTAAGCCCTTTGTGGCCTTTGCATGGATATAGCCTTGCTCGATTGTGATTTCTGCTCCCAATTGTTGCATCGCTTTTAAGTGCAAATCCACAGGCCTTGCTCCTATGGCGCACCCACCGGGCAAACTCACTAAACATTCTTTAAAGCGCGCTAATAACGGGCCTAAAACCAAAATAGAAGCACGCATTTTACGCACCAAATCGTAAGTGGCTTCGGTGTGGTGCAAGGATTTAGCGCTGACTTGAAGCGTGTTAGGACTAAGCCAATTTAATTCTGCACCTAAATTTTGCAATAAGAGCGCCATCGCCTTTATATCCACCACTTGGGGCAAAGCATTGATGGTAACTTCTTGTTGGCTTAAAAGCGTGGCGGCTAAAATGGGGAGCGCGGAATTTTTAGCCCCAGAAATTTCTACCCCCCCTTTTAAAGGGATTTGTCCCACAATCTCTAAAAAGTCCAATTCTATCCTTTTTCTTTTTTGTTCTTAAGGGCTAAGCCGGTAGCGTTAGCGATTTTTTGCGTGTAATTAGGGTTAGCGTTTTCTAATTCTTGCCCAAAATTGATAGCGTCTTCTAATTCAAAAAATTCTGAAGCAACTAAATTTTGGATCGTTTCTAGCCACAGAGTTTCTTTATCTTTAGGGCAAATCTTAAAACGCTCATTAAAGCTATTTTTAAGTTTTTGCAAGGCTGGTTCGCTTTTAAGGTTTTTGATTTGTTCGCTCAAACTTTCTAAAGAGATGCTTTTAGGCATTTCTTGCTTTAAAGGGGGGCGAGAAAGCCTCCAAACAAGCCCCACCAATAACACCGGGAATAAGCATGCAAACAAAATCAAATACATGAAAGCGTAATAAGTCAAATTGCCCATGTTGATAAGGTTTATAAGCGTTTTTTATAATAAGCGTTGCTCGCTTCAATATAGCCTTCCACGCTCCCGCAATCGTATCGTTTGCCTTTGAATTGGTAAGCGATGATGCGTTTTCTTTTGGCCTGAGTGAGTAAGGCGTCTGTGATTTGGATTTCATTGTTTTTACCCGGTTTTGTTTCGCTTAAAATCTCAAAAATATCCGGGGTCAAAATATAGCGCCCTATCACGGCTAAATTGCTTGGAGCGTCTTCTTGGCTTGGTTTTTCTACCATGTCTTTAATCTCATACACCCCCTCTTCTAACAATTCGCCCCTAATCACGCCGTATTTTGAAACTTCTTCTAACGCCACTTCTTCAATGGCTACGATAGAGCATTGGTATTTTTGATACAATGAAGTCATTTGCTTTAGCACGCTCGGGTGATCGTGGCTTATGCATAAATCATCGGCCAAAATCACTGCAAAAGGCTCATTGCCTATAAGGGCTTCCCCGGTTAAAATCGCATGCCCTAAGCCTTTCATTTGTTTTTGGCGCACATAGGAAAAACAGCATTTTTCTATAATGTTACGAATGCTTTTTAAAGCGTTTTCTTTGTTGGTGCCTTGGATTTGATGCTCTATTTCATAGCTTGTGTCAAAATAATCTTCTAAACTGCGCTTGTTTCTTCCTGTAACAATCGCCATCACTTCACAGCCAGCCTCCATCGCTTCTTCTACGGCGTATTGGATTAAGGGCTTATCCACAATGGGCAGCATTTCTTTAGGGATGGTTTTAGTGATGGGCAAAAAGCGCGTGCCATAGCCAGCGGCAGGAAAAAGGCATTTTTTAATCATTATTTGTCCTTTGTAAGAGTTTGTTCTAAAAATGTATCAACAAAAATAAAATTCCCAAAAATTTCTTGATAAATCAAGTAATTGAGCATGACCCTAAAGCCATACATGCGAGTCTCGCTATAAGGCATAAGCTCCATGCTAAGCCATGGCTCAAAATGATTTTTTTCTCTGAATCGTTTGGAGCTTTCTAACCACCTCCTTAAAAACCCAGGCCCAGCGTTATAGGCGTAGGCGACAAAAAGGGGGTGGTTAAATTCTTTTTTCAAATGGTTCAAATAATAATTGCCAAATTTAAGGGCGATATTGGGGTTAAACATGTCGTTTAGATCAATATTGTCCATGCCAAGGCTTTTAGCGAAAGGCCCTACATTAAAGGGCATGATTTGCATAAGCCCTAGAGCAAAGGAGCGAGAGATTAAAGCCGGGAGCAAAAAGCTTTCTTGCCTAGCGATCGCATACGCCATCGCTTTTTCATCCACGCTTTGCCACTCAATAATGCCCTCATAAGGGGATAAGTAATAATAAGTATTGTCTTTATTGCGTTGGCTTAAAAGGTAGG
The DNA here is from genome assembly GCF_001653455.1 of Helicobacter pylori. NCBI lineage: Bacteria > Pseudomonadati > Campylobacterota > Epsilonproteobacteria > Campylobacterales > Helicobacteraceae > Helicobacter > Helicobacter pylori. Next base: position 619,094 of record NZ_CP011486.1, on the reverse strand, counting down.
TTAATTCAGGAGCGCTTTTTTCATAATACAAGCTTTTTAACATCGTATTAAACGCCCCTTCATCTTTCAAACTCAAAGTTTTTTCCTTAAAAATTTGCCATAAAAAAGGATCGTAAGTGTTAAAGGGAGGGTCTTCTTGGCTTAAATTTTGGAGATGCGAAATGATGCGGTAATTGGGCGTAGCTTTGAGTTTGCGGTTTGCATAAAGGCTATAGAGGTTTAAGGCAGGGCTTTGTGAAAGGCGCTCTAAAGTTTTTTTCTTTTTAGAAACCAGGTATTGCCAAAAAATCGCTCTATTTTTTGAAAAATCATCGTCTTTGACAACTTCTTCAGATCGTTCAAAATATTTGAGCGCTTTAGAGAGTTTTTTGCGTAAAATTTCATTGATCCCTAAAATAAAAAAGGTTTGCGCGTTGCTATGGGTGGCGTTACTTTTGGCTAGAGCGTCTTTAAAATGATCCAACTTGGGATCTAAAATCACTTGATAAATCAAGCGGTTAAACGCTGGGTAATTTTCATCTAAAAGGCGGTTTAATTCCTTAATAGGAATATGCTCTTCAAAAAGTTGGAGCTTTTTTTCATAACTCAAATGGTTAAAAAGCACGCTAAACACTTGCGCGTTAGCCTTAAACAAAGAAGCGCTCACATTCTTGCTTTGCAAAATTTCTAATTCTTCATAAAGAATGGGGTAAGACTCTTTGATTTTAGCTTGCAAGATCTTAAGGGTTTGGATAGGGATTTTATCAAAATCCTTGATTTTTGATTTTAAAGCGATAGCGATACAGCTATTTTGGAAAGCGTCTAACTCTTCTAGCATGCTTTCTAAAGCGATCTGTTTGCAATAAATATCTTCAGGCATTTTGGCATCAGGGGTTTTATCTGCATTGTCTAAGCCTTTTTCTTGCATGGCTTTTTGTAGGGCGTTATTTTTATTTTGAGTCAATTCATAGGCTTTTTTAGCGTTTTCTAAACTGGTTTTTTTATCGCTGATATAACGCCACAAATAATAATCCCTAACGATCCCGGCGGGCTTTTTCTCTAAATCTTTTAAATCCAATTCGGTTTGAGAAAAACCAATGCCAAGCATACCCATAAAAAATAAAATAAAAAAACGCATGCTTTTCTTTAGAAGCTTTTAGCGAGCATGAAAAGCCATTGGATTAAAGTCAAATCTAAAAACTTCAAAACAATGACCACCACTAAAGGAGCGAAATCCAACCCGTTAAACACCAGCTTGAATTTGGAGCGTAAAAAATAAAACACCGGCTCACACAAGCGAGCGAGGATTTGCATAACAGGGTTATTCGGGTTAGGCTGCACAAAGCTGATGAGCGAATAAATGATCACTACCCACATATAAATCGTAATGAGCGAGCTTAAAATCACGGCTATCGCATTGAGAAGAGTGGAAAATATCATGCTTTTAGCCTTAAAATTTCTTGATAATGGCTTTGAATATAAGGGAAAATCAACGGCAATTCAACGCCATGCGAGTTCCCGGTTAAAAGAATGCGCAAAGGTTTGAAAAAATCCTTACCTTTAAGCTGGCTCAATCGCATGGCTTCTTTTTTAAAACTTTCAAAATCCTTATACGCTTGAAAATCCATGCTTTTTAGGGCGTTAAAAAGCGCTAAACAACGCTCTTTGAAATCTTCGTTTTCGTAAGTTTTAACAATATCTTTTGGCTCTAAAAACAACGAAATTTTTTCTTTCAATTCTAAAAGCGTGCCGCATTCTTCTATGAATAATCTTAAAAGCCCTAAAAGATTTTTATCTTTTATTGAAGCGAGTTCTAATAATTTTTCATCGTCTAAACGCTTCAAATGCTGGTGGTTTAAGTGTTTTAAATATTTTAAATTAAAATGAGCTGGGGAATTAGAAAGGTTTTCCAAACTGAACCATTCTATCGCTTCATCAAGGCTAAAAACTTCTTTAGGCACTTTATTGCCAATAGTGATGAGGTAATTCACAATCGCAACCGGCAAAAACCCTTGGTTTAAAAGCCATTTCACGCTAGAGGCTTCGTCTCTTTTGCTCATCTTTTTACCGCTTGCTTCATCTAAAATAATGGGCAAATGCGCATAAATAATAGGATCGTTTGAGCCTAAAGCTTGTTGGATTAAAATCTGTTTAGGGGTGTTACTCACATGATCTTCGCCCCTAATGATCAGACTGATTTCATAAAGCAAGTCATCGCATGCGCAGGCGAAATTATAAGTCGGGCTTTTATCCTTTCTTAAAAGCACAAAAGAATCCAATTCATAAGGTTCAAATTTCACTTCTTTTTTGATCGCATCATTAAAAGAAACCGCATGATTTGGGGCTTTTAAACGCACCACAGGATCATGATGCTTGTCTTTTTCTAAAGTCGCCCACTCGTCTAAATACCTGAAAGGGCGTTTTTCGTTTTTGGCTTTTTCCTTTTCTTGCTCTAAAAACTCCGCGCTCGCATAGCAATAAAACGCTTTATTTTCCTTAAGCAATTTTTCTGCCATTCCTCTGTGGTAATCTATGTTATGGCTTTGATACACAAGTTTATCCCAGCTTATCCCCATAAGCTTTAAAATCTCTAAAATCTCTTGATCTTTGCCTTCAATGTTGCGTTCTTTATCCGTGTCTTCAATGCGAATGAGAAAGGGTTTATGTTGCTGTTTGGCCACAATGTAGTTAAAAATGGCTGCCCTTAAATTCCCTATGTGCATATCCCCAGTAGGCGAAGGTGCAAAACGAAGCATAAAAACCCTTTATTAAAAAATAGTTTTTGATTATACCTAAAGAATACTTAATCATGCTGTGGTAGTTCTGTTTTTAACATGAATAAGTTTTATTTAAGAGATTATCGCTTGGCTAACGCCAAGCTCTTTATGATTGGTTATCAAAAAGCTAAAAGCATTTTTTATTCAATCACTTCATAAATAACTTCTGTCTTCCAACGGGTTTTAGGGGTGATTTCTTGATTGCGATAACCAAAACTAGCCATTACTGATACCCCAAATTCTGCGGTGTTCAGGTAGCCTTTTTCTTCTAAATAAGCCTCCACTTTTTCTTGATCATACCCTTCAATGGGGCAAGAATCAATCCCTAACATGGCCGCTGCCATCATCATGTTCGCCATTTGAATGTAAGTCTGCTTGCTGGCCCAATCAAACAGGGATCGTTCGCTATTGAGTTTCATGTCATTCTCTTGGAAATTTTTGATGATTTGAGCGAACCTTGAATGAGAATCATAATCCCTTTTTTTAACTTCATGCATCACTTTTTTAACATAATCGCTATCATAGGTAACGCCTTTTCGTGCAAGATAAATGACAAAATGACTCGCTCCCTCTAAACTAGAAAGCGCTCCCCAAGCCATGGGTTTTAAATCTTCTTTCATGCGTTCATTTTTCAATAAAAGCATTTTCCATGGTTCAAGCCCGACTGAAGAAGGGGCTAACCTCCCCACTTCAACCAACGCTTCCCAATCCTTTTGGGAAATACGGCGGTTAGGATCGTATTTTTTTGTAGCGAATCGTTGGTGCTGTAAAGCAATCACTTGTTCTCTGTCCATTTTAATGATCTCCTTTTTTTAAATAATGATAAACGGCTGCCATATCCATTTCGCCTAAACCGGATTTTTCTGCTTGAGAATAAAGTTCTTCTGCTTGAAATAAAAATGGCAACTTAATCGCCTCTCCTGCTTCATTTTTGGCTAAACGAATGTCTTTGAGCATGAGCTTCAAACTAAAAGCGGCCGGATAGTTATCTTGCAGCCACATGCCTTTTTTAGCTTGAAAGAGAGGGGAATTCATGCCAGATTGGCTGACAACTTGCAAGAATTGCTCTGCATCAACTCCTAAATGTTTGGCTAATAGCAAAGCTTCTGAATAAGCAACCCCCATTTGAGCTAAAAGGCTATTAATGGATAATTTAGCCCCTGTCCCTTGACCAATTTTTCCTAAATAAAAGGTTTGACTCCCCAAATGCGCAAAAACAGGTTTGAGTTTAGAAACAACCTCTTCTTCACCGGCTGCTAAAACCAATAAAGCCCCGGTTTTTGCCGCACCAACCGATCCCGAAACGGGCGCTTCAAGGTAAGTTGCTTGATGCTCTTTAGCGGTTTTTTCTAAAGCCAAGCTTTCTAAAGGAGCGATAGTGCTCATATTCACCACGATTTTTTTAGACATCTGTTCCCAAAATTTTGGTGCTAAAACAGCATCAATCGCCGTTTTATCCGAAAGCATGATAAAAACAAGATCAACCCCACTGGCCAAATCTATAGGGTTAGTATAAACCGCTACGCCTTTTTCTTTTAAGGGCGTTGCCTTGCTCTCTGTGCGGTTATAAACCGATACCTTTAAACCTGCATCGCACAAGCGAGCCGCCATAGGAATCCCCATGGCCCCAAGTCCAATCCATCCAATTTTCATTTAACTCTCCTTAAACTAGCGTGAATACGCTACCAAACCATCTAACCAAGCTTGATGGCCATTTAACATCGCATTAGGCACAGATTTCGCTAAAGCTTTAGCAGGGACTCCCAATTGGCTTTCTTGCGTTAAAATACGCACACGATTATTATCTAGTTTTTCAACTAGCCATGCGTGATAAACTTCAAGATACTCATCGCCTTTAGCTTCATTCCAACCTCTCCAAGCCAAACGCAGTATGGTATCTTTCAATTCAAATTCTTCCACTTCTGCTTCCACCAAAAAGCCAAAAGTTTCAAAGCAAAAACGAGTCTTATCGGTAAGAATGGTGTTATCTTGATTATACATGTGGATATTCCCTGAATTTTTGTAATATTTTTCCCAACAAGATGCATCTCTCAAATGTTGCACCACTTTTTTAAAATCCAAACCCTTGATGATAACTTCATTAGACACGAAATTATCAGTCTCTCCTGGTGTCCATTTCTCAGGCCATTGAATCGCATTCATGGTGGTCATGTTTTTCTCCATTTTTAATTTTTATTTTTTTGCCCTATTGGCGAAAGGTTTATAGCATCATTAGGTAAATACCTATCTTTAACCCACTCAATCAAAAACTCTAAAGAATTGTGTTTAGGGTTAACGATGACTAAATCCAAGCATGCGTTTAAAATTTCGCCGATTTTTTGGTGCTGGTAACCCAAGCTTTGAAGCGTGCCGCCCTTAAGGGCTAAATGTTCTTTTTTAAAAGGCTCGTTAGCGTTGAAAATTTCTTTGAATAAGCCTTTGATTTTTAAGGCGTGTTTAGGGTTTTCTAGCGCATAAAAATCTAAAGCCAAATTAAAAGGCTCTAAATCATAGTTTTTTAATAAAAATTTTAATTCTGTTTTGTTATGGGTATTCAAAAAAGCTTGATGGCATTCTTTGGCTTTAGCGAATAAAACGATTATTTTTTTAGGGTATCGTAAATTTTCTAAACTTTTTGGATATTTAAAAAACCCTAATAATCTTAATTCCAAATTAAAGGGAGCGTTTTTTAAAAACTCTACTTCTTTTATTTTTTCTTGAATAACCAACTCTAAAATTTCTTGATACTCTTTAATGACTTCATGGGCGTTTTTCCCCATAAGAAGCTTATTTAATTCGCTTTGCAAGCGCTCTTTAGAAAGGTGTTTTAACAAATCCTTATATGCAAAAACCGCTTTTTTGGTGTTTATCTCTATCTTAAACCCTAAAGTCGCGCTAAATCGTAACGCTCTTAAAATCCTTAAAGCGTCTTCAAAAAACCTTAATCGCACATCCCCCACGCATGCAATCAATTGATTTTTAATCGCATTTTGCCCCTTAAAAGGATCGATCAAGCCTTTTGTAGGGCTATAAGCGATAGCATTCATGCTAAAATCGCGCCGTTTTAAATCGTCTGTTAAACGCGCGCTAAAAACCAATTCTTTAGGCTTTCGGTGTTTGATATGCCCTTTTTCAACCCTAAAAGTTGTGATTTCATAGCTTTGATGGTTTTTAAGGGCCGTGATCGTGCCATGTTTGATACCGGTTTCTAGCACCCTAAAATGGTGTTTTAAAAGAAGCTCTTTACTTTCACTCACTAAAGCGTTTGAGGTCAAATCGTAATCTTTAGGGGTAACACCCATCAAACAATCGCGCACGCATCCCCCCACCAAGTAAAGCTCATGACAAGATTTTTCATAAATGTCAAACAATTCTTTTAATTCTTCTTCTAACTCAAACACGCTTTTCACTCTTAATTTCTTTGTGTTATTATATCTTTTTAGAATTTTAAGGAATTTTGATGGGACAAGAAATTTGCGTGATCAGTTTTAGCGGGGGGCAAGACAGCACCACTTTAGCCGTATGGGCGAAAAAGCGTTTTAAAAAAGTCTGTTTAGTGGGGTTTGATTATGCGCAAAAACACTCCGTGGAATTAGAATGCGCTCAAAAAATCGCTTCTCTTTTACAACTCCCCTATGAAATCATCCCATTAGATTTTTTAGAAAATATCACCCACTCCGCGCTTTTTAAAAACTCTAACGATTTAATGGGGCATTCGCATGCGCAAAATAAAGATTTACCCAACTCTTTTGTGCCTAATCGTAACGCCATTTTTATCACCCTTTTGCATTCTTACGCGCAAAAACTAGGGGCTAGTAACATCGCTTTAGGGGTTTCACAAGCGGATTTTAGCGGCTATCCGGATTGTAAAGAAGATTTTATTAAAAGCATTGAGCATGCCCTAAATTTAGGCTCAAACACGGCGATTAAGATTGTAACGCCTTTAATGTTTTTAAGTAAAGCGCAAGAATTTCAAATGGCTAAAGATTTAGGGGTTTTAGATTTGATCATCAAAGAAACGCACACCTGCTATCAAGGAGAGCGAAAGATTTTGCATGCTTATGGCTATGGCTGCGATAAATGCCCGGCATGCCAATTGAGGAAAAAAGGCTTTGAAGAGTTTCAAGCCAAGTTGTAAAACATTTTTAAGACAAACAATCAAAGAGCGTTTAAAAAGCGTGTTTTAACGCCCTTTAAAGGTATATGCATAATTAAGATAAACGCTCACCACCCTTTTATAATCTAATTTATCCCCATAATTATCGCTATAGTAATTGACTTTAAACGCTGGCACTTTAACTCCTAATTCAACGCTAGAACCTCCAAGATATGTTTCATTACCATAACCGATCAATATCGTATTCATCACTACTCCAACGAACGCCAAATTTCCCTTGTAACTGAAAAATCGTGCGGCTCTTGACTTGATTAAAAGGGGTGAGATTGTTGCTTGCAAACCAAGTACTAGCCCCTATATCCATGCCAATCACAAGCCCTGAAGATTTTCTGGATATGTGTCTTGACGCTCTTTTTAATGTATCAGCGTCTAGCGTTCTGCCGGTCATATCTTTATAAAATATAGCGCTCGCTTTTATTCTCCGTTCAACGGATTTTTGGGATTCCCGCTTGTCGTTGGTCCAATTAATGAGCAAATCCGTATTGAAACCATAGGGTAAAAAAGCTATTAAACCGCTGCCAGGAACAGAACCAACGCCACCAAGTTGGTAACCGAAAAAAAGAGAGTGCCTAAACCCTATAATCCTTTTTTTACCCAAAAAAATATTTATACCCCAAGCTGAGTTCATTGAAAATACCGCCAGACCCACCATTTCCTGCGAATCGGTTAGCGATTTTTTTTGAATCTTTCACTTTGTTTAAAGCGTTTTGTGCATCTCTTATGGCTTTTGCACTTTGTTCGGGGAATGCTGAAATTTTTGCGTTATTGATCGCTTGATTTAAGGCGTTTTCTGCTGAAGCTTTTTCGCCGATGCTACCTTGTCCTTGAATATAGCTTCCTTCTGCAAAATTTAAACCTAAATAAAATCCGTTCCTTTCAGCGTGGAGCCAAAACGAGAGAGAGAGAGAGTTAGTAAGAGGGCTTTTTTCATGGTTTTTCTTTGGTTTAAGATTTGATATTATTGCTAGGTATTTTATCATAAAATAAGATTTTAGTATGGGGTTTTAATGAAAAACAAAGTTAAAATGAAATAACCCTAAAAACCACCGCTTAACCAACATTAAATCAAAAACATGTTAATCTTTAGTTATTTTAAAATTTAGGAAAACCCATGCATCAAAACAATAAAACTTTTTTACCCAACCAATCCGCTCATTTTTCTAAAACCATTCTTTTTTTAAACACCGGCTTTTTAGCCTATCTGTTATGCGCTTGTGGGGCGAATGTGCCTATAGAAGAAGTGATAGTCAAAGACCCTAAAGAAACCAAAGCTCAAGAAGTCGCCAGAGAAGAAAACGCCATCCAGCAAGAAAACGCCACTATTGATGCACACACCACGCCTTTAGTTAATCGTTTCAGTAATTATAGTGCCTATGGCTCTTTAAACGGCTTTTACAATTCCATAGACAACCTCAATTCACCCATGCAAAACGGGATGTATGGAGGCTATTACATGCCTTATTATTACATGCCCTATGGTTTCATGCCTTATGGATCGGGTCTTATGCCTTATGGGCCTTATGGGTATGGAGCACCGGGATACTTCCCTTACGCTTTTTATTGATTAGTTTATTCTAACATGCTATGGTAGTGTGATAAAGAAAGGCTATATAAGAGGAGATCTTATGCGTATAGTTAGAAATTTATTTCTTGTATCGTTTGTGGCGTATAGTAGCGCGTTCGCAGCGGATTTAGAAACCGAAACTAAAAGCGAAAAAAAGAGCGGTAAAAAATTTTACAAACTCCATAAAAACCATGGCTCAGAAACCGAGGCTAAAAACGACAAAAAGCTTTATGATTTCACTAAAAATAGCGGATTAAAAGGCGTGGATTTAGAAAAAAGCCCTAACCTTAAAAGCCATAAAAAAAGCGACAAAAAGTTTTACAAACAACTCGCTAAAAACAATATCGCCGAAGGGGTGAGCATGCCGATTGTGAATTTCAATAAAGCCCTGTCTTTTGGGCCTTATTTTGAAAGGACTAAAAGCAAAAAAACCCAATACATGGATGGCGGATTGATGATGCATATCCGCTTTTAAGCCCCTTATTCGTAATCCAAAAACGCATGCACTTTAAGGGTTAGGGTTTTGGGGAAATATTGCACAAACAAATCCAAAAACACTTTTTCGCCAAAAAAATCCCCCACAATAGTTACTTCTTGGACACTGAAATTTTGTGCATTATCCCAAATAAAATTCCCTAAAAATTCCGCTAAAGAATCCAAAATCCCCAAACTCAAAATTTCATTTTCCACGCCTGCGAGCCTGAAACTCATCGCACTGTGCATGATTTTTGAAAAGTTTAAAGCCATTTTCAAAGAATCGTCTTTAAGGATTTTATAATCAATCCTAGGGCCTTTAGGGCGTAAGCACTCTTTCGCCAAAGAAATAACGCTCTGCGTGCAAAAATCCTCGCTATAACCCAAAACAAACCCCAAAATGTGAAAAAAATCCAATAAATTCGCCCCCCCTAGCTGGTGTTTAGAAAGCTCTAAAAAGCGTGCGTAAAAATCAGGGAATTTGGCCTCGTAGTTTTTTAGCATTCTAGAGGCTTTTTCATCTTGTTTGAGGAGATCAAACGTTTCATTGAAATCAAACCTAGTGTTTAAAAGCGTTTTTAAAGAGCCATTAGCATGCAATAGTAGTCTTGTAGGGTGTTTGAAACTAAGATACACGATAATAGAATGCGGCGTTGTGCTTAAAAACTCTAGCTCATCTTTAAAAGGAATGGGAGCGAGATGGTTTTCTAGCGCGAATTTTTTAGTCGGCACAATCAAGCGCTTAGGGGTTTTAAAAAGCGTTTCATAATTTAAAATCGCTTCATAAGAATTATTTTCACAAAAATTATTTTCATGTGCAAAAACAAATTCTATCCCCTCATCTTGTAAAATGTGGCACAATAAATTTAATATGGGGTCGTAGGGCAGTTGGGCTATGACTTCATCGTTTTTAAAAGTGTCCTTAAACACGCTTTTTAATGGGGCTTTGATAGAGGGTTTTTCCAAACTGGCCAAATATTTAGCGTCTTCTAAAAGCAATTTAGTGCAGGTTAAAACGCTAGAAAGAGCGCTAAAAATAACGCTTTGAGAGGGCTTGTTTAAAGAAAGGGATAACGCCCCCCTAGAAGTGAAAATAGGGATAAAATCTTGCGTTTTGAGCGTCTCTTTTAATTGCGTTAAACAATCTATAAGCTCTTTAGGGCTATGGATTGCTTCCCCCTTAAAAGTCATGTTGGTAACAAAACCTGAAGTGTTGGCATAAAAAGATGCATTTTTATCCAAAAAATCTTGATTCTCTTTAGCGTTCATAAAAAGGGGTTTTGAAAGGCTTGTTGTTTGGAAAAGATTTTCATCTAAAGGCTCTGTTACTTCATTTAAAGACAAAAAGCTAAAATCTAAAGAAAAGGGTAAAACAACGCTGAGTTTTTGCGCGAACTCTAAAGTAATCTCAGCGCTCGCTTGGAGGTAAAAAGAAGTTATTTTATCCCTATAAACGCTATAAAAATGCACTTGTAAATGGAGCGCCATTTGCTCTAAAAGGGGCGTAAAAATCAAGTTTGTCTTTTCATCAACGCATTTAAAAAGAAAAACAAACGCCAATTCAAAAACCCTTGTAAGAAAGTTCAGCGATACAATCTAGGGCAATATTATTGGTGCGTTGCATGCTCACTCCCCACGCGTTGAGTTGGGTTTCTATGGCTTGTAAGGCTGTCTCTAAAGCGTTTAAAACCTCTCGTGAAAGCTTAAAAGTGGTCTCGCTCCCTATCACAAAAGGCACAAGCCCCACAATAAAAGTCTTAGGCAAATCCCCTAAAAACTCCGTGAGCCTTAAAGTGTGCAGCATTTCCACTTCATGCGCGCTCCCAGCCCATGTGATTTCTTTAGGAGCGTCCTTAAAATCAAAAGCATAAACTGATCCAATTTCAACGCCTTTAGCGCTCACGCAATCCAAAATCAAAACCTTTTCATACGAAGTGATTAAAGGAATGAGTTGCTGAGCCATAGTCCCCCCATCTACAATATCCACGCTAGGGAAAAAAGAAAAATTCCTCTTGAGATAGTGGGCTAGATGCACCCCAATCCCTTCATCGCCAAAAAGGATATTGCCAATGCCTAGAATTAAGATTGTTTGACTCATTCTTTGGTATAACCATAGCCATTAATCATAGAATCCGCCCCTGAACTATCATACCGGATAGAATGGAAAAACACCATATAAACATGCACGGGGACAAATAAAATAAACCCCCAAGTCGCTAAATGGTGGATAAAACGCACATTCGCTAACCCCCCACAAAGCGCCTCAAACCATTTAAAAGCGCTTCCTAAAAACGCCCCAAGCCCAGCGTGATAGACATTATAATAAAGCACCACCCCACTCAAACTCATCAATACGATTAAAACAACCAAAGTGAAATAAGCCACGAGTTGGATAGGGTTATACGCCCCTTTAGTGTTGGGTTTGCCGCTGATAAGAAAATACGCTTTCATTTGATCTATCCATGCTTTTGGGCTTAAAAGTTGGCTAAAACTTTTGCGTTCCACTAAACTTTCTTTAGTGAAAAAAAGATAGGTTCTAAAGATTAATGCACTAATGAGTAAAAACCCAAACATGACATGAAAAGAGCGGATATAGGCTTGTAAAAAATACATTTCTTTATAAAAGCTAGATCCAGGTTGCAAAAAAGGGTAAGCGATGTAAAACCCCGTAGCGATTAAAGCAAAAATACTCAAAGCCCTAACCCAATGGAAAAAGCGCACAAAACCTGAATACTCTTTGTGTAAAACGACCTTTTTATCCATGCGTATCCTTTTTAGAATTTAGCGAAATTAGGCTCTACTTTAAACTCGTTTAAAGACTGCCCTTTAAAATCCATCACATGCACTGAACATGCGATGCATGGATCAAAAGAATGGATGGTTCTAATGATTTCTAAGGGCTGGGTTAAATCAGAGATTTTAGTGCCAATCAAGCTCATTTCATAAGCCCCCCTTTGGCCTTGAGAGTCTCTAGGCCCAGCATTCCAAGTAGAAGGCACGACCGCTTGATAATTTTCTACCACGCCGTTTTTAATACGCACCCAATGGCTTAGCATGCCCCTTGGCACTTGACCAATGTAGCGCCCTTTATATTCTTTGTTTTTATCAATGTGATAAGGAGCGCAAGTGCTTTGATCGCTCTTTAGATTTTCCACTAACGCATCAAACGCTAAAAGGCCATTATCAGCAATCGTCTTGGCTTCAATACACCTTGCTGCCGTTCGCCCAAGCGTTGAAAACAACGCCTCTAAAGGCAATCTAGTGTCTTTTAAAAACTTAGTAGCCACTTCAGTAACGTAAGGGTTTTTAGCCGCTAAACCCACCACGACAGAACTTAAAGGGCCTACCTCCATGGGCTTACTATTATACCTGGGCGATTTGATCCAAGAATATTTATCCTTAGTGTCTAACACTTTAGTAGGGATTATTTTATTTTCAATCCCCACGCTCTCGCCGTCTTTAAAACCGGTATAATGCGGATTGGTTTGCCCGTCATAAGGGTGGAGTTGCACTTCTTTAGTGTATTCATATTGATACCAAGAATGCGTAACCTCTTCTTTAATCAAACTCTCATCAATGGGGTGTAATTTAGAAATATCCCCATCAAGCACCACCCCACTACTCAAAAGGTATTTATCCTTCCCGAGCAACACTTCTTCATAAGCGATAAAGTTCTTTAAGCCGCAGCCTTTAATGACAGATTGCTCGTTAGCGAACATTTCGCCTGCCATCACCAAATCAGGGTAGTAAGCATGGTTGATGAAATTGGCCACCACTTCAAACTTGCTCTTCCATTCCGCCAATCTCGTCGGATCTAATATATCCATCACGCTCGTAACACCCCCTACAGTTAGGCTTTGCGGATGAGGCTGTTTGGCTCCAAAAATAGCGGTCATTTTCGCCGCTTCCCTTTGGATTTCTAAAAGCTTGAGGTAGTGGCTTAAGACGATTAAATTTTGCTCTGGGCTTAAACGATAGGTTTTATGCCCATAGTAGCCATTACTAAAAGGCCCTAAAGATCCGCTTTTAGCGAAATCACTCAAGCGTTTTTGAACCGCTTTCAATTCGCCTGCACCGGTATTGATAGGATAAGGGCTGTATTTGAAAGAAAGTTTTGAAGCTTCAATAGGGTCTGCTTTTAAAGCGCTCATAATATCGCACCAATCAAGCCCATGCAAAGTATAGAAATGCACCACATGATCGTGAAAAAGCAGTGCCATGTTCATCAAGGATCGCACCAATTGCGCGTTTAATGGAGGAGTGATGCCTAGAGCGTTTTCTACCGCAGTAACACCGGCTTTGTAATGCGAATAAGTGCATACCCCGCAAATCCTTTGAGCGATAAAGCCCGCATCTCGTGGGTCTCTGCCCTTAATGATCGTCTCTAGCCCCCTAAAAAGCGTAGAGGAAGAAAACGCATCGGTGATCACATTATCATCATCTACGATCACTTCAATCCTTAAATGCCCCTCAATCCTAGTGATTGGATCAACTACTATTTTTTTTGACATCTTAATCCCTTATTGCTCTTTATTTTTGATCGCTTTAGAAAGGAGCGCATGCGCAGCGATCCCAATAGCGGTCGCGCTTAATAAAGTCGTGCCGACTTTATCGGCCACTTTATCAGCCCCTAAGCCATCAAAGGCGGTTTTAATGGAGCGGTTCGCTAAAGGCTCTTCAAAAGGGCTCATCGTATCCCAAAAATTAGGCTCAGAACACCCTATGCACCCATGCCCTGCACCTATGGGCCAAGAAGTGTGCGAGTTGAAGCGGAGTTTGGAGCAATTGTTGAAAGTGTAAGGCCCTTTACAGCCCATTTTATACAAACAAAAGCCCCTTTTAGCGTTTTCATCGCCAAAATGTTCTACAAATTCGCCCGCATCAAAATGCCCTCTCCTTTCGCACAAATCATGAATCCTGTTCCCATAAGCCCAAGAGGGGCGGTTATACGCATCCAGTTTAGGGAGAGCCCCAAACATCAAGTAATAAAGCACATTCCCCACGATATTTTTTTCACTGGGCGGACAACCGGGTACATTGATCACGGGTTTATCAATGATTTTGTGTAAGGGTTGCGCGTTAGAAGGGTTAGGGTAAGCCGCTTGCACGCCCCCAAAGCTTGAGCATGTGCCTATGGCAAAAATAGCGGCTGCGTATTTAGCGGCTTTTCTGCATTCTTCAGCCCCCGTTTCAGCGTTTGGGCCTTGAGTGAGGAAGTATTCAGTGCCTTGCGGGATACCGCCTTCTACCATTAAAATGTAATTGTTTTTATGCTTTTCTATGGCGTCATGCAAGCTTTTTTCAGCTTGAAAACCGCTCCCTACCATGATGGTCTCGTGGTATTCTAAGTTGATATAATCAAAAATGATGCTATCAATAGTGGGATCCGCACTCCTTAACAAGCTTTCGCTACAGCCGGTGCATTCTGCCATGTGCAACCAAATCACAGGCAACCTGTTCGCCACTTCCACCGCTTTTAAAGTCAAGGGAGCGAAACTAGCCGGCAAAGCTAAAGTCGCGCTCATCATGCCCGCCCACTTCAATAAATCGCGCCTAGAAATACCCGCACCCTTAAACTCATCTTGCAAGTTTTTATGCTCGTTATGAGCGTTAAACGAGCTGACTATTTCAAGGCGTTCTTCAATCTTTTGATAGGTCTTTTTTTCATCATAGAACATGACCACTCCTTAAGAGAAATTTTCATTATCTTAACATAATAAAAATAATATAGTTGTAATTGATTGTTTTTTAATTTTTATTCAGGTTAAGGGATTTTCTTTAATATTAAGTTTCATTGGATAGAATGTCCTTTTATTTTATTAAAAAAGGAACAAAATGAAAAAAGTACTCATCATTAACGGAGCCAAAGCGTTTGGGTCTTCTGGGGGGAAACTCAATGAAACCTTGACCCAGCATGCAAAAAAAACTTTAGAATCTTTAGGGTTAGAAGTGGATACAACGATCGTGGATAAAGGCTATGAAAAGAGCCAAGAAGTGGAGAAATTCTTTAACGCTGATGCGACTATTTGGCAAATGCCCGGCTGGTGGATGGGAGAGCCTTGGATTGTGAAAAAATACATTGATGAAGTCTTCACTTCAGGGCATGGAAAACTTTATACTACCGATGGCAGAAGCTCGCAAAATCCTACCAAAAACTATGGGAAAGGAGGCTTGATGCAAGGCAAAAAATACATGCTAAGCTTGACTTGGAACGCTCCCATTGAAGCCTTTAACGATCCTAATGAATTTTTTGAAGGGGTGGGCGTGGATGTCGTGTATTTGCATTTGCATAAGGCGTTCCAATTTTTAGGGCTTTCAGCATTGCCTACTTTTATTTGCAACGATGTGGTGAAAAACCCCCAAGTGGAGCAATACCTTAACTCCCTCACTACGCATTTGCATCAAGTTTTTGGTAAATAGTCTAAAATAAGGATTTTTAAACCCCCATTCCTTTAAGGGGGGCGGTTGGCTTGGTGCGGTATTCAAAGCCCCATGCTTTGTGTTTTTGGCTTAAACCATAGCATTAGCCATAGTGCCAAAATGAGGCGCTACCTACTCCACAATAAATTCTCTAGGATCCAGCTCGCAACCTACGATAAGATCCCTAAGGTTACTGCCCACAGTTTTGAAACTCGCATTGCTTACAAAGTAGAATCCGTATTTTTCAAAAGGCACGACCAAAGTGCCATCTCTATCCCTTATTTCAGCTTTTGCTTTATTCCAACAGATGTATTTTTGAGATTCATCGTCTGTGTAATATTCAAAGGCTTCTCTAGCATTTTCCAGTAAATAATTTATGACAACGCTAGCCAATTCCTTAGCTTTTGTTGCTGTTCGCCTTTGGCCATTGGGGAGCTTGACGCTTGAAAGTTTTTGGTGGGTTAAGTCATCATCAAGGGTTTTGTTAAGCTCTCTTGCGCGGTATTCTTTAGGCAAATCCTTAAACAACGCCACTTGACAAAATTGATTTGCCAGATACTCGCTCCTAGCCTTCACTTCCTCTATCCCCCAAGAGTCTGTGTTATTGATGAAATAGTCGTTTAAATGCAAGGAGCTGTGTTGTTCCATAAGCTCTATTTTTGCCTCGTAAGATTTGTTGCCAAGCCTTGAATTTTGCCCGGTTAAGGTTAGATTCCCAAAATTATTGAGGTAATTTTGTTCAAAAGTGAAATAGTCTCCCACCTTATCGCGCCATTCTTGAGTGGGGGTTTTGGGGTAGAAATGTTCCACTTCTAGATTTTCTTCTCTTGGCGGTTCGGCGTTACTTAATTTTTCTATCTCAAGCAGGATGAATTTGCACACTTGAACTGCCGATGCATTATGCGCAAGAAACGCCGCTTTAAGGCGATCGTCATTGGGGAACGCCGCTTGACCAACGCTCTTGCCCAAATACCGCTTCAATGCATCGGCTGAAACATTTTCTTCTAGCTGTCTGTATAAAGAATAAAGAACTTTGTTAAGCGCAGCGGTAGGATCTCCGCACACGCTCCGGCGCACATAGTAGCTGATAAGGATTTGCAAAATTTCATGGAAATTTTCATAATCCAATTTGCCTTCCTCAAAGTCTCTGGTGCAACGCAAGATAAAGGGCTTTGCCACGCCAAATTTGATTTTCACAAGATCTTTAATACACAAGCGTAATTTCGCCAACTGCTGCGAGTCCCCACGCTCTAAAAAATGATGATCTCTGTCTAAAAAGATTTGATAGATTCTGCCGTATTCACGCATATCGCTCATAAGGGCTTGTATGTCATTAGGGAAATTGTCTCTGTGGTGGGCTTTTAGCACGTAATACACTTCTCGCTCTTCTTTTTTTAATTTATCTTCAAAATAGATTCTTAAATAAGTTGTAATAAATTCATTCAAATCCTTTTCGCCAAGCCAATTTTCTAAAGGCACCCAATAAGTCTCATAAAGATGTTTCTGTCTGTCAGAATTTTCTCCCATCATCAGGTAGTTGCGGATGAGATCCAGCCCTTTTAATTGCACGCCGGTAGCGTTAATGCTTTCAAACACCACTTGCGGATCGTCTTCGCCTATCTTTAATCTTATGGCTACGATGTTAAGCCGCAAAAACGCGCCATAAATCTCTTCTATGCGATACCCTTTGTCTAGACACTTGTCAAGCTCTTTGGTGAAAAATTTATAGTTATTTTTAATGTGTGATACGCCTTGTATTTCATGCGATCGATTTTGCATGACCAGATCAAAGGCTTCTCTGTCGCTTTTAATGGGTTTTAAGCGCAACCTTTGTCCCGAAAGATTGAGTAGATTACCAATCTCTTTTTTTATCCCTTCATTTTGTATCTTTGTCTCTATGGCTTTAAGCAAAAGCATGATGGTAGTAATCCTTTGCTGCCCGTCAATAATGACAAATTCTTGCAACTGCCTCAAACTTTTTTCATCATCAATCAAATGCAAGATACAAGTGATAGAACCCATGAAATGCGTTTTTTTATTTTGAGAGATATTGATAATATCTTGCAGTAACTTTTCACAATTTTCTTCCTCCCAAGTGTAGTTCCTCTGGTATACAGGGATAGAAAAGATCGTGCCTGTTAAGGCAAAAAAGTCGTTAATGGTGCTTTGCGTTGCTGTCATAGCTTTTCCTTTTGAATGAAATTAAAATTGCATTGAGTATTAAATCAAAAAAAAAAAGAAAGCTTAAATTTTGAAAAAACCGCAATTTATGGGAAAAAATTTGTTGGAATTGAAGGAATTTGCTTTTTTTAAAAAAAGGATTTTGATTACTTTTTTATCATTTTATATTTTATTGTAAAAATTATTTTTTAAATAAAATCCATTCTCTTAAGGGGATAGGGGTATTTTGAAATAATTCCCCCTACAACCCCCAATTAAACCCCCATAACCCAAGAATACCGCTTTTTAAAGATGTTATCGCTTGATTGAAATCAAGCTATTTATTTTGATTGTAAAAAATGCTTTTTAGTCTTTTTGGTCTTTATGGAGCATCATAAGAGTTATACGGCATGAACAAGCGCCCATAATTAGGGTTCATGCGCAATAAATGTTCTTTAAAATTCCCATAATTACGACAGCTTGATTCAAAACCATTATCGCACGCATACGAGAACAAGTCTAACGCTCTTTGGTCATCTTGAGGCACGCCTAAACCCTTTTGATACAACACGCCTAAATTGTTACAACTCCCCAAAATCCCCCCATCGCATGCCATTTGGAAATATTTCGCCGCGTAGTGGTTATTCAACGGAGCCCCCAAATCCCCATTCGCATAAATCCAGCCTAAATTCGCGCACCCCATCATATCCCCTGCATTACAAGCCAAATAATTCAAATCCACTTGACTGAGTTGCGCCTTATCAATGCCATAAATATTATTCACATTAGACATCAAGCCGAGATTATAGCACCCCATGTCATTCCCATTTTCGCATGAAAATTTATAATAACTTATCGCTTTGTAATAATCTTTTGGGGCCCCACTCCCGTTTGCAAACATCCACCCCAAATTATTGCATGCAATCATATCCCCCCCTTGACAAGCCACCGCATACAATTGCAAAGCGTTTTCTTTATCGTTTGCATCAGCGTTTTTCTTGTTTTCATACATTTGAGCCAGATTCGCGCAAGCGGTCGCATCGCCCCCACTGCAACCCATTTCATAGTAGCGAGCGGCTTTCAATCGGTTGGTTTGAATGCCCACCCCATTAGCATACATCGCCCCCACTGCAAAACACCCGGCCGCATTGCCGTTATCGCATGATTGAGAAAAGAGCTTAAAAGCCCCTTGATAATCGCCTTTTTTAGCCAGATCAATACCGGCAGAAAGCTCGGTTTGAGCGTTTTCAGGAGAACCTAGTTTGTCCAATAAATTAGAATTGTTTTCTTTAGGGTTGATTTGGGTGTTAGGGTTTGGCACGCCCTTAGCGTTAGCGGGGTTGAGTTCAGGGGGCGTGTTTTTTGGGGCTTGATTGTTTTCTTCAGCGTTGCCAATCTGTAAGACTAAAAAAACAAGTAAAAACAAACTTTTTTTGAGCATTCTTTTAATCCTTAATGCAGGTTTTGATTCAACTCAATTTTTTTCACGCTCCTAAAAGCAATCAACTTACCATTTTGGCTATTTAAACGAAAATGCACGCCATTTTTCCCGGAAAGCTCTTTGCCCTTATAAAGATTGTTGGCATGTTTTTCTAAATTGTTATTCACTTCTAAAAGCTTTTTAAACTCATTTTCTTCAACTTCTATCACGCTCCCGGCTAGTATCGCAACGCCTGCATCCACAATACAGCCATCGCCTAGACTGATACCGGTAACGCTATTAGCCCCTAGCAAACAATTTTTGCCGATGCTAATAGGGTTGTTATTCCCTCCGCTTAAAACGCCTAAAATACTCGCTCCTCCACCAATATCAGTGCCTGCTCCAACCACGACTGATGAAGAGATGCGCCCCTCATTCATGCACACGCCCATCGCCCCTGCATTAAAATTCACATAACTAGCCCCGGGCATTTGGGTATAACCTCCGGTCCCTAAATACGCCCCAAAGCGCGTTTTTGAGCTATCTAATAAGCGGATATTATCAAATTCAGGGATTAATTGCATCAAATAGCGCGGGAATTTGTCTATAAAATCAATACTAGGGAAATTGCCTCGCATTTTTAAAGCCACTTCGTTCGTTCTGAGCCATTCTAATTCATAAGGTTGATTCCCACTCCAAGCCACATTAGAAAGCTGGTTAAAAATGCCCTCTAAATTCAAACTCCTCAAAGGGGCTTTACCTAAAGAGAGCGCTAGAAGTTTCATATACGCGCTCTCCACGCTCTCGCAAGGCTTGTCTTCAAACAAGATCACCAAGCGATAGAGAGACTCCCCACTACTATTTTTCAAGCGGTTTTCTTCTAGTGCTTTTAAAAGCTCTAAAACCACCTGGATATTTTTATGGACCATTTTATTAGAGTAGGCTTCATTCAAAAAGGGCGTATAAAAATCTAGCGCTTTTAACACAAAACTTTCATCAATCTCAACGATGCATTCGCTAGCGCTCTCTTTTAGGATTTTTTCTTTAGAAAATGCATTGCAAAACACTACATAAGAGCCTAGATTTTCATCTTTCCAGTTCAAAATGGGGTAAGTGGCGCATAAAATCTTTTTGGAAATAGGGGCAATATCCACTCTGGCAATACCAAAACCTAAAGGCTCTTTATAATGATCAGATTGCTGGTAATTGCTCACAAAATTTTTAAACTTATTCATCTTTTCCATGCCTTTAATTTAAATTTTTTTCTCTTTCTTTAGCTAAATTTTCCACTTCTGTTACAAAAGTTTCAAACAAATCCTTTTCAGCCAGCTTGTGAATGACTTTACCTTCTTTGATAATCAAACCGCTGCGATTCCCAAAAGCGATCGCCATGTCTGCATGTTTGGCTTCACCTAATGCATTCACCACGCAGCCCATCACGCTAATGTCTAAAGGGGTTTTAATGTGGCTTAGGCGTTTTTCTACCTTGCTTGCCATATCCACTAAATTGGCTTCAATGCGCCCACAAGTGGGGCAAGAAATCCAATTGATCCCCTCTTTCAAACGCCCGCTATGGCGTAAAATTGCTCTAGCCACTTTGATTTCATTCTCTAATTCCCCTGTGATAGACACGCGCATTGTATCTCCAATACCCTCCATCAAAAGCCCCCCTAAAGCCATGGCGGATTTGATGCTGGAGCTAAAAAGATTACCCGCTTCAGTAACCCCCAAATGGAAAGGATAGATCACAAGCGGGCGCAACATTCTATACGCCTCTATGGTGCGCATCACATCGCTCGCTTTTAGAGAAATCTTAAAATTGGTAAAATCCAAATCTTCTAAAAGTTTAGCGTTATACAAAGCGCTTTCTACCATGCCTTTTGGGGTTGGCCCGTATTTTTGATCAAATTGTTTTTCTAAACTCCCGGCGTTCACGCCAATTCTTATAGGAATGTTTTTTTCTCTACAAGCATCAACCACCGCTTTAATTTTGTCTTTAGAGCCGATGTTTCCGGGATTGATTCTGATTGCATCCACGCTTTGAGCGGCGATGAGAGCGAATTTATAATGGAAATGAATATCAGCGATTAAAGGCAACGGAGAGACTTTTTTCAATTCTTTTAAGGCCAAAGCGTCCTTTTCATTGCTCACTGCCACCCTAACCAAATCAGCCCCGGCGAGTTTCAATCGGTCAATTTGATTTTTAGTGCTTTGAATATCAGCGGTTTTACTAAAGGTCATGCTTTGCGTGCTTATGGGGGCATCACCCCCTATGGCTACGCCACCGATAAAAATTTGCTTGGTCTTAACCCTATTTTCTAGCATCAAACCTCTTTATAAGTTAAATTCTTTCGCTATTATACTCTTTTATATTCTCTTATACTCTTTTTTAGTTCTTTCAATAATAAACGCTTAAATTTTAGGTAAGATTAACTATTCCATTTTAAGATTAAAGTAGCCCTATGACCTTTGAGCCTTACCCTTTTGAACGATTAAGAGCCTTGTTTAAAGAAATTACCCCTAAAAAAAGGGGTTTAGATTTAGGCATCGGTGAGCCACGATTTGAAACGCCTAAATTCATTCAAGACACCCTTAAACAGCACACCCATTCGCTCAATATCTACCCTAAAAGCGCGTTTGAAGAAAGCTTGAGAGCGGCTCAAAGGGATTTTTTTAAACGCCGTTTTAAAATAGAACTCAAAGAAAACGAATTAATCTCTACGCTAGGCTCTAGAGAAGTGTTGTTTAATTTCCCTAGTTTTGTTTTATTTGATCACCAAAACCCCACTATCGCCTACCCTAACCCCTTTTATCAAATCTATGAAGGGGCGGCTCAATTCGCTAGGGCCAAAAGCCTTTTAATGCCTTTAGTAAAAGAAAATGATTTCACTCCAAGCCTGAATGAAAAAGAGTTGCAAGAAGTGGATTTAGTGATCTTAAATTCCCCTAACAACCCCACAGGAAGAACCCTTTCTTTAGAAGAATTGCACGCTTGGGTCAAACTCGCTTTAGAATATGATTTTATTTTAATTAACGATGAATGTTATAGTGAAATTTATGAAAACGCGCCCGCCCCTTCGCTTTTAGAAGCTTGCATGCTCGCTGATAATAAAGATTTTAAAAATGTTTTGGTGATCCATTCGCTCTCCAAACGCTCTAGCGCTCCAGGGCTTAGGAGTGGTTTTATCGCTGGGGATAGCCGCATTTTAGAAAAATACAAAGCCTTTCGCGCTTATTTAGGCTATACGAGCGCTAATGCGATCCAAAAGGCGAGTGAAGCAGCTTGGCTAGATGAAGAGCATGCAAAATTTTTCCGTAATGTTTATGCGAATAACTTGAAACTAGCGCGAAAAATCTTTAAAGACACGCTCATTTATCCTTATAGTTTTTATGTGTATTTGCCCGTTAAAAACGGCGAAAATTTTGCTAAAAGACTTTTTGAAAACGAAGGCATTATTACTTTACCGGCTTTATATTTAGGGCGTAATCATATCGGTGCTGACTACGTGCGTTTAGCCCTTGTTTATGACACCCCCCTTTTAGAAAAGCCTTTAGAAATCATAGAAACTTACCGAGAAAAGCATGCTTGAAACCCCAAAAGTTTTACTCAAAAATTTGCAAGATTGCAAGATCCATTTCATTGGCATAGGGGGGATTGGCATTTCAGGTTTAGCCAAATACCTTAAAGCGCAAGGGGCTAAGATCAGCGGATCTGATATTGCCATAAGCCCTAGCGTTAAGTATTTGAAAGCTTTAGGCGTAGAAATTAATATCCCGCATGATCCAAAGGCGATTAAAAATCAAGATGTGATCATCCATTCAGCCATTATCAAAGAAGACAATACCGAAATACAAAGGGCTAAAGAATTAGAAATCCCTATTTTATCCCGTAAAGACGCTTTGTATTCTATCCTTAAAGACAAGCGGGTTTTTAGCGTGTGTGGGGCCCATGGAAAGAGCAGTATCAGCGCGATGTTGAGCGCGATTTGCCCCACTTTTGGGGCGATTATTGGGGCACATTCTAAAGAGTTTGATTCCAATGTGCGAGAGAGTGCGAATGTTAGCTTGGTTTTTGAAGCGGATGAAAGCGATTCAAGTTTTTTATTTTCTAACCCTTATTGCGCGATTGTGCCTAACACCGAGCCGGAACATTTGGAGCATTATGATCACGATTTAGAGCGATTTTTCTTCGCTTATGAATATTTTTTAGACCATGCGCAAAAAAGAGTGATTTATAAAGAAGATCCTTTTTTAAAAAACTATTCTAAAGATGCTATTGTTTTAGAAAAAAAAGACATTCGCAATATTCAATACATTTTAAAAGAGGGCGAGCCTTACACTTCATTTGAATTGAAAGATTTAGGGACTTTTTTAGTGTGGGGGTTAGGCGAACATAACGCCACGAATGCGAGTTTGGCGATTTTGAGCGCTTTAGATGAATTGCATTTAGAAGAAATTAGAAATAATTTATTGAATTTCAAAGGCATTAAAAAACGCTTTGATATTTTGCAAAAAAACGCGCTCATCCTCATTGATGATTACGCCCACCACCCCACCGAAATTAGTGCCACTTTAAAGAGCGCTAGGATTTATGCTGATTTGTTAAACACGCAAGAAAAAATTATTGTCATTTGGCAAGCACACAAGTATTCGCGCTTAATGGATAATTTAGAAGAGTTTAAAAAATGTTTTTTAGAGCATTGCGACCGATTGATCATTTTACCCGTTTATAGCGCGTGTGAAGTTAAAAGAGACATTGATTTGAAAGCCCATTTTAAACATTATAACCCCACCTTTATAGACAGAGTGCGTAAAAAGGGGGATTTTTTAGAGCTGTTAGTCAATGATGAGGTAGCAGAAACGATTGAAAAGGGGTTTGTGATAGGCTTTGGAGCGGGGGATATTACCTACCAATTAAGGGGCGAAATGTAATGGGCGTAGCGGTTGTTTTATTTTTAACGCTGGTTTTATTGTTTTTAGTTTTAAGGGATTTTGGTTTAATGAGCCTTAAACAAAAAATATTAGCCTTTTTAATGGTAGGGATTATAGGGGCAAGCATCAGCGTTTATACTTACAAGCAAAACCAACAAAATCAAAAAGAAATCGCTTTGCAAAGAGCGTTTTTAAGGGGGGAAACCTTGTTGTGTAAGGGCATTAAAGTGGATAATAAAACCTTTAATTTAGTGAGCGGGACTTTGAGTTTTTTGGGTAAAAAACAAACCCCCATGAAAGACGTTCTCGTGGATTTAGACTCTTGTCAAACGCTTCAAAAAGATCCCTTAATCCAACCCTAATGATGAATAATAACAATGAATAATACTCCGTCAAAACCCCTAGAAGAAAGCCTGGATTTAAAAGAGTTTATCGCTCTTTTTAAAACCTTTTTTGCAAAAGAAAGAGGTACTATTGCTTTAGAAAACGATCTCAAACAGGCTTTCACTTACTTGAATGAAGTGGATGCGATCGGCTTGATCGCCCCTAAAAGCGTGAAAGAAAGCGATCTTATTCTTATCAAGCTCACCAAATTAGGAACGCTCCATTTAGATGAAATTGATGAGATTGTCAAACGATTGCGCTACATTGTCGTTTTACAAAACGCTTTTAAAAATTTCACGCATTTAAAATTTTACGAACGCCTTAACGCTATTATTTTACCCCCTTTTTTTAATGATTTGATCGCTTTATTGGATGATGATGGGAAAATCAAACAAGGGGCTAACGCTACCCTAGACGCTTTAAACGAGAGTTTGAGTCGCCTTAAAAAAGAGAGCGCTAAAATCATTCGTAATTACGCGCATTCTAAAGAGCTTGCCCCTTATTTAGTGGATACCCAAAGCCATTTTAAGCATGGTCATGAATGCCTTTTGTTAAAAAGCGGGTTTTCTAGCGCGATTAAGGGCGTTGTGCTAGAAAGGAGCGCTAATGGTTATTTTTATCTTTTGCCAGAAAGCGCACAAAAAATCGCACAAAAAATCGCGCAAATTGACAATGAAATAGATTGTTGTATTAGTGAAATGTGTCAAACTTTAAGCCATAGCTTGCAAAAACACCTTTTATTTTTAAAATTCCTTTTCAAAGAATTTGATTTTTTAGACAGCTTGCAAGCACGGCTCAATTTTGCTAAAGCCTACAATTTAGAATTTGTCATGCCAAGTTTTACGCAAAAAAAAATGGTTTTAGAAAACTTTTCGCACCCCATTTTAAAAGATCCAAAGCCCTTAAATTTGAAGTTTGAAAAATCCATGCTCGCTGTTACTGGCGTGAATGCGGGCGGGAAAACCATGCTCTTAAAATCGCTTTTAAGTGCGGCGTTTTTAAGCAAGCATCTCATTCCTATGAAAATCAACGCCCATCATTCCATTATCCCTTATTTCAAAGAAATCCACGCCATTATCAATGACCCCCAAAATAGCGCGAACAATATCTCTACTTTTGCAGGCAGAATGAAGCAATTTAGCGCTCTTTTATCCAAAGAAAACATGCTTTTAGGCGTTGATGAAATTGAGTTAGGGACTGACGCTGATGAAGCGAGCAGTCTGTATAAAACCCTGTTAGAGAAATTGCTCAAACAAAACAATCAAATCATTATCACCACGCACCACAAACGCTTAAGCGTGTTAATGGCAGAAAACCAAGAAGTGGAATTACTAGCCGCTCTTTATGATGAAGAAAAAGAACGGCCCACTTACACTTTTTTAAAAGGGGTTGTTGGCAAAAGTTATGCGTTTGAAACTGCTCTGCGTTATGGCGTGCCACGGTTTTTGATTGAAAAAGCGAAGGCGTTTTATGGCGAAGATAAGGAAAAATTGAACATTTTGATTGAAAATTCCAGCGCGCTAGAAAGGGAATTGAAGCAAAAAAATGAGCGTTTAGAGAACGCTTTAAAAGAGCAAGAAGAGTTAAAAAACGCTTGGCTTTTAGAAATAGAAAAACAAAAAGAAATCTTTCACAATAAAAAATTGGAATTGGAAAAATCCTACCAACAAGCCTTGAATGTGCTAAAAAGCGAAGTCGCTTCAAAAGACACCAGCTCTATGCATAAAGAAATCCATAAAGCGAGCGAGATTTTAAACAAACATAAAAATAGCCATGAAACCCCACAAATTACAACAAGCTTTCAGGCTAACGAAAAAGCGCGTTATAAAAATGAAAGCGTGCTGATCGCTCAGATTTTGGATAAGGGCTATTATTTGATAGAAACCGAGCTTGGCATGCGTTTGAAAGTGCATGGGAGTTTGTTGAAAAAAATCCAAAAACCCCCTAAAAACAAATTCAAACCCCCTAAAACCATCATTCCTAAGCCTAAGGAAGCGAGCTTGCACCTTGATTTGAGAGGGCAACGCAGCGAAGAAGCTTTGGATTTACTGGACGCTTTTTTAAACAACGCGCTTTTAGGAGGCTTTGAAGAAGTGTTGATTTGTCATGGCAAAGGGAGTGGGATTTTGGAAAAATTTGTGAAAGAATTTTTAAAAAACCACCCTAAAGTGGCAAGCTTTAGCGACGCCCCCATTAATTTAGGCGGTAGTGGGGTTAAGATCGTTAAATTGTAGTTTTTAGAGCTTATTTGATTGGAATTGATGCAAAAACCCACTTTAAGTTATCCTAAAGCAATTTTATATACCAACGCTCAATGAGAACAAAGCCTTTTAAAAGAGAATCAAAAGGGCTTTATGGCTTTAAGCCAAAACCTTTAAGATCTTTAGCCTTGATAGGCTTTTATGGCTTTTTCTAAAACTTTAATCGCGCTCTCTTTGTTTTCAAACCCCTTGACTTTCACCCATTTATTAGGCTCTAAATCCTTGTAAGTTTCAAAAAAATGTTTGATTTTATCTAAAGTGTGTTTGGATAAATCATTAATATCTTTGACATAGGAATGCGTGGGATCGACCTTATCTACCGGCAGAGCGATTAGTTTTTCATCCATCCCGCTTTCATCTTCCATGTTCAAAACCCCAACCAAGCGTGCTTTCACCACGCTCCCGGCTTGGAAAGCCACATCGCTTAAAACCAGCGCATCTACAGGGTCGCCATCAGCCCCTAAAGTGTTAGGCACAAAGCCATAATTTGCAGGGTAATTTTGCGCCCCATAAAGCACCCTATCCACCATTAAAGCCCCACTTTCTTTATCCAATTCATACTTGATATTAGAATGCTTGGATATTTCAATCACCACGCACAAAGCGTTAGCGTCATGGCTTGTTTTTAGTTTGTCTAAATTCATTACAATCTCCTTTAAATAAGTTAGTAAAAAGACTTATTCTAGCATAAAGCCCACTCTTTTTAAACCTCTTTAGGGGTTTTTAAAGGAGCGTATTGTTTGCTGTATTTGTGAAAGGCCTTTAAACACTTTCTAGCATTAAACTTATGATAAAAAAGGTTATCATAATAAGATTTTTTAGGGGGTTTTAATGAAATGTCAAGCTTTTTTGCATTTTGAATGGTGCTATTGAAAGCATGCTTGTTCAAAGAAACAGGGCAAGGCAAATAGGTAAAATTAGCCACATCATGGTAAGTGGGGTTGTTCATAAACATATCCACCGGCTCTATGATTTTAAAACGCTCCGTGGCTTCTATAAAAGTTTTAGCACCTTTAGGCGTGAGATAGTAGCCTGCCGTAGTGGCCACATACACGCTGGTGAGGTAGAAATGCTCTAAAAATAGCGCTTCTTTTTCACTATCAGCGCGAGATTCCCAAAAGGTCTCTTTAATGTTTGTTTCTTTTGCCAATAGGGATTCGTATTTTTCGGTGAGTTCGTCGTATTTTCCTATGAGTTCGTCGTATTTTCCTATGAGTTCGTCGTATTTTCCTATGAGTTCGTCGTATTTTCCTATGAGTTCGTCGTATTTTCCTATGAGTTCGTCGTATCTTGCTACGATACCCCTATACACTTCTGTCCGGGCTAAAATATTTCCAATGAAGCGGTTGAGTTTTCTTTTAATTTTTCTAAAAACCCTTTTATTAAAAGAGATTTTTGGGGGTGCTATGCAAGGATCAGATGATTCTTGTTGTGTTTCAATAATAGGGTCTTGTTGTGTGTCTTGTGTGGAATTGGGGGGGGGGGGGGGTAACTTCATTATTTTCAATGGGCGTTTCTTCAATAGGTGTTTCAGTATTCTTAACCTCTTCGATCTCTTCAGTATATACAGGCAATGCACACAAATTGGTTTTATGGCCTCCCCAATAATGCCCATAGAGTCTCACAAAATCAAAAGGGCTTTTCAAGCAATCTTCTAAAGCTTGCATGAAATTAGGCTCTAAGGCTATATCATCTTCTAAAATAACGACCGGTTGGTTTGTTTTGACGCATTCTTTCCATAAAAAATAATGGCTCAAATAGCACCCAAATTCCTGGGGTAATAATTCCTTATAACAATAATCAGAATGAAACCAATCGGATTTTAACAAACTTGGGGAATCATAAAGCTCTTGAAGTAATTTTTCAAAATCTTGGTGTTTAGGGCTAATGGCGTCAAAGATTTGAAAAACACAACGCCCTTTAAATTTTTCATTAGACTCTAAAACGAGTCTTTCCGTGTCTAAACGCCTTTGACTTTCTTTTAAAGAAATGATATAAACTTGTGTCAAATGAACTCCTAAATATTTGCATTGATTCTATCATAAAGCCCACTCTTTTTAAATCTCTTTAGGGGTTTTTAAAGGAGCGTATTGTTTGCTGTATTGTTGAAAGGCCTTTAAGCGTTTTTTAGCGTTAAGGCTATAGTAGAAAAGATTTTTAAAAATTGATTTTTTAGGCGGAAGCGGGTAAGATTTCAAGCTCTCTTTTTTAGGCTTTTGGATCGTGCTGTCTAAAGAATGCTCATTTAAAGAAACAGGGCAAGGCACATAAGTTAGATTCATCACATCATGATAAGAAGAATTATCCATAAACATATCCACCGGCTCTATGATTTTAAAACGATTCGTTGCCTCTATAAAAGTTTTAGCGCTTTTAGGGGTTAAGTAATAGCCGGCTGTGGAAGCCACATACACGCTAGTAAGGTAGAAATGCTCTAAAAAAAAGGCTTCTTTTTCATGCGTTTCGTAATACTTTTTTTGTATTTTTTTTAGGATATAGTGCATGACCTTATGGGTAGAAAGATTTAAAAATCTAGAAACATTAAAAAATTTTTTAAATTTTTCTAAAATAGGGTTATTTTTAAAAGGATAATCAAAGGGAGGAAATACAAATTCTTTGGGTAAAACATGGAATTTTGTCTCGTGGTAATACCAATAACACCCATAAAACCTGACAAAATCAAAAGGGCTTCTCAAACAATCTTCTAAGGCTTGAATAAAGTTAGATTCTAGCGTTACATCATCTTCTAAAATGATAACCGGTTGGTTTAATTTGACGCATTCTTTCCATAAAAGATAATGGCTCAAATAACACCCTAATTCAGGCAAAGTCAAACCAGCACCCACATAAGAATGATACCAATCAGATTGCAATAAACTCGGAGCGTCATAAAGCTCTTGAAGTAATTTTTCAAAATCTTGGTGTTTAGGGCTAATGGCGTCAAAGATTTGAAAAACACAACAGCCTTTAAATTTTTCGTTAGACTCTAAAACGAGTTTTTCAGTGTCCAAACGCCTTTTGCTTTCTTTTAAAGAAATGATATAAACAGAGATCACAGCTCATTCTTTAGTCGCATTTAATTCCCAAAAGACAAAATATACTCTTGCATTTCATGCACGATTTCTTCAATGCTTCTTTCGCCATTGATGGTTTTATACACCTTCTTAGCCTTGTAGAAATTTTGGATTTCCATTAAAGGGTCTAAAAACACGCGCATGCGGTTATGAAACACAACCTCATTATCATCAGCCCCCCTAGAGCGCCCTAAAACCCTTTCTTTAGCGGTTTTTTCACTCACTTCTACCTCAATCACGCTTTTTAAGATCACTTCATTTTGAGCGTTCAATTCCTTGTCTAAAGCTTGCATTTGCTCCACGCTTCTAGGATAGCCATCAATTAAAATGATCCCTTTGCTAGAACTTTTAATCGCTGAAAGGATCGTTTCTACCACAATTTCTAAAGGCACTAATTCGCCTTGAGAGGTGAATTTCTCAATCAATAAGCCTCGATCGGTCTTTTTAGCGCTCTCAGCTCGCAATAAATCCCCGGTTGAAAAATGAGCGATTGTTGCGCTGTTGTTTTTAGCAATCCATTCCGCATCCGTGGTTTTACCACTCCCTGGGGCTCCAATAATCAAAAATAGTTGTTTCAAATCATATCCTTATAAATTTATTTTCTCAAGCGAATGTGCAATTCTCTTAGTTGCTCTTCGCTAATAGGGCTAGGCGCGTCAGTCAATAAACATGAAGCTTTTTGCGTTTTAGGGAAAGCGATCACATCTCTAATGCTATGAGATTGAGTCATTAGCATGATTAATCTGTCAAAGCCTATCGCAAAGCCCCCATGAGGAGGAGCGCCAAATTTTAGCGCTTCTAGTAAAAAGCCAAATTTCTTTTGCGCTTCCTCTTCATCAATATTGATCCTTTCAAAGACTTTTTTTTGCATGTCTTCTTTATGAATCCTAATGCTCCCCCCGCCAAGCTCCACGCCATTAAGCACCACATCATACGCATACGCTTCAATTTCTTCTATGTCTTCACATTCTATATTTTTAGGCATCGTAAAGGGGTGGTGTGCAGCGTGATAGCCATTTTCAGTTTTTTCAAACATGGGGAAATTGACTACCCATAAGAAATTCAAGGCGTTTTTATCAATCAAATCAAGCATTTCAGCCACCTTTAAGCGCAAGCGCCCCATGTAATCTAACACGATTTTTTTATCCCCTGCGCCAAAAAAGACAATATCCCCAACTTGCGCGTTAGTCCTTTCTAAAATATTTTTAAGCCCCTTTTCGCTTAAAAATTTAACCAAAGGCCCTTTAATTTCATCTTCTTTAATCTGCAAATACGCCAAGCCTTGAGCCCCAAACTGGCGCACAAATTCTTCTAATTCCTTTAAAACGCTGCGGCTAAAAGTTGCATCAGCCCCCTTGACATTTAAAGCTTTGATGCGTTTGTTTTTAGGATCTTGCGCAATATTGGAAAAAATAGCGTTGGAGCTGTCCATAAAACAATCCCCCACTTCTATTAAAGGCAATCCAAAGCGTAAATCCGGCTTATCGCTCCCATAATTTTCCATCGCTTCCTTATAAGGCATGCGTTTAAAGGGTGTAGGGATAGTATGCCCAATCGCTTTAAAAACCTCTTGCAACAAATCTTCTACCACGCCCATCACATCATTTTCATCGCAAAAACTCATTTCTGCATCAATTTGCGTGAATTCTGGCTGCCTGTCCGCCCTCAAATCTTCATCTCTAAAGCAACGAGCGATTTGAAAATACCTGTCCATTCCCCCCACCATTAAAAGTTGTTTGAATAACTGCGGGCTTTGAGGAAGGGCAAAAAATTCGCCCTCATGCACCCTGCTTGGCACTAAATAATCCCTAGCCCCCTCAGGCGTGGTTTTGGACAAAATGGGGGTTTCAATCTCTAAAAAGCCTTTTTGAGCTAGAGTGTTACGAGTAATCAGAGCCACTTCGCTGCGCAATTTAAAGATTTCATAAGCATTCAAAGAGCGTAAATCCAAATAGCGGTATTTCAAGCGCAAATCTTCGTTCACATTTTTATTGCCAATTTCAATCGGTGGGGTAGCGCTTTTATTTTCAATGACTAATCCTTCTAAAACGATTTCAATTTTTCCGGTCTTTAGTTTAGGGTTTTCTAACCCAAGCCCTCTCAAACGCACCTTTCCTTTAGCCACCAGCACAAATTCGCTCCTCACTTCTAAAGCCTTTTCATAAGCTTTAGAGCTAGGATCACACACTAATTGCACTAAACCGCTTTTATCCCTTAAATCAATAAAAACCACGCCTCCGTGGTCTCTATAAGTGTTGCACCACCCGGCCACTTTGATGATTTTACCCACATCTTTTTCACTAATTTCTGTGCAGAAATGACTTCGCATGTTTTATCCCTTTAAATTAAAACAAAAATTAAATTTATGAAAGCGTTTTTTTAAGCATTTCATGGATTTCAAGAATGTTAGATTTTACCACAAAACCATCCGCTTCTAAAGATTGGGCTAACTGGCGGTTAGAATCGCTGCTCATGGACGAATTGATAATCACAGGAAGATGCTCAGTCCTGTGATCAGCTTTAATGGTTTTTAGCACTTCAAACCCTGAAACATTAGGCATTTCTAAATCCGTAATGACCACGCCGACTTGTTGGTAATGTTCTTTTTCATACAAATAATCCAACAATTCCCTCCCGTTTGGAAAGGCTAAATAACGCAATTCTAAAGTTTGAACGATCTTTTCTAAGGTTTTAAGAGCGCTTAGGGAGTCTTCAGCGATTAAAATGAGTTTTTGGCTTTGAATGGCTTTGATGCAACGCAAGGTCAAATCGTCTAAATCTTTCAAGCTAGGGAAAACATCGCTGATCATTTTTTCCACATCTAAGATTTGCATCACTCGTTGTTCATCAAAGCGAGTGAGAGCGCTGAGTTTGTTATTGGCTTCAATGCCTTGTTTATCCCCGGCGCTAATTTCAGTCCAATTTTTATGAATAATCCTCTCAATTTTTAAAACCTTTAGGGCGATTGAATGGTTAGAAAAATGGCACACGATCACTAAATTATGGTTATCTTTAACGCCATATTCTTTCAAATCACGGCTAGGATCATTTGCATCATAATGCAACCACCTTTTCACATCCACTAAAGGAATGGACTCGCCCCTAACGCTAAGAAACCCGAGCATCACGCCATCGCTCCCCCCAAGAATCTCCGTAACCTCCCCATCATAATGGATAATTTCTCTGATCTTAAAAATATTCACGCCATAAAGTTGGGCGTCTTTTTCTGTATCTAATCTAAAGCATAGAAATTGCGCTTCGTTGTTTAAGTGTAACGAAGTCGTTTTGTTAATGTCTTTTACCACCTATTCCCTCTAAACCCTATCAAAGATTAAATGTTATAATACTACCCTAATTTAGTTTAAAAGGTTTTTAGAATATGATAAAAAGCCAAAAAGAATATTTAGAAAGAATTGAATATTTAAACACCCTATCGCACCACTATTACAACCTTGATGAGCCGATCGTAAGCGATGCAGTCTATGATGAACTTTACCAAGAATTAAAAGCTTATGAAGAAAAAAACCCTAGCCGCATTCAAGCTAACTCCCCCACCCAAAAAGTGGGGGCTACCACAACCAATCCATTCAATAAAAACCCTCATTTAATGCGAATGTGGAGTTTAGATGATGTGTTCAATCATAACGAATTGCAAGCGTGGTTGCAACGCATTTTAAAAGCCTACCCTAGCGCTTCGTTTGTGTGTTCGCCTAAACTTGATGGGGTTTCGCTCAATCTTTTGTATCAACATGGCAAACTAGTGAAGGCGACCACTAGGGGCAATGGCTTAGAAGGAGAGTTGGTTACCACAAACGCCAAACATATCGCTAACATTCCCCACGCTATCCCTTATGATGAAGAAATAGAAATCAGGGGCGAAGTGATCATTTCTAAAGAGGATTTTGACGCTTTAAATAAAGAGCGCCTAGACGCTAACGAACCCCTATTCGCTAACCCTAGAAATGCCGCATCAGGGAGTTTAAGGCAGCTTGATAGCAAGATCACTAAAAAGCGTAAATTGCAATTCATTCCTTGGGGCGTGGGCAAGCATTCTTTAAATTTTCTAAGCTTTAAGGAGTGTTTGGATTTTATTGTCTCGTTAGGGTTTAGCGCTATTCAATATTTAAGCCTAAACAAAAACCACCAAGAAATAGAAGAAAATTACCACGCTCTCATTCAAGAAAGAGAGGGCTTTTTTGCCCTTTTAGACGGCATGGTGATCGTTGTGGATGAATTGGATATTCAAAAGGAGTTAGGCTATACGCAAAAATCCCCTAAATTCGCTTGCGCTTATAAATTCCCCGCCCTAGAAAAACACACCAAAATTATAGGAGTCATTAACCAAGTGGGGCGCAGCGGAGCGATCACCCCAGTCGCTCTTTTAGAGCCGGTAGAAATCGCTGGGGCTATGGTTACGAAAGCGACCTTGCACAATTATTCTGAAATTGAAAAAAAGAATATCATGCTCAATGATAGGGTTGTAATCATTAGAAGCGGCGATGTGATCCCTAAAATCATCAAACCTTTAGAGTCTTACAGAGACGGCTCGCAACATAAAATCATGCGCCCCAAAGTTTGCCCTATATGCTCGCATGAACTCTTGTGCGAAGAGATTTTTACTTATTGCCAAAACCTTAATTGCCCGGCGAGATTGAAAGAAAGCTTGATTCATTTTGCTTCTAAAGACGCTTTAAACATTCAAGGCTTAGGCGATAAAGTCATAGAGCAGCTTTTTGAAGAAAAACTCATTGTTAACGCCTTGGATTTGTATGCTTTAAAATTAGAAGATTTAATGCAACTAGACAAATTCAAAATCAAAAAAGCTCAAAATTTATTAGACGCTATTCAAAAGAGCAAAAACCCCCCTTTATGGCGTTTGATCAACGCTTTAGGGATTGAACATATCGGTAAGGGAGCGAGTAAAACGCTGGCCCAATACGGCTTAAATGTGTTAGAAAAAAGCGAAGCTGAGTTTTTAGAAATGGAGGGCTTTGGGGTGGAAATGGCGCGTTCTTTAGTCAATTTTTATGCGAGCAATCAAGAGTTTATCCAATCGTTATTTGATTTGTTAAACCCTAAAAATAGCGATGCAGAAGAAAAACAGGAAAGCTCTTCTATTTTCAGTGATAAAACGATTGTTTTAACCGGCACGCTTTCTAAACCACGGCAAGAATACGCTCAAATGTTAGAAAATTTAGGGGCAAAAATTTCTTCAAGCGTGAGCGCTAAAACCGATTTTTTGATCGTTGGAGAAAACGCCGGCTCAAAACTTTCTCTAGCAAAAAAACATGGCGTGAGCGTTTTGAATGAAGAAGAATTATTAAAATATCTTAAAGAATTGGATTCAAATTAAGCCCTTTTGTGATTTGTTTTAAAATCTTATGTTTCATATCCAGTGAAATTCTAAAGAAAAAATTCTAATTTTTATTCTTATAATAGAATTTACCTACA
The DNA here is from genome assembly GCF_001653455.1 of Helicobacter pylori. Taxonomy (NCBI): domain Bacteria; kingdom Pseudomonadati; phylum Campylobacterota; class Epsilonproteobacteria; order Campylobacterales; family Helicobacteraceae; genus Helicobacter; species Helicobacter pylori. Next base: position 584,021 of record NZ_CP011486.1, on the reverse strand, counting down.
AAATCCTATTTTGTGGTAGAATGCGAAAGGATCTTAAAATTAGTTAAAAATTGAAGGTAACCAAATAGATTAAAGGAATGATAATGGAACACCATAAAGCGCACACAACCATTCAAGCTTTACAAGCGAAACGCAAAAGGTTGTTAACCGAATTAGCCGAGTTGGAAGCAGAAATAAAAGTGGGCAGCGAACGAAAGAGCAGTTTTAATATTTCGCTCTCGCCCAGTTTGTTGGCCGAAATAGAAGAGATAGAATACGAAGAAAAAATCAGTAAAGAGCGAAGAATCAACCATAGCGTTTTACTCTCGCCCAGTTTTATGGCTAAAGTGGATGAGTATATGAAAGAAAAAGGTTTTCCTAATCGTTCGTTTCTCTTTGAAAAAGCGTTGGAGTTTTATATGTTAAAACACCCATAAACCAATAACGGACAAAAATGAGAGAATGTCTGCATGAGAGTTTTGATAATGAAAATCAAAAACTCCGTTTCTCTAGTTTTTTAGGGGATTTCTTTTTTTAAGCTTTGGCTTTTTCCATTTTTAGAGTTGGAACGCTTTTTAAAATCGTTCCACTCGCTTGGAGTGGGTTTATCAGTAACGCTATCGCTCGTATGGTGCTAGGAAATCAACGCTTATCAACACTTCTAGGCATTAGATCAGACTATAGTTTTAAAGCACAAAACAATAATATTCCATACCACGATAATATTATACCACAAACAATTGGGAGTTGTCTCTAACCTATTCAACTAGGATTAAACGCAAACGACCTTTTTAAATTCTATCAATCTTTTTATAAAAAATGCACTCTAAATCTGTTTGAAAAAAATCTTGTGAATAAAACCTACGAACAGCGATGGACAAAAACAGCGCTTAAAAATTGACTTGGCTCTTAGCCACCACCCCCAATTGATTATTATGGATGAACCAGAAATCAGTTTAGAGCAAAACGCTCTTATAAGACTATCAAATCTCATAAGCTTGTACAACACCCAACAACTTACAAGTATCATCGCCACTCAGATCTTATCGTTTTAGAGAGTTGCGAATGGGTCTTGTTGGAATGGCAACATTGCTCAATACGAACCTTTAGATTCTATATAGAATCTATAACTAAAATTTTTAACTTTAAAGAAAAACCAACCGCAAAAGACTTATTGGCATTACTAAAGGATATTTAATAAGGGCAACTCTATCTGTCTTAAAACTTAAAATCAAATCTTATCTCACCAATACAAGTGCGCTATTTTGGACTTTTATCTATCCTGTTTTAATGCTTTTATTACTAATTTTTGTTTTTTCAAAAAATACCACTGATTTTTTTACTTTAATAGCATTATAGGTTTAATGGGACTAATTATTATTTCTAGTGCAATCTTTGGTCTCACACAAGCTATAACAAGCTTGAGAAACGCATAATATATTCTTGTTCTGCATGCTATCACCAGCAACTTTCAAACAAATAACTCTAGCATTAACCGCTTCAAGATTAATCATTGTAATCGCTTTTATCTTTATTATTCTCTCTTTTTATACGCTCAATATCATCACTATTCTTCATTTTAAATCGCTTATTTTGGGGTTTATTAGTGTTTTTTCAAGTGCATTGTTTTGTTTTTGCTTAGCAATTTTTGTAGCTAGAATTTTTCAAAACGAACAAACCCCTATTTGTTAAAACCTTAATACCACCACTTATCTCGTTTAATGGCTAAAAAGGGGGTAAGCTCTCATGCCCCCTAAAACGCTAAACGCATTCCAATATTTCCGGTGATATTAATCATTTTATAATCCAACCCAAACCTAGCCCCCACCCCAGCATTCGCGTAAAAGCTTTTAAACAACCTAACCTCTCCGCCTGTAGTGATGCTCGCAAAAGTGTTATAAAGCTCGCCTTTCCTGTAACTCAAAGTGTTGTTACCAATGAAACGCACCAACTTATCCCCCATGGATCGCACCAGCAAATCCCTACCAATGCCACCAATCGCATAAAAATAAGAGTTTGTATTGAAATAATGGCGGTTTTCAAAAGCAAAATCAATCGTTAAAACGGATTTTTTAGACGGATCAGCATTCGCTTTAAACTGGTTATAGATCGCATTGTTCATCACCCCTTCTAAACCGGTCATGCCAATATAGTAATACCTCAAACCGATTTGAGGTTTTAAAATGATGCTTTTATTTTTAAACATGAAATCATACCCGTAATTGACTTTCGCGTTCGTTGTCCATGTGTTGTATTTGTAGGATTGATTGATCATAGAAAGCAGAGTGTCATTGGAGCTAATTTGGGTTTTATTCGCTCCCCAAGTTTCATTGACGCTAAAAGTTAGCTCGCTTTTTTTGATAAAGACTCTCGCATACAAGCCCACATCCACATTATCGGATTTAGAATTAGTGATGCGTTCATAAAAACCGCTATACCCATAAGCTGCATACCCCCCAACAATCACACCCTTAATAAATCTGTCATAGCCCACATTGACACCATAGAGCGTTCCTGTGCCATTTTCCACAAAGCTCACGCCCCCAACACCAGTCGCCCAAAGGTTGTTTTTTAATTTATCCCTTTGAGAGTATTTTAAAATCACATCCATCGCATTAGGAGTAGCGTCAGCAAATTTTTGGTTTTTAAGACTGCTCAAGCGTTCGCTAAAATCCGTTGAATCAAAAGAAGCGAAATTAGAAAGCTTGGCCAAACGCCCCATTTGTTGCGTGTAAGTGTTGAGTTGCAAAACATCGGTAGAATTGTTTTTAAGATTGGGTTTAGAAAGCATGCCTAAAGCGCTAGTAATATCTTTCATTAAAGTAACAATGTGTTCAGTGGGATTGTCTTGCAAATAATAAGGAGCGAACAAGGGATTACCTCCCTTAGCCACAAAAAGCTCATGCAACCACATAATGGAATGATTGCCCGCAGATTTGATTGCATTCAAACCTCCGCCGCCTTGAATGCGTTGGATATAGTATTCCAAACTAGGGGCTTGAATGTTAATGGGTTTATCAGAAACCGTAACTTGAACCTTATCATAAAGGATAGACGAATACACCATTTGCCCTTGATTGTCTTTAAAGCTTACCACAAGACCCCCGTCCTTAATATTGACCGGTTTATCATCATAGCTTAGTGAATCACCCTTTAATTGCATGCGTTTGCCGTTAAAATCAATGAGAGTGTAAAGCTTGAGGTAATCGCTCAAGCTCCCTCCAAGAATGGTTCGATTATCATAGCCATAAACCATGCGATGAGCGTCCATAAGCGTATAAGCGCCTTGCTTTTGAGCGTTAAAATGGATTAAAGCTTGATTATTGTAAGACATGATCGTGGAAGCGCCAGCCACGCTGATGATCGTTTGATGGGTTGGGCGCTTAAGATTGAAGATTAATGGCCCTTCACTCTTCAAATCCCCTCCCACATTCAAACCATTTTCATTCGTACTAAAAGTTGCGCCCTTGATCACATTGAGATTACCGCTAATATTAGCCCTATCATTAGAGTTATTATTAAAAGCGTTATTCACAATCAAGTTATTCGCTTTAAAAGTGGCGTTTGGCTCTAAATCTAAAGTCCCAATAGTCGTATTGTGCAAGACTTTTGAAAAATCCACTAAGCCATTGGCTTTAATGGTTCCTAAGAATGCAAAATTATTCGCATTCACTTCTAGCGTTTCATCGGTTGTGGGGGTTGCGCTTAAAGAAGAATTAGTTTGAGTTGTTGTTCCTTTAGCGGTCATGCAATTTAAAACATTCACGCAAATTTGACCTTCTTTAACGCTAATATCATTTTTAGGCGCATTGAGCGTCAAGCCGTTGGTAGCGTTTAAAGTGTCCAGCGAAATGTTAGAAAAATCTTGAGAAATGAATGAAAGCTTACCTTGATATTGCGTGAAATTAATCGTATTTTTCCCGTTAAAGATAATAGACTTGCCCGCTACAAAATTCAATTCCCCTCCTGTAGCGTTACTAAACGATCCGTCATTCACAAACACATGGTTTTTAGCCACAAAATTGAAATTCCCTTTTTGCCAAAGATTGTGCAACCCTTTAGGTTTGAGCAAAGACCCCATGCCCAATTGTTTCAATTCATCTTGCAAGGATTTAGAGAGTATTGAGCCTAGACCTTGATGATAAACTCCCCCTAAGCCCTTATCGGCGACAATTTTATTAATCATTTGTCCTAAGACTTGATTGCTCATGATTTTGGTTACTACGCCCTCGCCCAATAAATCATTTAACGCTTTTTCGCCTATATTAGAAATAATGCTAGACAGCTCTTCGCTAGGGTTAGTGATGCTATTGAGAGCGATATTGACTAACACGCTCAAATCCTGTGGACCTAACCACGAAATGAGCTTGTTGATTAAGGGGGCTTGCTCAATCATTTGATTGAGAATATCCCCAAAAGTCGTTTGCTTCAAAAAGCCTTGCAATTCTTTAGAATCAGCGCTAGAACCTATTTTATCCAAGGCTTGATTCAAACCTCCAGGCACAAAATTATTCGCAAAAGCGCTCAAACTTTGCTTGCCATACCAGTTATTGATGAAATTCTCTACATTTTCAATCCCTAAAGTTTTAACAATGAATTTTTCAAACCCTGAAGAATGGGCTTGGATTTGCTCTAACAGCATTTGATCGATTTCTTTTCTTTTGACCGGATCAAGCGCGTTTAAAAGCCCGTTTTCGCCAAAAACATCGCCCACCGTTTTAGCGTTTAAAATCTCCATGATCGCGCTTTTAAAAGCGCTCACGCCTAAAAGATTATTCACTTCAGTAGGGCTAAGCAATGAGCCTAAAGTCTTAGATCCAAAATCTTTAGGGATCATGTTGGCTAAATCTTTGGGGATAGCGTTATTATTCAAGCTCTCTTCATAAACCATATTAGAAAGGATATTCGCTAAGCCTTTTTCTCCAAAAAGCTTGTCAATGCCATCTTTCCCCAAATAAGAAAAGATTTTATCGCTCCCTTGAGCGTCAATATTGGCTTGATTAAGCACTAAATTCGTCGCGCTTTCAAAAGACACATTCGCGCTCCCTCCGCTCCCCCAAGCGTTCCCGCTGCCGATTGTCCCAGTAATATAAATGTTTTTAGCTTTAAAATTAGCGTTGATATAGCCTAAATAAGGTGCGCTAGAATGAAGCAATTGCCCTAAACTAGTTTGTCTAAACATCTGGCAAGTGTTATCCCCAATCGTGCATGGATTTTTATACCCATCGCCTCCAAACCACACCACGCTATTCGTGTTGGTTCGCCCTTCTTTGATCGCCCCTACAACAAGATTGCCTTGAGAGAGATCGTAATGAGCCGTGTTGGAAAAACCATTGATAATACCCAACAAGCTTTTCCAATTTGCTTGGTTGATACTAATATCGTATTTCTTTAAGACTTTAAGAATGGTATCAAAACTATCCGCACTCTTCAAATTAAGGTTATCCAAATCCCCTGAAGCGATAAGATTAGCCATTTTAGGCAAAAACTCCTTACCTAAATTAGCAATTACGCTTAAATCTTGCTTAGTGATAGCCTGGTTATAGATGTGTAGGGCTTGTAATGGCTGGTTTTGCGCGTTATAAGTCCCAGGTATCTCATTGTTTTGATTAAAGCCTCTAATATTGCTAGTCAAATAATAAGTGCCAGCTTTATCGCTCGTGTAATTATAGGAATTAGCGCTTTCATTATAAGGGTTTTGTTGGTAAAAATACAAACTAGGAGCGAGATTGAACATTGTATTATTAGAAGTATTGTTTTGAGAGATCTGCACTTTCAAGCGGTTGTTGTATAGGGTTTCTGTAATCGTTTCGGTTGTGTTGAGCGGGTTAGTGAAACTCCAAGAATGAACGCCGTTATTAAACGAGTAATTGGCCTTGTCAATCTGTATGCCATAAAAACTAACTTTTTGATAGCCATTATTTCCTGTTAAGCCCTCAATGTTTTGAGCTTTTAAAATCTCATAAACTAAGGGCTTGTTTTTTGCATCAAATAAATTCACATTAGACAGATTCAAAATCCCTTGAGATCCAAAGCTAAAATTCCCGCTTGCATTAATCGCTAGAGCGTTACCGCCATTGCCTAAAAGGCTTAAAGAGCCATTTAAAAGAACGCTTTGAAAATTCAAGGCGCTATTATTGCTCAAATCAAATGAAGCGTTTGCGTTAAAAGTTGCCAAATTGGTGAAAGAGATTTGAGAATTGTTGGCATAGAAACTCACAGGGGCGTTAAAAACGCTATTACCATTGAAATTCAATAAACTTGAGCCGTTGAGGTTAAAATTCGTTTCCCCCACTACACTAAGAGCGTTAAAACTTGCTTGAGAACTTTCAGCTAAATTCATCGTAGAGTTATTTTCAAAAGTAGAAGCGCCTTGAAAATTGATATGGATATTTTTAGCCCTTAAATTGAGTGTCGCTTGATTGAAATTCGTATCCCCATTGAAATTAATAAGACGCACAGAGTTACCAAAATCAGGCGTTTTGCCAAATAGCGGGATGCCATAAAAGGTTACATTAGCGTTATTGAAATTCGCTTGATTGAAGCTTAATTGAGCGTTAGGGTTCAAGTTCAAGTAAGACACGCCCTTAAAAGTGGTTGCGCCGTTAAAATTCGCTACGCTGTTGTTATAAAAAGAAAGGCTTGAAGCGTTTTCTAAAATCGTTTGGGTTTGGCTATCCCCAATATTGATAGCGGCGTTGGATTTGACAGAAAGCCTGGAATGATTGAAAGTAACATTCCCATTCAATGAAGATTGATTCACATTCTTAGACACATCAATGACTATTTGAGAGTTATTGAAAATAATGTGTTTGGCTTTCAAATCGTAGCGAACGCCCCCACCCAAAATGGAATCAGTAAAAATCAAATCCGTATTGGCAACCATATTCACATACGATGAAGCGCTTTCTGTCGCTCCATTGATATTCGTCCAACCGCTAAAAGTGGTGTTTTCAAAAGCGATACGCCCTGAGTTAAAATTAAAGCCTCCCCATGTGAAATCCCTAAAGTTAGAGTTTTTAATCTCCATAGAAAGCCTGGAGTTAAAATTCGCCCATGAGTGCTGGCTCGCACTAGTTTGCAAACCCATAGCCACGGTTTGGAAATTCGTGTAATTCAGCCCGTCAGCGTTTAAGGTTTCATCAGCGTTAAAATGAATCGTTGCCCCACCGCCGGCGTTAGGATTGCCGACATTAAAATTATTGGTTAAAAAGATATTAGTCGCATTGAAATTGCCATGCAAATACAACAAATTGTTTTTACCAAACCAAATAGACCCCCCATTGTCATTAGCCTTTTCTTGAGCGCTCCCCAACAGCAAAGTCCCTACCACCGTAGCCCCAAAATTAAGCGACCACGCAAAAGCGCTAGATCCGATAAGATCTTGATTTTTATAAGGCGCGATATAGCACACCCCAACACACACAGGGGTTTTTCCTGGAATGAAATCAAATTGCTTTTTCACTTGACTCCAAATATCCTTAGAATCATCGTCTGAATGGAAAAGTGAAGAATGGATAGTGAAATATTTATAGGTGATAGAGCCAGGATTAAAAGTCTCTTCAAAAACGAATTTTTGGCCATTACTCTGGGTGAATTGCACAAAATAAGTGTTGTTATCCGTTCTTAATAAAGTCCCTTGTTCGCCGTCATAATGGATCAAGTTCCACAAATTTTTTGAAAAAAGATTATCGGCTAGAGTTTGGTTGTTATACTTGATGCTATCCCCGCTCAAAAGCGTGTAAGTGGTTTTATCTGTCAAATTCCTTTGAATGTTAAAAATACTATTGTCATTGATAGCGACTGAGCCTTTAAGGTGGCTGAAAGGGTCGCTGTTAATGAGCGTGTTTGTGCCTTTAAGGGTGATATTTTTAGTGTCATTAAACGAATAGCTACCGCCATTAAACGAGTTGTTATTAAAAATAAGGTTTTGCACCCTTGCGTTGATATTGTAGGAATTGAAGGTGTTGTTTTCTAAGGTTAAAGAATTCCCGGCGTTGTTTTCGCCCCCTTTATAAATCAAAGTGCCGTTATCATTGAAAGTTACGCCACTGATGGTGGTTGTGCCATTACTATTGGCGTTATCCACGCCAAAATTCCCCCCTCCACTCACAGACCCTTTATTCCAAGTAATGTTATCGGCTTTAAGATTAAAGCCTCCATGCGGGGTTTGGTTGCTAAAATTTGCGTTTGTTGCATTCACATTGCCATTATTAACAATGAAATTCATCCATGAATTTTGTAAACCGGCTTTATCGTTATTTAAATTTGCATTAGCGATATTCAAACGCTCTTGAGCGTTAAAGACTAAAATCGCTCCCCCACCGGTTTTAGCCCCATTACCGGAGCGAATCGTACCGGTAATATCAATTTGATTGGCTTTAAAAACGCCATGAATATAGCCCACTAGCCCCCATTCAGCCCCTGAAGTTTTCCCAAAACTCACCACGCTATTAGAAGTGGGATTCGCTCCATCAAGAAAGGGGGTGGTTTGGTTGAACACTAAAACGCTGTTAGCGCCGCTATAATCTTGCGTGAAAACGCCTGTGCCAGCGATCTTCCAAGTCGTCATGCCATTGAGATAGAACACGGTATCGCTCGCGCTATTATTGATATTTTTAAGATAAAACGCATTGTCATGGATATTCACGCAATGCGTGTAACCTAGAGTACATAAACGAGTGAGCGTGATCCCGTTGTTAAAATTTTCTTTAATGTAGTAAGTCAAGCCGTTATCAGTGAATTGGACATTGTAAATTTTAGTGTTGTTTGGTGCGGATTTATCCTCATCCACTAGCGTGCCGCTAGGATTTCCTCCGCTAGTCCAGTGCAGCATTTGGTATAAAGTGTTATTATTATCCTTATAATCCACGCTTTTAGCGTTGAGTAATTGATAAGTCTTGCCCACGCTCAAGCTATTCAAAAGCCCTTGCATGTTGAAAACAACGCCCTTATTGAAGCTAAAAGTTGTTTGAGGGCCATTCAGTTTGAATTGGTTATTCACATTAAAAGTGTCGTTATTAAAATTGGCTTTAGGGGTATTGTTGAAATCAAACACGCCCCCATTAAACGAGTTCCCACTAAAATCCACTTGTTTGGCGTTAAAACTAAACGATCCGCCATTGAACGAGTTGTTATTAAAAGCGTCTGTCTGCTCTGCATGGCTAAAATGAAACGATCCATGGTTAAATTTGCTAGAATTAAACGCATTGCTTATGCCTTCAAAAGAATAAGCGCCATTGTCTAAAACAGAATTATTTTCAATAGTGGTGTTGCCTTGAAACTTGAAATTCCCGTCTACAAAATTCGTGTTTTTAAAAGTGTAAGTATTATCAGCCCCTTGAAACTTGTAATAGGCTTTATTGAAATTCACTTTATCAAAAACGCTATTACCGGTAAAATCATACCCCCCATTCGTCCAATCGTAAAAATCAGATTGAAAAACATTAATTTTACCGCTCCCAGAGCTATCCCCTAGCGCCATAAAAGTCATGTAAGAGTTTTGTGAAGTGGTTTTTAGGTTTTTAAAATCAGCCCCGGCGATATTGATTTCAGTCGCGCCCACAAAATTTAAAGTCGCCCCTCCGCCGGTTTGAGCGCCATTCCCAGACATCATGTTACCGGTGATATAAACCCTATCGGCTGTGAAAGTGCCGGTGATATAACCCGTTTTCCCCCAATTAATTCCCTCATACCCCCCAAAACGCACCGTGCTACTGGATTTAGGGTTTGCACCATTAGCCCAAGGGGTCGTAGCGTTAAAGACTAGAGCGCTATTATTTCCGCCATAAGTTTGAGTGAATTTCGCATTAGTGTAATTCCAAGTGTTTAAGCCATTGAAATAAAAAATCGTGTTTTCTTTGTCGTCTTTAATGTTTTTTAAATTAAAAACATTGTCATGGATATTCACGCTATTGGTGTAATGGATATTATTTGCGCCATAATAAATGGATTGTAAAACAATAGAATCAGGGCTAAAAATTTGTCTGAAATGATAGAGCGTGCCGCCTAAATTGTAAGTTACATAGTGAGTGTGGGTGTTGTTAGAAGAAGCGGCGTTTTTGTTGTTGTCTTTTGTGGCTTGTGTGTTTTTAAGCCTGATAATATTCCACAAATCACTCACACCATTATAAGTGATGTTGCCATTTTTCATGCTAAAAAGCGTGTAAGAACTCCCTATGCTAGGCGTGTAATTTTGAATGTTAAAAATCGCATTAGGGTTAATGGTAACTTTACCGGTCATGTTTAAAAAAGGCGAAGTGGGGTTGTTGATCGTGGTTGTGCCTTGAAAGTTAACATGAGCATCAGGCCTATTAAAAACAAACCAACCTCCGTTAAAGGTCAAATTGTTAAAAGTAATATTGCTTGCATTAAGGATATAAGCTTCCCCCACGGTGTTAGCGTTGCCATTAGGCATGCTCCCTAAAGCACTGTTGTTAAAGGTAATACTATTAGCGTTAAGATTGAGCTTGTAATGATTGATACTAGAGTTAGTGAAAGTGATGCTCCCCCCAATGCTATTACCCCCCTTGTAAGTGAGCGCGCCATTATCATTGAAAGTTACGCCGCTAATGGTGGTTGTGCCATGACTATCCACATTATCAAAGCCAAAATTCCCACCATTAATAATCCCGCTGTTATAAGTGATCTTTCGCCCCATGACATTAAAGCCCCCATGCGGGGTTTGGTTGCTAAAATTCGTGTTTGTCAAATGCACGCTATGATTGGAAATCAAATTGATCCACGAATTTTGCGTCCCGGCTCTATTATTTTGAAAATAAGCCCCATTAGTGGTCAATTCGTTTGAGCTTTCAAAAACAAGTATTGCACCCCCACCGGTTTTCCATTCATTGCCTGATCCAACATTACCTGTAATAAAAATGTCTTTAGCCTTAAAAACCCCTGTAATAAAACCTATATAGCCCTTTTCCCCAAACCATATAGAATTATTGTTGGGCGTTGCGGAAGCGTTTTTTGTCCCTATATATAAATTGCTGTTGTTGTAATTTTGCGTGAAATTCCTACTCCCCCCAGCCCAAGTGCGTAAAGGGCTGATATAGTAAGATTTGTTGCTGTGATTTTCATTCACGCTGTTTAGCCAATACACTGAACTATTATAATCTTCACTTTGAGCGCTCAAAGCTGAGACAAACCCTAGCCCTAAAAAGATTTTTTTATTGAGAGAAAAGCTTGAATGCGTTTTGAATGCATGAGAAATTGAAGGCGAGTTTTTGATTTTGTATTTTTTAGCGATTTTCTTTTTAATGCCCTTAAAAGAGCGGTTTTTACTAAAGCGTTCATTCTTTAAATCTATTTTGCTACTTCTATAAGTCATATTTTGAACCCTTTCATGTTATATCACTACATTTCTTAATACTATCCAAAAAAAGCTCATTGTATTAATTAAAAGAAAACGACGCAACCCCTTTTATGTATTTAGTAACCAATCTCATTTACAACAACCATTAATTGGTTACTTTTTGCAACATATTTCCCTTAGAATGCATAACTATAACTCGCATGGATAAAAACGCTCTCTAAAAAATAAGAATTTTTAAAAGAATTTCTGGTTTTTGAAAAAGGGATTTTAGCCCCAAGCTCTATGCGGTGGTGTTTGTCAATCGTGCTACCAAGCCCCACATTAAATAGCCCGTTATACCCCATAAACGAACTATTTTTCATGCCTAAATGGTTGTTTTGATAAAAATACCCTATCCCAAGCCCCCCATACACCCCAAAGCTGTATTTTTTATAAGTGTAAAAGTCGCTCAATGCATCAATGTTTAAACTCAATAAAGAAGTGTTAATCGTATGAAACGCTGTGGGCTTGATGGCCATGAGATAGGAAAATTCACCCCTTAATGCTAAAGCTTTTAAAAAAGCGAATTGATACCCCCCTTTAGCCCCCCATAAAAAAGCGGTATAAGAAGAATCGCTAGCCGGTTTTATTTCAATAGGGGCTAAACCCACCATAGCCCCAAAATAAATATGACTTTTTTTAGACTCAAACGCCCCTAACAAACCCACCCCTAAAGCCAAAATTAAAACAATTTTTTTCATTCTAAAGCTTTTTGGTTTTGGTAAAACCGCTTGATTTTATCGTCTATGGGAGCGAGCAAACGATAAAACACCGGCACAATGAGTAAACTTAACACCATAGAAATCATCAAGCCCCCACTCATCGCAATCCCTATAGGGGATTTCATCGCTGATCCATCCCCACTCGCTAACGCTAAAGGCAACATGCCACAAACCATCGCAATGGTGGTCATTAAAATCGGTCTTAGACGGGTTTTGCCGGCAAATAAAATGGCTTCTTGAATGTTCAAGCCTTTTTTACGCTCTTCGTTGGCGACATCAATTAAAAGCGTTGCGTTTTTACCCACCATACCAATGAGCAAGATCAAACCTATCATAGAAAACATGCTCAAAGGCTGGTGCGCTAAACCTAAAGCAAAAAACGCCCCTGAAAAGCTTAAAGGCATGGTAACCATGATAATAAAAGGCTCTAAAATGGATTCATACAACGCTGCCAAAATCATATAAATCAACACAAACGCCGTCGCTAGAGCGATCATAAACTCCCCATTGCTTTCTTTAGCATTATCCGCTTCACCGGTGAATCTGTAATTCGCCCCTTCAACCAGCCATTCTTTAGTGTTTTTACTCACTTGCGTTAAAATTTCGCCCAAAGAAACGCCCGCACTCCTATTAGGCTGAGCGAGCACCGTAACGCTACGCTGGCGGTTGTAGCGAGAAATGCTCGACGGGCTTTGGGTTTCTGTGATTTCCACTAAAGCGTCTAAAAACATCAATTTATCGTATTTGTTACGCACTTGCAAGCGTTTAATATCTTCCACAGAAACGCGCTTATCATCAGGCACTCTAATGATCATGTCGTATTCTTTACCATCTTCTTTGAACACACTCGCTTGAGAAGTCCCAGAGAAAGCAGAGCTTACCACTGAACCAATGGTTTGAGCGCTCACGCCGTATTTGTTAGCGTTTTGCCTTAAGATTTTGAGTTGCAATTGCGGTTGCGATTCGCTCGTGCTTGTGTGATAGCTTTCAACCTTGCCTTTTAATGCAGGGCTTTCTAATAAGAATTTCTTCAAATTCGCCACGCTTTTATCCACCGCTTCTTGAGAGTGAGAGAACACATAGGTTTGAAAGGGCGAACTATCCCCACCACCTCCTATAAGAGAAACTTCAGTAAGATTGATATTCTCTAAATCTTTAGCTTCCGGTAAGCTTCTTAATTCCTTCCTTAAAGCGCTCATCAATTCAAATTGCCCCAATTGGTGTTCTTTTTTACGCTCTTCTAAAGGCTTGAGTTGCACAAAAATCTTCGCTTTAAAAGGATTTTGCGAGGTGCCATAACCCACTTGCAAAGTGGTAAATTCCACTTCAGCATGCTTTTCAATCGCTTCTTGAAAGATCTTACTCTTTTGCGTCATGTAATCTATGCTCACGCCCGGTTTAGCCTTAAGCCACACTTGAAACCTCCCCCTATCTTCTTTAAGCATGAAATCCATGCCGAGCTTAGAAGCCACAAAAAGTGAACCCACAAACACCAAAACCACCGCTATAAATATAATGAGCTTGTGGTTTAAAACCCATTGAAGTAACTTGGTATAACGAGACTCTAAAGCTTTAAAAAAAGGCTCACTCCACACATAGAAACGAGAATGCCTAGGATTAACGACTACCGAGCTTACCATGGGGATAATCGTAACGACCACCACATACGACAAAGCGATCGCTAAGGCCACCGTGATCCCAAAACTTTGAAAAAAGCGTCCGATAATGCCTTTCATGTTCCCTATAGGCACAAAAACTGAAAGCAACATTGCTGAAATCGCCACTAACGCAAAGCCAATTTCCCTCACTCCCTCATAGCTTGCTTTGCGTTTTTCCATGCCCATTTCTAGCTTTTTATGGATATTTTCAATCACCACGATCGCATCATCAATAATGATCCCTATAGACAGAGTTAAGGCTACCATGGTGAGCATGTTGAGCGAAAAGCCCATCCATTGGATAAGCGCAAAAGTCCCCATGATAGAAACAGGGATAGAAATCGCTGAAACTAAAGTGATCGTCCCGCTACGCAAGAATACAAACACCACTAAAACCGCTAAAATCGCCCCTAAAACCAAGTCAAATTTCACATCTTCAATAGAAGTGCGAATGAAAGTTGTCGTGTCCATAAAAGGCCTGATTTCATAGTTAGGGCTTATGGCTTGAATGTGTTTTAAGGCTTCATACACCCTATCTACGATTTCAATTTCATTCGTTCCCGCAATCTTTTGGATTTCTAAAACCACACCGGGCTTATCTTTAAAGCTTGCAAAAGTGTTGTCTTCTTCTAAACCGATTTCAATTTTTGCAATATCGCCAAGACGCACATGATTACCCACTTGGATCTTTTCTACATCCGCAACGCTATAACTATTCGCATTCACTAAGATTGATAATTCTCTTTGACTATTGACAATGCGCCCCCCATCAACTTCCACATTCTCCGCTTTAAGCGTGCTGAAAAGATCCGCATAAGTCAAGTTGTATTTATTCATCAAAGTAGGGTCAGCATAAATTCTAATTTGGCGCTCCCTAAAGCCGTTGAGTTGCACGCCTCCCACCCCATTGATTTTTTGGAGCATGGGTTTAATGGTGTTTTTAGCGTAATCGTTCAAAGTCGTAGCCGGCACGCTTGAACTGCTCACAAACAATGAAATAATGGGTTGGCTGTCGGTATCAAATTTATTCACGGAGGGTTTTTTAATATTGGAGTCATCAAAACGCACCGAAGAAATTTTATTGACCACATCGTTTAGGGCTTCTTCATTAGGCTTTTCTAACTCAAATTCAATGACCACGATACTCACATTTTTAGAGCTAGTGGAAGTAACCTTTTTGATCCCATCAATCCCCATCACCGATTCTTCAATCTTATCGGTTACCTTACTTTCTATGATTTCAGCGCTAGCCCCAGGATAAGTCGTAGTAACCACCACCGTAGGCATATCAATTTTAGGGAAAAGCGCCACGCTCAATTTTTTAAAGCCCATAGTCCCAAAAAAGACAATCGCCAAAGCAAACATTAAAGTCGTAATAGGACGATTTATCGCTGTTTTATACATGATAATATCCTATTGTTTCGTTTGGATAAACCCATCGCCAAAAAGCCCCACTGCCATAGGATTAGACAAAAGGGCTTCTGCACTCACTTTTCGTGTGTTTTCATCAACGGTGGGGTAAATCTTAGTGATTTTAATTTCATGTTTATTGGAATCCCCGTCTATAGAATAAGTGTAAGTATCCCCCACTTTGACCGCATTAATGTATTTGGAATCAAATTCAATGACTAATTTTCTAGCATGACTGACTAATCTCAGTAACACCGTGCTGTTCGCGCTCACCCCTTCGCCCACTTGAATGTTTTTGCTCGCTATCACGCCATCAAAAGGGGCTCTTAAAATGGTTTTATTCAATACCGCAATAGAATAAGCGTAATCAGACTCCAAGCGTTTATAAGTAAATTCATAGCCCTCTAGAGTGTTTTTATCCACCGCGCCCCCAATTTTGCTGTATCGTTGGTATTGTTTTTTAGCAAAAATGAGCTGTTGCTCGGTAGAATCGCTTTGAGCTTGCTTGTCTTGGTTATACAAAAGCAACAAAACATCGCCCTTTTTGACCACACTCCCCTCAGTAACCTTAATGCTATCCACAATCCCTGTGCTATCTAAGGTGAGCTTGGAATCTTGCATCGCTTTCACATTGAAAATCGCATACACTTTTTCGCCAGCTTCCAAACTCAAAAGACTTAAACACAATCCTATTAAAATTTTTCGTATCATTTCATTCCCTTAATGCACATAATCTTGTATTCTGTGTCCGCTATTGAAAATGTAATTGGCTTTTTGCACTTCGTAATTATTGAGCGCTAAATTGTAAGCCACTTCTGCATCAAAGCGCGTGGTTAAACCCCTTAAATAGGTCGTAAAATCCACTAAATTAGCGTCGTATTTCCTTTTAATGTTGGCAAAAGAAAGGTTAGCCGCATCCAAACTGGCTTTGGAAGATTCAATCTTAGCCCTAGCAATATCAAGCGATTTTCGGTAAAGTTGTTCGTCTTTTTCTTGCTCTAGCTTTTTATAGGCTAAATTCTTTTCATTCGCTAATTGGCCTAACATGATGGATTGCTTTTGCAAACTCAAGCCTATATCATCAAAAATATTCAAAGTCGCAGTAACCCCAGCGGTGTTTTGTTGATTGGGGTAGAAATTCCCAAAACGCCCTGTGGCATAAGCGGGTTTTTGAATCCAAAAAAGCCATGAGTCAAACACATCTATCTTGGGGTAATAATTGAGTTGCTTGTTTTGGTATCTGATTGCAGAAATCTGCTCCCTCAAAGAAACCAAATCCTGCCTTTCTCTTAGTTGCAAATTAGGCGCATCAATCGTGGTCTTTTTCAGATTTTTCACATTGAGGTTAGTGAGATACTCTAAAGTCAAGCGGTTTTGCTCCAAAGCAAATTGCATGTCCAAAATATCGTATTCGCTCAAATTCCCTTGCGCTTTCAAACTTTGCAAATCATCAATCGTCGTTAGCCCTTTGTCATAGAGCTTAGTAACCCTTTTAATGTCCGTTTTGATTTGCTCTAATTTCTTTTGCAAAGCGATCATGCGAGCGAGGTTGTTAAAATACTCATAATATTGTTGCACCACTTGCAAATACACGCTTTGGCGGCTGTATTCTAAATTAGCCACAGTGGAGCGGTAAGTCGCAGACTTTTCTTTGACATTATTCACATCGCTAAAACCATTAAACACATTCAATGTAACTTGAGCTTGGAGTTGTTGGGTGTTATAATGCTTATATTCTGGGGTATCCCTAGCTTCATTTTTAAAATTATAACTCGTATTCAAAGTGGGCAAAAACATCGCTTTGGCGATGGTGTGGTTTTTCATCGCCTGCTTAACATTGAGTTCTTGCGCTTGCAAACTGAGATTAGTGCTAGCCCCTTTAAGCAATTCATTCAACCCTAAAGGGGCTTTATCGCTTTTTTCATGGTATTTAGCAATCTCTTGATTGATCGTGGTCGCTGTTTCTTTAGGCGAGGGCAAAAAACTCGGTGTCGCTTCTAAAGAACTTGTCGGCGGATCAATGAGCTTTAAATTCTTATGGCTATAATTGTTAAGAATTTGTTTGATTTCAGCTGGAGTTTTAGAAGGGGTTTGGGCTAGGGCTAAAGCAACGCACAAACCTAATAAGCTAATGCATCTTATCAAAGTATTCATCAATCCCTCCTAGTGCTTGGTTTTAGTATGCACTAATTGCACTAAATACTTGGCGTTTTCTCTGGGTAAATCCGGCAGCATCCCATGCCCTAGATTAAAAATATGCCCTTGATTGCCCATGATTTTTAGAATCTTTTCAACGCCTTCTTCTAAAGCGTTTTTATCATAAAGCCTAGTGGGTTCTAAATTCCCTTGCAAAACATATTTATCGCCCAAAATCTTTTTTGCCATTTCTAAAGGCGTGCCCCAATCCACGCCAAACACATCAAATTCCCCATCTATGCTATCCAAATAAGCGCCAACCCCTTTAGGGAAAAGGATAACCGGAATGCGTGCATAGCGTTTTTTAAGCTCTTTGGAGATTTTTTTCAAATAATGCCAACTGAATTTCAAATAAGCTTCTTTTTCTAAAGCACTCGCCCATGAGTCAAAAACCATCACCGCATTGACCCCGGCTTGGATCTGAAGGCTCAAATACTCTATCAATTCAAGGCTTAATTTTTCTAAAAGCGCATGCAAAACTTCAGGCTCGCTATAGAGCATTTTCTTGCTTTTAGCATACGATTTACTCCCTTCGCCCTCTATCATGTAAGTCGCCAAAGTCCAAGGCGACCCGCAAAAGCCGATCAGTGCTTTCTCTTTAGAAAGTTTTTGGCGCGTTTGAGAAATCGTATCATAGACATAATTCAGCCGCTTATACGCCCCAACTTTAAGGCTATTCACGCTTTTTAGATCCGTAATCGTCTCTAAAAAATGCGGCCCCTTTTTAGGGATAAATTCCAAATCTAAGCCCATTTCCAAAGGCACTACCAAAATATCGCTAAACAAAATAGCTGCATCCACGCCCAAAATCTCTACCGGCTGTAAAGTTACTTCTGTGGCTAGATCGCTATTTTGACACAATTCCAAGAAACTCCCCGCTTTTTTACGGCTCTCTTGGTATTCGCTAAGATAACGACCCGCTTGCCTCATCATCCAAATGGGCGTGTAGGGTGTTTCTTTTTTAAAACATGCATCAATAAAAATCATCGTCAATCCTTAAAAGTTTGTCTAATGGTTGTTTTTATACTTTATAATTTTTAAAAAGAGTATTTTACCCTAAAAATCTAGTAAGATCATAAAAAGTGAAAGTGATACCAACAGAATAGATATTCAATCGTGGCGTGCCAAAGGCTTTAGAAAATTTGCTTTGGATAAAATAAAAAGGAATGCCACCCCTTGCTTCCACGCTCAAGCCAAAATTTTTAGCCGCATTGAAAAACAAGCCCACACTCCCTACCGCTGATTGGATATTGAATTGATACTTATCAATCTTAGTCCCTAAAATTTGAAGCTGATAACCTAATGCGATTTTAGGGATAACCCACCCCTTAAAAAGCCTAACCCCAGCCACTAATCCAGCGCTCATGAAATACGAACCGCCCATTCCTGCATCCAAATACCCCCCTAACAAAACTTTCTTTTTTAAAAGATACCCTGCATCAAAACCCAAAGAAGCGTCATGATAAATTTTATCCATTAAAAGGGGAGGGCGGTTTTTTAGGCGGATGGGGGCTCTTTTGATCGTGTTTGCATGCTGGTAAAGATAGCCGATTTTAAAAGATCCAAAATAGTTTTTAGTAGGCTCTAAAGGTTTAAAAAAATTTAAATCCTTTTTGGCTAACAAAACCCCTAAAAAAAGGCTGAAGGCGTAAAAAAATCTAAAAATCAAAGCTTTAATTCCAATTTTTGCTTAGAAAATTCCACGATTTTTCCATGGAATCTCGCATAAAGTTGCGCTAAAGAAATGCTGTTTTCATAAAGCGCTAAAGCGGGATTTAAATTCTCTTGAATGCCTTTTTCAAAAAAATTTTGCAATTCGTCATAATCTTCGATCTCTATGCCTAATTTTTTTAAAAAAAGATAGCTGTATTTATCCACCACCATCACTTCTTTAGCGCACGCATAGCACAAAATCGCATCTGCACTTTCTTTGCCAATGCCTTTTTGATCTAAAAGCCATTCTCTGGTAACTTCTTGTTTAAAATTTTCAAAACTTCCAAAGTCTTTTAAAATGTTTCCGCTTAAAATAATCATGCGTTTGGCTTTTTGGTTATAAAACCCGCTAGGGCGGACACATTCCGCAAGCTTTGAAAACTCTATAGAAGCGATTTTTTTAAGATTGATCTCATCATCGCTCTCTAAAATGAAAGCGTTTTTTAGATTTTCCAACGATTTTGAAACGGCTTCAAATTTAGTGTTTTGCGTTAAAATCGCCCCTAATAAAGCTTCAAATTTAAGCGCGTTTGGCCACCACCAACTAGGAGCGTTTTTCAATAGATCCAAACCCTTTAAAGCCTTTAAAATTTCAAAACTATCTAACACAATAACCGCCTGTAATGAAAAGAAATAAAAGAGTATTTTATAAAAAAGAAGTGAAAATGAAAGCAAAAAAGCCAACGCTTAAAGCGTTAGCCCCATACAGACACCTTACACAAACACCTTTCTTAAAACTAAGTTAAAAGCCTTAAGATGTTTTGTTGAACGGTATTGGCTTGACTCATTGCATAGCTGCCTGATTGCGCCAAAATGTTGTTTTTATTGAAATTCGCGCTCTCTTCAGCAAAATCCACATCCCTGATTTGAGATTCAGCCGCTTTGACATTCACTTGAGTGATGCTGATGTTATTCACGGTACTAATCATTTGATTTTGCACAGAACCTAAATCAGAGCGGACTTTATCCAACATTTTCATCGCCGATTCCGCAATATCAATCACCACCATCGCGCCTCTTAAAGTGGTTACCCCAGCTCCTAAGCTTTGATTGCCACTAGCGATTACTGCATTGTAGTTCGCACCACTAGCTGATTTGACATTAGCGTTAAAATTCCCAGTAACATCGCGCAAATTGACCGTGGTTTCTGCCACTTGAGATTCCCCAAAACCAATCGCTGTGAAACCTAAATGCTGAGAGTCAGAAGCCGAAACGACATTAATGCTCTTAGCGTCTAAGCGTGTGAGAGAAAGCCTTCCGTAGTTAGTAGAGCCTTTTGTTAAATCCTGGCCGCCATTGACCATCGTTAAAGCGCTAGGCACACCATCAGTGCTATCGGTTTTGATTTCAATCCCACGACCATCTAAACTGCGCAAATTCAAGCGCCCGTTTTGATCGGTATAAGCTTCCACGCCGGTTTCTGAAGTAACCGCATTGATCGCTGCGACTAACCTTCCGTCTGAGTCGTTTTTCTTAATGTCTGCGATATTACCCAAATGGATCCCGTTTAAGGTTAAATTACTCAAATTTCCTGATTGGACCGCCACATCGCTCGTAGTGATGACATTCGCATAAGCTTTAACCCCTGTTTGGTTAGAGTTTTTGTTGATCACTTCTGCTAACACGCCAATCCCTGTGCCTGCTGAACTAGAGATTTTCACGCTCTCTAAAGTTACATCATTCACGCCATCCACTTGTTTGAAAGTTAAGCTAATATCCCCAGAAGCCGTGATTAACGCACCTGTAGCGATACGAACTTGACCGATTTTATCTGAAGTGGTAGAGCCGATAGAAGCTTTAATGCTTTGGTTAGAATAAGCCCCTACTTGGAATTCTTTGTTGGTGAATTGACCAGACAATAACGCTTGCCCATTATAAGTAGTCGTATTACCGATATTATCCAAACCTTGGATCAAGCGAACGATGTCTGATTGGATCGCTTTACGAGACTCTGTAGTCTGCCCATCTTGAGCCGCTTGAGTCGCTTTAACCTTAACGGTGTCTAAGATTTTTAACTGCTCATCCATAGCCTTATCTGCAACTTGGATAATCCCCATGCCGTCATTGGTGTTGGCAATCGCTTGACCCAAACTGCTCGCTTGTGAACGCAAAGAATCCGCCACCGTCATGCCTGATGCGTCATCAGCCGCTTTGTTAATCCTTAAACCTGAACTCAATCTCTCCAATGAAGTTTTAAGCGCATTTTGAGTGAGTGCGGATTGCACATGCGCATTCATCGCATTGATATTTGTATTGACCTGAAAAGCCATTGTTGTAACTCCTTGTTATAAAAACCCAAAGGCATCCTTGCTTTTGGTTGGAACTATAATCGGTTAAAGTTTAAAATCTTAAAGAGCTTTGAAAATAAAAATTGAAAAAGTATGAGTTTAGGTATAATTAAAGAAAATTCACATGTAAATCTGATTGCAATGGATACCATAAAAAACATTCCATTAAGAACTTTTGTTTTACTCTATAAAAGCTCACCAAAATGTGTTGTGTTGGCATCAATTACAGTGCTATTTATCGGCATTATTCCATCTATAAATATTCTTGTTATGATAAGATTGATTGATATTGTGGTAGACCTATTGCAAAATCATACGCATTTTGAATACAGCTTGCTGTTACCAACTTTGCTACTATGGGGAGTCTTGCTGTTTTTAACGCATGTGTTCTCAGGAATTTTATCAAGCTTGCAAACCATTATTGCCGAACAATTTTCTATAAGCATCATCACTCAGCTTGCCAATAAACTCACACAGGTTAAAAATCTAAGTTTTTTTGAGGATAAAGACCATACTATCAAGCTTAACACTATCCATAATGGACTGCACATCCGCCCCCTAAATTATGTCAGTAATCTATTTTTTAACTTGCAACGCATTATAGGGCTTATTAGTCTATTTGGTATATTATTTTCTATTAGTATTTATCTACCCTTTATAATGATTTTTGCAACAGTGCCTTGTATTTTCATCTCCAACCATATAGCAAAAAAACATAGTGCTTCCATAGATAAGCTTCAAGACAAAAAAGAGAGCATACAAAATTATCTATATTCTGGACTAGATAACCAAAAGAACAAGGACAACCTATTATTTAACTTCATGCTAAATTTTCATCATAAATTTATTGAAAACAAAGAATTATATATCAATCATTTTGTGAAAATCGCCCAAAAAAACTTAATGCTTACCATATATGCTGATATTTTAATCACTACTCTAAGTATCGCACTATTTTTTCTAATGGTTTTTATTATCCTTTCAAAATTAATTGGTGTGGGAGCAATTGCTGGGTATATCCAAGCATTTAGCTCTACCCAACAGCAACTACAAGATTTATCATTTTATGGAAAGTGGTTTTTTGCTATCAATAAATACTTTGAAAATTATTTCTGTATTTTAGATTACAAAATGCCAAAACCAGAAACACAAATCAAATTAGAAGAAAAAATCCATAGCATTACATTTGAAAATATTAGTTTCTCTTATCCTAA
Source organism: Helicobacter pylori (assembly GCF_001653455.1). NCBI lineage: Bacteria > Pseudomonadati > Campylobacterota > Epsilonproteobacteria > Campylobacterales > Helicobacteraceae > Helicobacter > Helicobacter pylori. Next base: position 561,482 of record NZ_CP011486.1, on the reverse strand, counting down.
TTCAAAACTTATTTTTGAAAACTTTAATCTCTCTTTACACTCTGATAAAATTTATGCACTAGTCGGCAAGAATGCTAGCGGAAAAACCACGCTGATTAAATTATTGCTAGGGTTTTATATCCCAAATTCAGGTCAAATTATTATCAATAACAAATACTCGTTACAGGATTTAGAGCTAAACAGCTACCACCAACAAATGAGTGCCATATTCCAAGATTTTTCTCTTTATGCTGGGTATAGCATTGATGATAATCTTTTCATGCAAAACAACCCCACAAGAGAGCAATTAAAGCAAAAGAGAGAAATGCTAAAATCTTTTGATGAAAATTTTCAAAATTGTCTTAATGATTATAGCAACGCATTATTTGGAACACAGTATAATGGGATAGATTTTTCTCTGGGTCAAAAGCAACGCATAGCCACTATAAGAGCCTTTTTAAAACCAAGTCATTGTGTTGTTTTAGATGAGCCAAGCAGTACTATTGACCCCATTATAGAAAAAGAGTTTTTGGATTTTATTTTTAAAAAATCGCAATCTAAGATGGCTTTAATCATTACACACCGCATGGGTAGCGTCAAACAGGCTGATGAAATTATTGTGTTAGATCAAGGCAGACTGATAGAACAAGGCAACTTTGAAACCCTTATGAAAAAACAGGGATTATTTTATGAATTGTTTTTGAAGCAACAATACTAAAGCGATTGAGTGCTTCCTTGATTTTAAACGCTATTTCAAAAAATGTTTGGTTATTTTTAGGTATAATCTCAAAAGAATCAAATTTAAATAAGGGATACCACCATGTTTGGGAATAAGCAATTGCAACTCCAAATCAATCAAAAAGATTCTGAGATTGCGGAGTTAAAAAAAGAAGTCAATCTCTATCAAAGCCTTTTGAATCTGTGCTTGCATGAAGGTTTTGTAGGTATTAAAAACAATAAAGTGGTTTTTAAGAGCGGGAGTCTTGCAAGTTTGAACAATTTAGAAGAGCAAAGCATGCATTTTAAAGAAAATGCAGAGAGCGTTGATTTGCAAGGGGTTTCTTATTCTTTAAAGAGCCAAAATATTGATGGCGTGCAGTATTATTCATTGGCTAAAAAAACAGGTTGTGTTGGGGAATACCATAAAAGCGATTTGTTTAAGACTTTTTGCTCGAGCTTAAAAGAGGGATTGGAGAACGCGCAAGAAAGCATGCAATATTTCCATCAAGAAACAGGCTTGTTGCTCAATGCGGCTAAAAATGGCGAAGCGCATTCTGCTGAAGGATTAGGAACTGTTAATAAAACAAGCCAAGACATTGAATCGCTTTATGACAAGATGCAAAACGCCACTTCGCTAGCGGACTCCCTAAACCAACGGAGCAACGAAATCACTCAGGTCATTTCTTTGATTGATGATATTGCAGAGCAAACCAATCTCTTAGCCCTAAACGCCGCTATTGAGGCCGCACGAGCGGGCGAGCATGGGAGAGGGTTTGCGGTGGTGGCTGATGAGGTGAGAAAGCTCGCTGAAAAAACCCAAAAAGCCACTAAAGAAATCGCTGTTGTCGTTAAAAGCATGCAACAAGAAGCGAACGATATTCAAACCAACACCCACGATATTAACTCCATTGTAGGATCTATTAAGGGCGATGTGGAAGAATTGAAATCCACCGTAAAAAACAACATGATTGTCGCGCAAGCCGCAAAATACACCATCTATAACATCAATAACCGAGTGTTTTGCGGTCTAGCTAAACTCGATCATGTGGTCTTTAAAAACAATCTTTATGGCATGGTCTTTGGTCTTAATTCCTTTGATATTACCAGCCATAAGAATTGCCGCTTAGGAAAATGGTATTATGAGGGTGCAGGCAAAGAGAATTTTTCTAACACTTCAGGCTATAGAGCTTTAGAAAGCCACCATGCGAGCGTGCATGCTGAAGCCAATGATTTGGTTAAAGCCGTTCAAGAAGATCACATTACCGATTCAAAATATCTAGAACATAAAGTGCATTTAATGGAAGATAGCGCTAAACATGTTAAAGAAAATATTGATAAGATGTTTTATGAAAAACAAGACGAACTCAATAAAATCATTGAAAAAATTCAAAAAGGCGAATGATTGAAGTGCATAAAGTGTTTTCATGTTTTCTAAATCTTTAGAAGCCTTACACCATGCCAAACGATACCGCAAAAGAGAGTTGTTTGACCCTTTATTAAGGGATTACGCTTCTAATGATTATTTGGGCTTGAGCGTTAAAAAGGATTTGCTTCAAAACGCTTTTAATAAGCTCCAATTCTTTGACACTCATTCCCCCAAAGCTTCCATGCTCGTGAATGGCTACCACCCTTTGCATGCACAATTAGAAAACCAATTAGCCGCTTTGCTAGGGTTTGAAAGCGCTCTTTTAGTGGGGAGTGGTTTTTTAGGCAATCTGGCTTTAATAGACACTCTTTTAGTCAAAAACGCTCTCTTGTTTATGGACGAACACTACCATGCAAGCGGGATTTTTAGCGCCAAAGCCAAACCTAACCAAGTGGTTTTTTTCTCGCACAATGACGCTAAAGATTTGAAACAAAAACTCTTTAACGCCCCTAAAAACAAACTCAAATTCATAGCCATTGAGGGGGTTTATTCTATGGATGCAAGCATCGCCCCTTATGATTTTTATGAAATCATTCAAGAAATCCCTAACGCTTTTTTAATCGTAGATGAAGCCCATAGTTTTGGGACTATCGGCGAAAATTTACTAGGCTTTTTAGAATATCATCGCATCAAAGAAAAAGAAAAGATTATCAAACTCAGCACTTTCTCTAAAGCGCTTGCAAGCTATGGGGCGTGTATTTTAGCCCCCTTACAAGTGGTAGAGTTTTTAATCAATCGCGCCAAAAGCGTGATTTACACCACCGCTTTGAGCTTGTTAGACACCGCTTTGACTTTAGCCCATTTAGAATACTTTATTGTGCAAAAAAAAGAGTTGAAAACAAAGCTCAATCAACACCAACAGATTATTTTTGAAACCTTAGGCGTTAGAACGCTCGCAGGATTTTTTACTTTAGAATTTGAAAACAATCCCGCTCTTTTAAACGCCCATCATTTTTTGAAAGAAAAAGGGTTTTTAGTGGGAGCTATCCGCCCTCCTACGGTTTCTAAACCTCTTTTGCGCGTCTCTTTATCTCTTAAAAACAGCCTAGAAGACACCAAAGAGCTTGCAAACACCCTTTTAAATTATTCTAAAATACAATCTCCTTTTAAAAGTGGTTAAATGCTAAAAAAGATTTTTTATGGTTTTATCGTTTTATTTTTAATTATTATAGGGTTATTAGCCATTCTTGTCGCTCAAGTTTGGGTGAATACGGATAAAGATATTGCCAAGATTAAAGATTATCATCCGAGCGTTGCTTCACAAATTTTAGACCGAAAAGGGCGATTGATTGCCAATATTTATGACAAAGAATTCCGTTTTTACGCGCGTTTTGAAGAAATCCCCCCACGATTCATTGAAAGCCTTTTAGCGGTAGAAGACACCCTCTTTTTTGAACATGGGGGGATCAATTTAGACGCTATCATGCGCGCTATGATTAAAAACGCTAAAAGCGGTCGTTACACCGAAGGGGGCAGCACCCTTACCCAACAGCTCGTTAAAAACATGGTACTCACACGAGAAAAAACGCTAACCAGAAAGCTCAAAGAAGCGATCATTTCCATACGCGTTGAACAAGTCTTAAGCAAAGAAGAAATTTTAGAGCGTTATTTGAACCAAACTTTTTTTGGGCATGGGTATTATGGCGTGAAAACTGCAAGTTTAGGGTATTTTAAAAAACCCCTTGACAAACTCACGCTCAAAGAAATCGCTATGTTAGTCGCCTTGCCAAGGGCCCCGAGTTTTTATGACCCTAACAAAAACCTAGAATTTTCACTCTCTAGGGCCAATGACATTTTAAGGCGGTTGTATTCTTTAGGCTGGATTTCTTCTAATGAGTTAAAATCCGCCCTCAATGAAGTCCCCATCGTGTATAACCAAACTTCCACGCAAAACATCGCCCCTTATGTCGTGGATGAAGTGCTGAAGCAACTAGATCAATTAGACGGGTTGAAAACTAAAGGCTATATTATAAAGCTCACCATAGATTTAGATTACCAACGTTTAGCGTTAGAGTCCTTACGTTTTGGACGCCAAAAAATCTTAGAAAAAATCGCTAAAGAAAAGCCAAAAGCCGATGCATTTAATGAGAGCGAAGACGATTTAAACGCCAGCATGGTGGTTACCGACACGAACACCGGTAAAATTTTAGCCTTAGTGGGGGGGATTGATTATAAAAAAAGCGCTTTCAATCGCGCCACGCAAGCCAAACGGCAATTTGGGAGTGCGATCAAGCCTTTTGTGTATCAAATCGCTTTTGACAACGGCTATTCCACCACTTCCAAAATCCCTGATACTGCGCGAAATTTTGAAAATGGCAATTATAGTAAAAACAGCGAACAAAACCACGCATGGCACCCTAGCAATTATTCTCGCAAATTTTTAGGGCTTGTAACCCTGCAAGAAGCCTTAAGCCATTCGTTAAATCTCGCCACGATCAATTTAAGCGATCAGCTTGGCTTTGAAAAAATTTATCAATCTTTAAGCGATATGGGGTTTAAAAACCTCCCTAGGGACTTGTCTATTGTGTTAGGGAGCTTTGCTATCTCGCCCATTGAAGCGGCTGAAAAATATTCCCTCTTTTCTAATTATGGCACCATGCTTAAGCCTATGTTGATTGAAAGCATCACCGATCAACAAAACGATGTCAAAACTTTCACGCCCATTGAAACCAGAAAAATCACCTCTAAAGAGCAAGCCTTTTTGACCCTTTCAGTGCTGATGAATGCGGTAGAAAATGGCACGGGGCGTTCAGCGCGCATTAAAGGTTTAGAAATCGCTGGCAAAACCGGGACTTCTAATAACAATGTTGATGCTTGGTTTATTGGCTTTACCCCCACCTTACAAAGCGTGATTTGGTTTGGGAGAGACGATAACACGCCTATTAGCAAAGGAGCGACAGGGGGTATTGTGAGTGCACCTGTGTATTCGCATTTCATGCGTAACATTTTAGCGATTGAACCTTCCTTAAAAAGAAAGTTTGATGTCCCTAAAGGCTTGCGTAAAGAAATCGTGGATAAAATCCCCTACTATTCAACCCCCAATTCCATCACACCCACCCCCAAAAAAATAGGCGATAGCGAAGAACGCCTATTATTTTAAGCCTACATGGCTATAGGGACTTTAATGTCTCCGTAGTTGATAGAATCTTTAAAGATTTCTTCCACTTTAGCCACAAGGATACTCACCGCTTGATTGTCTAAAGATAATTTATGCAACCCTTCGCTCAAAACATCCTTATCAAAGGAACGCGCACGCACCAACGCAAACACTTCTTCATTATTAGGATTGATATAAATGCCTAAACGATCCACATTCATTAAGCTATCATAAATGGCTTGCGTCATTTGGATAAACATTTCATTAGTGATCTTTTGCTTAATGCGGTTGGATTTGGAGAGATAATCCTCTTTAAGTTTATGCACGATATTTTGAGCCACTCTTATTGTCGCTCTTTTGGTAGCGATTTTTTCTATCTCTTCAGTTTTTTTACCATCTACAATGTGCGAGCTATCCACCCCTTGCGTGAGATACTGACTGCGATTTTGCAACATCCAATAAGGCACATCTTGTAAAAAAGAATTTCTTTGTGAAGTGTTTGGGCAAGTGCAAGCCTGTAACATCAAAACGCCCAGTCCGCATAAAACTAATTGCTTGCTTTTTAAGAAAGATTTTTCTAACACGCTATCCCCTTTGATTTTGATTTTACAGAGTGTAACACAAATCTTTAAAAATTTAAACAATAATTAGGTAAAAAAATAAAAAAAATAAAATAATTAAAACTTTGTTTAAAAAATCAACACGCAACCCATAAAGCATTAGAATAAGCCGGGTTCTGTCAATGGATGGCCATTTATCTAGGGAATATTTTGCAATATTCCTCAAGCGAAGCGTGTATTAATTTAGACTTACCATGCACTTCTTGCTACAAATTGGGTTTGCCAAACAAGCTAAATTGCTCTAGCTTTGGTGGGCTCTTACCCCACCCTTTCACCCTTACCTTAAAAAGGCGGTTTGCTTTCTGTGGCACTTTCCCTTAGCTCACGCTAGCCATCCGTTAGATGGAATTTTGTCTAATGTAGCCCGGACTTTCCTCTATTTATAAAAATAGCGACCATCTTCTAATGCGTCAGTATATTAGAAAAAAGTAGCTTTAAAAGAGTTTAAAAATCAAGGGTATAGAGGATATTTTTATTCTCTTCATAGCTCACAAGGACAAGCTCATTGTTTCTAAACCCTCCAGCGCTGATGTTTTTAATCTCTTTAGGCAAGCCATAAACTTCAAGGATCTCTTCTTTTGTGGGGTCTATGACTAAAAGCGTGTTAAACTCCTTACTGAATGCATAAAGTTTATTGTCTTTTAAAGCTAGCGCGCTGATCATTAATTCGCCCAATTCCCTTTTTTCTTTAAGCTTGGCATGGCCTAATTCAAGCAAAAACTCCCCATGCACTTGTTTGTCGCTATTGAGCATGGAGATAATGATCAAATCTTTATAGCGTTTGTTAGGAGCGCTGATCAAATAAGTCAATTTAGCCCCTCTTCTTGCAGCGCTAATGTAATAATTTTTCGCCCTAGAAGTTTTTAAGCGGCTGCGTTCCACTTCATCAAAAGAGTTAGCCCCCTCTAAAAAATAAGGGAAGTTTTTAAGCGCATTAGCGTTTTTGTTAGGAGTGATTTCCACGCTCGTTTTATTATTGCCCATGATCACAATGTTTTCATCTTCATTGAAATCCGCCCCCACAAACGACCCCACCGTCGCGCTATAATAGCTATCCAACACCATGTGGCTATGAATGGTTTTTAAATCGTTACCCACAAGATAAAGGCCTTGGTTTTCTGTGATAAGCATCGTATTGTCTTCATTGAAATTCAAATCCGTAATCGCGCCATTCAATTTCAAAAAAAGCTCTTCTTTTTTTTCAATCTTTAGAGTTTTAGTAATTTCTAAAGGCGAATGGTTGTAATCATTGTCTTTAGGCAAAGCGCTCAATTTCAAAGGCTCGCCCACATCTCTTCTGCCCAAAACGCTTCGTGGGAATTTCAAATGATCCCAATTCTCCATAGACCAGACAGCTTCTTTCAAATTCCAAGAAAAGCGCACCGGATCGCTTTGCCCTATATAAGGGAAAGGCCCGGTAGAAAAAAACGCCTGTATCGCATTAGAACCCACCACAATAAAGAAAATAAAAAACGCGCTTTTTTGGAACGCGTTTAATGAACGATCTTTAAAAGGTTGGGTATTGGGGGCAAAAAAGAGTAAAAGCGCTAACAGCGCCACCACGCTAAAAAAGACAAAAAGCGCCCAAAACTGCGTGTGCAAGCCCAAAATAGCGAGCGCAAAGCCTTGCCCCACATCTTCTAAAGCATGGCTACTAGTATGATAAAAGCTCTCATACAACCCGCTGCTAGCCATGAGCAACAACAAAGCGATATATTTAGGCTTAAACCCAAAACGCACCACCAAAAGTGCCACCGCCCCTATTAAAATCATGTTGATGCGTTGCACCCAGCAAAAAATACAAGGGGAATCTTTCAAAACATAGCCAAAATAAAAATTCGCCAAACCCACAGGAAAGATCAAAATCCCTAAAACCGCTAAAGAAAAAAGGTTGTAAAATCTAGCTTCTTTATTCATGCATCCCCCTTATAAATTCATATTAGGCAAAACGCTAGAGCTATGGGCTATAAAAATAATAAGCTCCACCAACCACACCACAACCAAAATCCCAAACGCCCAATTTTCTTTTTCAGGCTTTTTTAACGCTATCCAAATAGCAGCTAGACTTAAAATCAGTCCTAAAAACTCCATGCCGTTCCTTAAAATTTTCGTAGGATTATACTCAAAAACGTATTATTGAATAAATAAAAAATTATCTAGTGGATAATTTTTGAGAGAATTATTTTAAACAAGAATGAGTTTTGCTATAAAATAAAATGCAAAATTATACAATTTGATTAGAATAGAGCCAATTACGATTTCTTTTTTAACTTCCCATAGATTTTTTTGATTAGAGATAATATTTTAAACAACCTCTCTTGCTTGTTTGTCCTAAGACTTCTTTTTAATATGCCATAACTTTGTGAAGGTCTTAAAATGCAAGACAATAAAGAAACATCGTTGCAAAACAAGGGCAGAGCGTTTTTATGCGTTGCGTCTGGAAGAAAATAGATTTGTTTAAACCGCTCTTGATCTTGAATGCTAGGGTTGTCAATAAAGAAATTTACCCATTCTATCACATCATGAATGTCTAAAGAAACTTGACTTTCTTTAAAATACAAAGCATATTCAACAGCCCCTTCTACTATTTTTTGATAAGCTTCAGAGCGGTGTTTTTCACAAGATGAAACATCTTTTTGATAGATTGGAACGCCATTTTCTACATTTAAAATAGGGTATTCAGGGCTTGTTAGCAAAAACTCCATAAAATCCCAATTATGAAAATAAATGGATTTAGGGTGTGAAAAAGGCAAGAAACTCACGCAATCATAATTTAAAATTCTGATGAGATCCACATAGCATCCAAAAACTTCTTTATTTAAAGCTTTTTGCATTAATTCTTGCGAAGAATAACCCATAGTGATCGTATCCACAATAGCAATATTGCCTTCTAAATTTTGTGAAAACAAATATTTTCTATAATTATCCAAACATTTTAACGCTAAATGGCGGCAATGTTCAAAGTTGCTATAAATATACGCGTATGCTTGTTGGTTAGTGGTGATTTGCTTCTTTTTAACTTCTTCTTCGCCTTCTAAAATACGCAAAATTTCCAAACTCTCATTCTCCACGACTTCCAAAAATACCGCTTTTTTTAAAATTCTAGGAGCATAGACATAAGCAGTTTTATATGAATTTGGATATAAAATATTAAAAATTTTTTGCAACAAATAACCATCTCGTGCAACAAACACCAAAGTGCCAATATTTCTTTTATGAATCTCTTTATAGATAAACCGGCAATAAGCAACGGCTACAATCCCTGCTTGCATCACTCCCAAAAGAAACCAATAGTCAAATTTTTCATGTGTTTGAATATAGTTCTTATAAAAAACGCACAAAGATCCTAAAATAAAGCTTTGTGCAACACTGGTTGGACTAAATGTTTTGTATTTAGGAAAAACTTCTTCTAATTGCTTCAACACGCTTTTTCTAAATAGCGTCGCTATACCTAAACTTTTAGGCATAGCATCATCTGCCCAAGAATTATCACCAATATGCAACATTTGCGTGTGAGCAATATTTTCTTGTTTTAAAACATGTTTAAACAAATCTTTTGAATGTTTAGTAAGCATTATATGATTACTGAGATAGAAATTTGTATAACCACCAAAACCTTTAGAAACTAAAATGTCTTCAAGGACCTCTAAAGGCAAATACATATCTGATACAATAACCACTCTCTTATTGTTCTCTTTAGCGAAATGATAGAGTTCTAACATCTCTAAATTTGGAATGAGCATCTCTTTTTCAGTGGCGATTTCTACTTCCTTATACGAAGAAAACTCTTTTGGAATTTGATGATAAATTTCATCTAGAGTGATGTCTTGTTCTTTACTCACTTCTCTAGATTGCATTTCTGCTAAAATCCTTGCTTGACAAAAACCTTTGATATTATATTTGGTTTCAATATACGAGAACAAATCTGTGGGTTTAATAAAAGGTCTTAAAAGAAGGGTGTCAAAAATATCAAAAGAAATCACATCATATTTTAAAACCTCACTTTTTGCCCCATCCAAAAATTTGCGCATACAAGAATCCTTTATAAAATTCAAGCATTATATCATTTTTTTTTTTTTCAAAAATACAAAAAAAGAAAGGTTATAACTAAAGAAGTGAGATAAGGAGTTACCCCCTTATTTTTTCAAAGCTTCTAAAGCGTGTTTTTTGCCAATTTCAAAGGCTTTTTTGTTTGTTTCAGCGACTTTTGCAGGGACTTTTTTAAGCATGGTGTCTAGCACGATATTTTCTTCTACGCATTTAGTAAGCTCCACAGTGATCGCTAACGCCACCACAGATTGCGTGATAATGTTACCCACTTCATCTTTAGCGATGCTAATAATGGGGATTTTATAGATTTGATACTTTTCTTCATCTTCTTTAGTAGGGGTTACTAAATTAGGGTCAATAACAACGATACCGCCCTTTTTAATATCGCTTTTAAATTGGTTATAGCTTATTTGAGCGACTGAAAGCATGAAATCAATCTCGCCCTCTTTAGCATAAGGGAAAATAATCTCATCTCTATCCAGCAAAATATCCACTTTAGTAGGCCCGCCACGCACTTGCGAAGTGTAAGTGGAAGTCTTAGTGCCATAGCCTCCGCTCACGATTTTCGCTTCAGCTAAAATTTCTCCCGCTAGCAACACGCCCTGCCCTCCAACGCCTGTGAATCGTAATTGCGCTTCCATTATTGTTTTCCTTGTGCTTTTTCAATGATTTCTTGATACGCTTCGCAATATTCTTTCCTGTCCGTGTCATGCTTTAAAATACCGGTAGGGAATTTATCCACCCTTTCTTCAGGACTCATGGCTTCAAATTGGCGTTTGCTCACTAACCGGCTTTCCATCCATTTTAGCATTTGAGACGCTTCGCCCATTTTATTCTTACGCCCTAAATTGATATGGCAATTACTATGGACATCAAAAAAGCTAAAGCCCTTGTGTGTAAAGCCTTCTTTAAGCACTCTTTCCAATTTTTGAGGGTCTAAAACGCTTTCTCTAGCCACAAAACTCGCCCCAGCGGCGGTGGTTAAAGCGCATGGGTCAAATTGGTTATCAATATTCCCCCATTGAGCCGTAACCGTCCACATGCCATTAGGCGTGGTGGGTGAAGTTTGGGAGTTGGTCAAACCATAGATGAAATTATTCACTAAAATAAAATTCAAATCAATGTTTCTTCTGCACGCATGCATGGTGTGATTACCCCCAATAGCAAAGCCATCGCCATCGCCAGAAACCACGATCACATGCTTACTTGGGTTAGCTAGTTTAATCCCTGTCGCATACGCTACGGCTCTACCATGCGTGGTGTGAACGGTGTTGCAATTCACATACGAACTCATGCGCCCGCTGCAACCAATCCCACTCACCAAGCACACATCATCCATTTTCCAGCCTAACGCATCAATCGTGCGGATGATGGATTTCAAAATCACGCCATCGCCACAGCCCCAGCACCACAAAGTGGGTATTTTATCCACACGCAAATATTCATCATAATTAAACGCCATTTTAAAGCTCCTTCAACTTTGCGATGATTTGTTTGGGCGAAATCGTGCGCCCATTAGCTTGCCCAAAGAAATGCACTTTCCTTTGCATAGCCCTTTCAATTTCTTCTAAATACTGCCCTTTATTCAATTCAATCACAAGGATTTTTTCGTATTTTTCCCCTATTTCTTTCAAGCGTTTAGCCGGGCTTGGCCATAAAGTTTTGGGTCTGAAAAAACCGATTTTTTGCTTGCTTTCTTTGTTGTAATCTTTCAAAGCTTCTTTAACCGCTAGAGAAACCGAACCATAAGCGATGATGACAATTTCAGCGCCTTCTAAATCCATTTCTTCATTTTCATTGATAATGTCTTGCTTGGATTCAATCTTATTGAACAATCTATCCATTAAATCCCCACCAATTTTAGCGTCTTCAGTAGGAAAGCCGATAGGCCCATGGTGCAAGCCTGAAACATGGTAGCGATACCCTTTAAAGAACGGGTTTAAAACAGCCGGTTCATCTTGCGCGACCCCATAAGGCTTATAGTCTTTTTTATCGCCCACAAATTCCTTGCGATTGATCGTCATTTTTTGCACTTCTTCTAAATCCGGAATTTGCACCTTGCCATACATATGCCCCACGGTTTCATCCATGAGCAAAAACACAGGAGTCATGAGCATTTCAGCCAGATTGAACGCGCGAACGGTTTCGGTGTAAGCTTCTTCCAAACTTGCAGGAGCGAGTGCGACGGCTTTAAAATCCCCATGTATGGGGTGTTTTAAGAAATTCACATCGCCTTGAGCCACACGAGTGGGCATTCCGGTTGATGGGCCTGAACGCATCACATCAGCGATCACTAAAGGGATTTCTGCCATGAAAGAATAGCCGATTTGCTCCACTTTTAAAGAAATACCAGGTCCAGAGCTCGCTGTCATAGACTTCGTCCCGCTCATGCTCGCTCCTAAAGACACGCTAATCCCGCTGATTTCATCTTCCATTTGGATAAAATGACCGCCGCATTTGGGCAGAGCCACGCTCATTGCATGCATAATATCCGAACTTGGCGTGATAGGATAGCCTCCAAAAAACCGACACCCCACTTCAATCGCCGCTTTAGCGACCAATTCATTCCCATCAGAAATAATCTCACGCATCACTTGCCTCTCCCTTCTAAAATAGTTTCCTCTAAGAGCATGTATTTGTTGGCTTTAACTTTTTCGCTTCTTTCTTGAGCGTCTTTAGAAACTTTAGCGAATTTAAAATCCTTCCTGTCAGCCACATAAATTGCAAAATCCGGGCAGTGTAATTCGCATTGCATGCAACCGATACAACTCTCTGGGTAAGCCACTTTGGCGACTTTTCCAAGCACCCTTTCTTTTTCAACCCCCATGCCAAGAACTCCAGCTGGGCATACCGATACGCAAATATCACAACCCTTGCACCTGTCTTCGTTCACCCAAACGGCGATCCCATCTGGAGCGTTCATTTTAGCCATTCATTCTCCTTTGTGCTAAAAGCTGTATTTTAAGCCCTAGCAACCAAAATTTGCCTAAAATTGTAGCAAGCCTTTTTTAATAAAATCTAAAATGTTTTAATAGTAAGAATATAAAATTAAAATGAGAAAATACTTAACACTTTTTAGTGGATTTAGGAGAAAAAACGCCCCATTAACCCTAATCATAAAAATGATTATTAGAAAGATTAATGTTTTGTAAATGCTCCTTATAAGTCGCGCTGAAAGCATGTTTTTTGTTGGGCATTTTCACAAAATACAAAAAGTTGGTTTCTTTAGGGAAAATCACAGCCCTAATCGCTTCTATACTCACGCTCCCTACGGGGTTTTTAGGCAAGCCTTTAAACCTATAAGTATTGTAGGGGGTGCTATCGTTTTTAATGCGATCTTTAGTTACTTTAATATGCGAAAACTCTTGGTAATTCAAAGCCCCATCCATTTGCAAAGGCATGCCTTTTTTTAGGCGGTTAAAAATCACGCTCGCAATCAGGGGCATTTCTTCAACATTGGCGGCTTCTTTTTGCACAATAGAAGCGAGAATGATTTTTTCAAACCACTCTTCTTTGTGGTAATACCCAAGCCATTGTTTGCTTAAAGCTTCGTGTTTTTTTAGAGATTGACCGATCAAAGCTTGCATGATTTTAAACGCATTCTCTCCTAAAGGCAAATGGTAAGTGTCCGGTAGTATCACCCCATCTTCTATCACAGAGCCGTTTAATCTTGGCGCGATGCTTTCATAAGCACCATTAAGTTCGCTTATTTCTAGTTGGTAAGTCTCGCTCAAAATTTGCGTGAAAAAATAGCGGGTTTCTCCAGGGATTAAAGTAACGCTTCTAAGAGCCACCTTCCCCTTAATCAAACGGATTAAAAAATCCCCTTTCCTTAAAGCCCCATCGCCCATGTCAATATAGCCTTTTTTAGGCATGCCCATTAGGCGTAAAAAAAGCAAATCCAAAGCGTTAATATCCACGCCCTGCTCTTTTAAAGAAAAAAACACTTTTTTGAGCGAACCTTGTGGGACAACCACCACTTTGTTAGGATAAATTGGTATACTTAAATAAAAAAGAATACTAATGAATAAAAGAAAGCATGTATCTAAGAAAGTATTTAATGTCATTATCTTGTTTGTGGTAGTATTCGCTATTTTAGTCGTCATTCACAAAACCCTTTCAAACGGCATTCATATACAAAATTTAAAAATTGGAAAGCTTGGCATTTCTCAATTATACTTAAAACTTAACAACAAGCTTTCTTTAGAAGTTGAACGGGTTGATCTCTCTTCTTTCTTCCATCAAAAACCCACTAAAAAGCATTTAGAAGTTTCTGATTTGATTAAAAATATCCGTTATGGCATTTGGGCGGTGTCTTATTTTGAAAAACTTAAGGTTAAAGAAATTGTTTTAGATGATAAAAATAAAGCCAATATCTTTTTTGATGGGAATAAATACGAGTTAGAATTTCCAGGAATCAAGGGGGAATTTTCTCTAGAAGACAATAAAAATATCAAGCTTAAAATCATCAATTTGCTTTTTAAAGACATTAAAGTCCAAGTGGATGGCAACGCCCACTATTCACCCAAAGCTAGGAAAATGGCGTTTGATCTCATTGTCAAGCCTTTAATTGAACCCAGCGCTACGATTTATTTAAAAGGGCTAACCGATTTAAAAACCATAGAATTAAAAATCAACACTTCTCCAATGAAAAGCCTAGCGTTTTTAAAACCCCTTTTCCAACGCCAGTCGCAAAAAAATTTAAAAACATGGATTTTTGATAAGATCCAATTTTCTAGCCTTAAAATTGATAACGCTTTAATTAAAGCCAATTTCACCCCTAGCGAGTTTCTCCCATCGCTCTTAGAAAATTCTGTAGCTAAAGCCACTTTGATTAAACCTTCAGTCGTTTTCAATGATGGCTTATCGCCCATTAAAATGGATAAAACCGAATTGATTTTCAAAAACAAACAACTCCTCATACAACCCCAAAAAATCACTTATGAAACCATGGAATTAACCGGCTCTTATGCCACTTTTTCCAATTTGTTAGAAGCCCCTAAGTTGGAGATTTTTTTAAAAACGACCCCCAATTATTATGGCGATAGCATTAAGGATTTATTGAGCGCTTATAAAGTCGTTTTGCCTTTGGATAAAATCAGCACGCCATCTAGCGCGGATTTGAAACTCACCTTACAATTCTTAAAAAACACCGCCCCACTATTTAGCGTTCAAGGCAATGTCAATTTGCAAGAAGGCACTTTTTCACTCTATAATATCCCCCTTTACACGCAAAGCGCTCAAATCAACCTAGACATCGCCCAAGAATACCAATACATCTACATAGAAACTACCCACACGCGCTATGAAAACATGCTCGATCTAGACGCTAAAATCGCTTTAGATTTGAATAAAAAAATCCTCTCTTTAGATTCTCTAGTCCATAAAATACGATTCAACACTAA
This sequence comes from Helicobacter pylori, assembly GCF_001653455.1. Lineage (NCBI taxonomy): Bacteria > Pseudomonadati > Campylobacterota > Epsilonproteobacteria > Campylobacterales > Helicobacteraceae > Helicobacter > Helicobacter pylori. Next base: position 546,185 of record NZ_CP011486.1, on the reverse strand, counting down.
CAATAACATCAACATGCGTTCTTATGGCTTGAATAATACCCAAGATAACCCACAGCCTACTAAATTTTCTTTAGATTTAAAAAGTTTGCATTCCATTATTCAAGCGGGGGAAGACTCAGAGGTTTTTAGAAGAAAAATCATAGACACCATTAAAGCCCAGAGCGAAGACAAATTCACCAAAGATGTTTTTTACGCTACAGAAGACACTCTTAAAAACCTTTCTTTGAATTTTGATTTTTCTAACCCCAATCACATGCAATGGAGCGTGCCGCAACTTTTATTAGAGGGCGAATTGAAAGATAGTGCCTATGTGTTCAGGATCAAAGATTTGAAAAAAATCAAGCCCTATTCCCCTATTATGGAGTATTTCGCCTTAGAAGATGGCTCTTTGGAAGTTTCTACAAGCGATTTTATTAATATTGATTTTTTCGCTAAAGATTTAAAAATCACTTTACCCATCTATCACAGCAACGGCAAGCAATTCAATTCCCTCTCTTTATTTGGCTCTATCAATAAAGATGAAATTTCTGTCTATACTCCAAGTAAAAGCATATCCATAAAAGTTAAAGGGGATCAAAAGGATATTACCCTTAATAACATTGACTTGAGTATTGATGATTTTTTAGATAGTAAGATGCCAGCTATTGTGGGATTATTCTCCAAAGAACGAAAAGAAAAGCCCAGCTCTAAAGAAGTCCAAGATGAAGATATTTTTATTAGCGCGAAACAACGCTACGAAAAAGCCCATAAAATTATCCCTATTTCCACACGCATCCATGCTAAAGATGTCGTATTAATCTATAAAAAAATGCCTTTTCCTTTAGAAAATCTTGACATTGTCGCTCAAGATGACAGAGTGAAAATTGATGGCAATTATAAAAACGCCATGATCATGGCGGATTTAGTGCATGGGGCTTTGTATCTTAAGGCCCATAATTTTAGCGGGGATTATATCAATACCATCCTCCAAAAGGATTTCGTAGAAGGGGGCTTATTCACGCTTATTGGAGCTCTTGAAGATCAGGTTTTCAATGGCGAATTGAAATTCCAAAACACAAGCTTAAAGAATTTCGCCCTCATGCAAAATATGATCAATCTCATCAACACCATTCCCTCCCTCATTGTCTTTAGGAACCCCCATTTAGGGGCTAATGGCTATCAAATCAAAAAAGGGTCTGTTGTTTTTGGGATCACTAAAGAATATTTAGGGTTAGAAAAAATTGATCTTATTGGCAAAACGCTTGATATTGCCGGCAATGGGATCATTGAATTAGACAAAAACAAATTGGATTTGAATTTAGAAGTTTCCACTATTAAAGCTTTGAGTAATGTCTTGAATAAAATCCCTATTGTGGGCTATCTTGTCTTAGGAAAAGGAGGCAAAATCACCACTAATGTGAATGTCAAAGGCACTCTAGATAAGCCTAAAACTCAAGTAACTTTAGCGTCAGATATTATCCAAGCGCCTTTTAAAATCTTGCGCCGTATTTTCACGCCTATTGACATTATCGTGGATGAAGTCAAAAAAAATATTGATTCAAAAAGGAAGTAAAATGACGCTCAATGAAGCCGTTAAAGACAAAGTTTATGAAATTGTAGGAATCACCAACTGCGATGAAGCCCTTAAAAAACGCTTCCTCTCTTTTGGTATCCATGAAGGGGTGCGATGCACGCTTTTGCATTCTTCTATGAAAAAAGCCACGCTTTCTGTTAAAATCAATCATATTCAAGTGGCTTTAAGATCCCATGAAGCACAATACCTTATCGTCAAAGAAAGCGTATAAAATGAGTGTGAAACGCGCTAAAACGCGCCAAAAAGCCCAGCAAATCAAAGAACTACTCTTAAAACATTACCCCAACCAAACCACCGAATTGCACTATAAAAACCCCTATGAATTATTAGTGGCTACCATTTTAAGCGCTCAATGCACGGACGCTAGAGTGAATAAAGTAACGCCTAAATTATTTGAAAAATACCCGAGCGTGAACGATTTAGCGCTCGCTTCTTTAGAAGAGGTTAAAGAAATCATCAAATCCGTTTCTTATTTCAACAACAAAAGCAAGCATTTAATCAACATGGCGCAAAAAGTGGTTAGGGATTTTAACGGCGTTATCCCTTCTACACAAAAAGAATTGATGAGCTTAGATGGCGTGGGGCAAAAAACCGCTAATGTGGTGCTTTCAGTGTGCTTTGATGCAAATTATCTCGCCGTAGATACCCATGTGTTTCGCGCAACCCACCGCTTAGGCTTAAGCAACGCTAAAACGCCCATCAAAACCGAAGAGGAATTGAGCGAGCTTTTTAAAGACGATTTATCCCAACTCCACCACGCCTTAATCTTGTTTGGCCGTTATACCTGTAAAGCCAAAAACCCTTTATGCGATGCGTGTTTTTTAACAGCATTTTGCATTTCTAAAGCTCGCTTTAAGGCGTAATAGCTTTATTTGTTATAAAATTTATAGTAAAATTAAGATTTTATAATCAAAGTCAAATCATTCTTGAAAGAGTAGAGTTTAATGCCAGAAACAGAACTTAATAAGTTAAAAATAGCCGAAAAAGAGAAAGAAAAAGCTAGTAAGGAAAGAGAACTAGAGCTTTCCACTTATTTAGAAGAACTCATCTGCGATTATAAAAACCTTTTGGATATGGAGATCGTTTTTAGCGCCGAGCTTGGCTCTACGCAAATTCCTTTATTGCAAATTTTGCGTTTTGAAAAAGGCTCTGTGATTGATTTGCAAAAGCCCGCCGGAGAGAGCGTGGATACTTTTGTGAACGGGCGGGTTATTGGTAAGGGTGAGGTGATGGTTTTTGAAAGGAATTTAGCCATTCGTTTGAATGAAATCCTTGATTCTAACGCCATTGTGTATTATCTCGCTAAAAATTCATGAGATTGTTATTCTTGATACTGAGCACTACTTTGATGTTATTGGCTGACGAAAAAATACCTTTAAATGATGACGCTCCCATTAAACTTACGCATTGGCAAAATGTTTTAAAAGAAGTCCAACCTGATGAAAATACCAAAACGCCCCCTATCAAAGCCGTTCAAACCACGCTCACTTTTGAAACGCCCTTTAATAAAACGCCAAAAATCATGGAAGTTGAAGGCCAAAAAGTGATCGTTTTAAAAAATGCTAAACTGGATTCTAAAAAAACCATGGGTTTTAAAGAAGCCTCTTTAAACGCCTTAGAAATGTTTTCCTACCAAAATGACATCTATCTTTTGTCTAAAAAAGCCAAAGATTTAGAAGTCCAAGCTTCAAGCAGCAAGGATAAAAAACAAATCCGCTTTCTTTTTTTACCCAAAGGTTTTCACTTGGCCCCACCGCCTAGCCTTAAAGAAAACTCTCAGCAAACTAACCTTGCACAAAAAGACACCAACGAGCAAGCCCAAAACCCCTTAAACGCTTTAGAGCTAAAACCCCCACTGGATTTAAGCCATGCTTACAAGGCGTTAGCGGTTATTGCTGTCTTGCTCTTAATATTGTATATAATCAAAAAAAAAATTGTTCCTACACAAGGGTCTTTTTCTGCAAAAGATTTTAAGTTAGAAATTAGTGTTTTGGGTCGTGTGGATGCACGCCATAAAATCGTTTCCATAGAAACTCATAAGGAGCGTTACTTGGTTTTATTAAGCGACAAATACGGCCTGCTTTTAGACAAAATAAGCCCCAAAACATCTAAAGAAGATTTGATCAAAGAAACTGAAAATAATATAAAGAATTCAAAATTAGGAAATTTATATGCCGGAAAATTCTAAATTACAATCTGTTAAGTTAGGGAAAAATTTTGATCCCGTGGATCATTCTAACAGGAATTTTTTCTTTTCTCTCATTCTGTCTATATTGTTGCATTGGTTGATTTATTTTTTATACGAACACAGAGAAGATTTTTTTCCTTCAAAACCCAAGCTCGTTAAATTAAATCCTGAAAACTTATTGGTTTTAAAAAGAGGCCATTCGCAAGATCCAAACAAAAATAATCCAGGCGCTCCTAAACCCACGCTAGCTGGCCCCCAAAAACCCCCAACGCCCCCCACTCCGCCAACGCCCCCAACGCCCCCAACGCCCCCCACTCCGCCCAAACCTATAGAAAAACCCAAACCTGAGCCAAAGCCTAAACCCAAACCAGAACCCAAAAAGCCCAATCACAAACACAAGGCGCTTAAAAAAGTGGAAAAAGTGGAAGAGAAAAAAGTAGCAGAGGAGAAAAAAGAAGAGAAAAAGGTGGTGGAACAAAAAGTAGAGCATAAAAAAGTGGAAGAGAAAAAACCGGCTAAAAAAGAATTTGATCCTAACCAGCTTTCTTTCTTGCCTAAAGAAGTTGCACCACCCAGACAAGAAAACAATAAAGGCTTGGACAATCAAACTAAAAGGGATATTGATGAATTGTATGGCGAAGAATTTGGGGATCTAGGCACAGCCGAAAAAGATTTCATTAGGAATAATTTAAGGGATATTGGGCGCATCACGCAAAAATATTTAGAATACCCTCAAGTAGCCGCTTATTTAGGGCAAGACGGGACGAATGCGGTGGAATTTTACTTGCATCCTAATGGCGATATTACCGATCTTAAAATCATTGTTGGCTCTGAGTATAAAATGCTTGATGACAACACCTTAAAGACCATTCAAATCGCTTATAAAGATTACCCACGCCCTAAAACTAAGACTTTAATCCGCATTAGAGTGCGTTATTTCTTAGGGGGCAATTAAGGAGACAGCATGGAAATCACGCTTTTTGACCCCATAGACGCCCATTTGCATGTGCGAGAGGGCATGCTTTTACAAGCGGTATTGAAATATTCTAGCGAGCCTTTTAGCGCTGCAGTGATCATGCCCAATCTCAGCAAGCCCTTACTTGACGCTCCAATCACCCTTGAATATGAAGAAGAAATTTTAAAAAATTCTTCACACTTCAAACCTTTAATGAGTTTGTATTTTAATGATGGTTTGACTTTAGAAAAATTACAGATCGCTAAACACCAGGGCATTAGGTTTTTAAAGCTCTACCCCAAAGGCATGACCACAAACGCGCAAAACGGCACTTCGGATTTATTGGGTGAAAAGACTTTAGAAATTTTAGAAAACGCCCAAAAATTAGGCTTTATTTTATGCATCCACGCCGAACAAGCTGGGTTTTGTTTGGATAAAGAATTTTTATGCCACAGCGTTTTAGAAACTTTCGCCCATTCATTCCCTAAACTCACAATCATTATAGAGCATTTGAGCGATTGGCGCAGTATCGCTTTAATTGAAAAGCATGACAATCTCTATGCGACTTTAACCTTACACCACATAAGCATGACTTTAGATGATTTATTAGGGGGGAGTTTGAACCCGCATTGTTTTTGCAAGCCTTTAATCAAAACTAAAAAAGACCAAGAAAGGCTTTTATCCCTTGCTTTAAACGCCCACCCTAAAATTTCTTTTGGTTCTGATAGCGCCCCGCATGTTATTTCTAAAAAGCATAGCGCTAACATTCCAGCAGGCATCTTTTCTGCACCTATTTTGTTGCCTGCATTGTGCGAACTTTTTGAAAAACACAACGCTTTAGAAAATTTGCAAGCCTTCATCAGCGATAACGCTAAAAAAATCTATGCACTAGACAATTTGCCGAGCAAAAAAGTGCATCTGTCTAAAAAACCCTTTATAGTCCCTACACACACGCTTTGTTTGAATGAAAAAATTGCTATCTTAAGAGGGGGCGAAACGCTATCTTGGAACCTTCAAGAAATCGCCTAAAAAATACCGCTTTTTTTGTGGGGCTTTTTGTTATTTTATTTTTCATTGCAATGACGCGCCAAACCCCCCCCCTACGCTTTTATACACAATCAAGCCCTTGTTACTGAAACCCCCCCCTATTTCACTCAACTTATTATCCCTAAACCCCATGACGCTTTAAGCGTGCATGCAAGCACGCTAATCAGCCTACCTCATGGCAATCTCTTGAGCGCTTATTTTAGCGGCACTAAAGAAGGGGCAAGAGACGTGAAAATCAGCGCTAATCTTTTTGATGGTAAGTCCAATCGTTGGAGCGAAGCTTTCATTATTTTAACCAAAGAAGAGCTTTCTAAAAACGCGCATGAATACATCAAAAAATTGGGTAACCCCTTACTTTTTTTGCATAACAATAAGATTTTGTTGTTTGTCGTGGGGGTGAGCATGGGCGGGTGGGCGACTTCTAAAATCTATCAATTTGAGAGCGCTTTAGAGCCGATTGATTTCAAATTTGTGCAAAAACTCTCTTTAAGCCCTTTTTTAAACTTGAGCCATTTAGTAAGGACTAAACCCTTAAACACCACTGATGGCGGTTTTGTGCTGCCGATCTATCACGAATTAGCCACGCAATACCCTTTGTTATTGAAATTTGACAAACACCATAACCCAAAAGAGCTTTTAAGGCCAAACGCTTTAAACCACCAGCTCCAGCCAAGCCTAACCCCCTTTAAAGACTGCGCTATCATGGCGTTTAGAAACCATTCTTTTAAAGATTATCTCATGCTAGAAACTTGCAAAAACCCCACCACTTGGGAAAAAGTCATTGCAACGAATTTGAAAAACTTAGATGATTCTTTGAATTTACTCAATCTAAACGGATCGCTATATTTAATCCATAACCCTAGCGATTTGTCCTTACGGCGTAAAGAACTCCTGCTTTCTAAATTAGAAAATATAAACTCGTTTCAAACCTTAAAAATTTTGGATAAAGCCAATGAAGTGAGTTACCCAAGCTCTAGCCTTAATCCTTATTTTATAGACATTGTCTATACCTATAACCGCTCTCATATCAAACACATCCGTTTCAATATGGCTTATTTAAATTCCCTTCTCAAGTAATTGTTATGGTTCTATCTTCTTATGTGCTGAGTTTTGTATGGCTTTTTTTAATTTTCTTTTTTTTCAAACATAAGGCGTTAAAATTAAGGCTTTCGCTTTCGTTTGTAAGCGTGATTTTAAGCAATATCGCTTTTAAAAACTCTCTGTCGCTCAATGCTTTTTTAAGCAGTTTTATGGCATCCTTAAGCCCCTTTAGTTGCCTTTTAATCCTTGCGTATGTGAGCTTTTCGTGCAATTTACTCAAAAAACCCCCTTTAGAAACCTTGCAATCTTATAGCGTCATGCTATTTTTTAATGTGTTGCTTTTGATAGACATTTTAGGGTTCTTGCCTTTTTCCATTTACCACCATTTCATGGCTTCTCTTATTTTTAGCGCGCTTTTTTGTGGCAGTTTGTTTTTGAGTAGCCCTTTATTAGGCGTCATTGCTTTAATGGCTTTAACTAGTTCGCTTTTTGTCCGCTCTAACTTTCAAATCTTGGATTCTTTATTGGATTTCCCTTTGCTTCTTTTTGTCTTTTTTAAGACTTTATATCTTGTCCAAAAAAGGTTGTATCAACGCTTATGAAACCCTTATCTAATGCCCTTTTTTCACTCTTTTTAAAAGGTTTTTATTTCACCTTTTTTATGAGTTTGTTGTTTGTGTTCAATCGTATCGGCTTTATCCTTTATACAGGCTATTATAAGCATGCTTTAAAAAACCCTGTTTTTGATGAAATCATTAAAACCCTACTCAATGGGGCAAGATACGATAATCGTGTGGTTTCAGGCCTAGCGATTCTTTTTATCATCATCGGGTTATTAGGGTTATTTATCCCTAAACACCAAACCAAAATGCTCAATGTTGTAGCTTATTTTTCTATCGCCATGATTTTATTTTTAAATATTGCTAACATCGTTTATTATGGCATTTATGGGAATGTGTTTGATGAAAATTTATTGGAATTTTTCCATGAAGACACGCTCACTATTTTAAAAATGAGCAAGGAATACCCCATCCTTTCTAGTTTTTCACTCTTTGTGGTTTTGAGCGTTTTAACTTCTTTCATTTATTTCAAACTCCAAAACACCCTTTTTAAGCAAAAAAACACCTATCCAACCACCAAACCCCTTAAAACTTTCATTTTATTCATTCTTTTTTCGCTCACGCAAATGTTTTACATTAACGCGCAATTGAGCTTTGTGGGCGCGTCTTTAGATCTCAGTATAGAGCCAGCCAAAGATCCCTTTTTGATGAAAATCACCCCCGGAGCGTTTCGCAGCCTTTATCTTTTAGCGCGCAATTACAGAAAAAGCCATAACCTTAAATTCAGCGATTTTTCTAAAGAAACGCCTTTAGAAGTAGCGAAAAATTATTTTAATCTTAAAGAGAACTCCCAAAACAACCTCTATGATTTGCTTTCTCAAACAAGCCACAATAATTCCAATCAAACCATTAAGCATGTTTTTTATATCGTTTCAGAGTCCTTAAGCTCATGGCATTTTGATAAAAAATTTGATGTTATAGGGCTAACGAGCGCTTTACAAGACTTGGTTAAGAAAGATCATGCCTACATGCTCTCTGCTTTTATTGAAAGCGCCCCACGAACCGTAAAAAGCCTGGATGTCCAAATCACAGGCTTACCCTACATTAACGATAATAACTTGATCAATTCTGGAGTGATCCTGCCTAGCTTCCCTATGGCGATTGGCAATATCACAAAAACTCTAGGTTATAGAAACAACTTTTATTATGGCGGTAGCGGGATTTGGAATAAACTGACGAGTTTCACTAAAAAACAAGGTTTTCATGCCCTTTATTTCAATAACCACCTTTTAGAATTTGCAAAAAACAAGCCCTACCCTAAACCCATAGAGAGCAACTGGGGAGTGCATGATAATATTTTATTTGACTATATTTTAGAAAACACCAACCCTAATGAAAAAACTTTCAGCATGGTGATGACTTTGAGTAATCATGCAATCAAAAATGTGAATCTCAAAGCCTTTGGCGTGCCTTTAGAAAAGATCCAAAATTTTGTAGAAAAAACCCCCAAATCGCAAAATCTACCGGACGCTAATTCTTTAGGGCATATTTACTGGTATGACAAAGTGGTAGTCAATTTCATCAAAAAAGCCAGCCAAAAATTCCCTAACTCGCTTTTTATCATCACAGGGGATCATTTTGACAGGAGTTACGAATACGCTAAAAACGATTTGTATATCACTAAATCCGTGCCGCTCATTTTATATGCCCCTACCCTAAAGCCTAAAATAATCAGTCAAGTCGGCTCGCATTTAGACATCGCCCCTAGCATCATTGAATTAGTCGCTCCTAAAGATTTCCCTTTCGTGAGTTTTGGGAAGCCTTTATTTTCCAACAACACAACAAACCCTCCAAGCCACCCCAATTACGCACTAGGCTATGAAGCGATCGCTACTAAAGATTATTTTTATAACCCAAGCGTGGGGTTAAGGTATTTGAACGAAAACCACAAAGAGCAAGAGGATAAACAAAACGACAAAATAGAAGCTTCTAAGTTTTACCAGCAATTAGAATCTTTAAAAGCGCTCAGTTATTACTTGCTCTATCATGGGGCTAATCTCAAAGATTTGCAAGACAAGTAGAGTTTTGATACAAAAACTCTATTCTTATTAAGTATCAATCATAAGATTTTAAAAAAGCCTTTAAGCGTTTTAAACAAGAGTTTTTTACCTTAAACGCATAATTTTTGCTACAATAGTAAGATTTTAATTATATAAAGGACAAATGGGCATGCCAAATAGGGGCGTTGTTTTATTAGACGGGCAAGCGCTAGCTTACAATATAGAAGAGGATTTGAAACATAAAATCCAAACAATAACCGCACAAACGCACAAACGCCCCAAATTAGCCGTGATTTTAGTGGGGAAAGACCCTGCGAGCATCACTTATGTCAACATGAAGATCAAAGCATGCGAAAGGGTGGGCATGGATTTTGACTTAAAAACCCTTCAAGAAACTATTACTCAAGATGAATTATTATCCTTGATTAAAGATCATAATAGCAATGAAGATATTTCAGGCGTTTTAGTCCAGCTCCCCTTGCCCAGGCACATTGATTCTAAAATGATTTTAGAAGCCATTGACCCCAATAAAGATGTGGATGGTTTCCACCCCCTTAATATCGGCAAGCTCTGCACCCAAAAAGAATCCTTTCTGCCAGCCACCCCTATGGGCGTGATGCGTCTTTTAGAGCATTATCATATTGGAATCAAGGGTAAAGATGTGGCGATTATTGGGGCGAGCAATATCATTGGCAAACCTTTGAGCATGCTCATGTTAAACGCTGGGGCTAGCGTGAGCGTGTGCCATATTTTGACTAAAGACATTAATTTTTACACCCAAAACGCTGATATTGTCTGCGTGGGCGTGGGTAAGCCTGATTTGATTAAAGCGAGCATGTTAAAAAAGGGGGCGGTAGTCGTGGATATTGGGATCAATCATTTGAATGATGGGCGTATCGTGGGCGATGTGGATTTTACAAACGCCCAAAAAGTCGCCAGTTTTATCACCCCTGTGCCTAAAGGAGTGGGCCCTATGACGATTGTCTCGCTTTTAGAAAACACTTTAATCGCTTTTGAAAAACAACAAAGGAAGGGATTTTAAATGAAATTTTTACGCTCTTTTTATGCATTTTGCTCTAGCTGGGTAGGGACGATCGTTATTGTGCTGTTGGTTATCTTTTTTATCGCACAAGCCTTTATCATTCCCTCTCGCTCTATGGTCGGCACGCTCTATGAGGGCGATATGCTTTTTGTTAAAAAATTTTCTTATGGTATACCCATTCCTAAAATCCCATGGATTGAGCTTCCTGTTATGCCTGATTTTAAAAATAACGGGCATTTGATAGAGGGGACTCGCCCTAAACGAGGCGAAGTGGTGGTGTTTATCCCCCCCCATGAAAAAAAATCTTACTATGTTAAGAGGAATTTTGCCGTTGGAGGCGATGAGGTGCTATTCACTAATGAGGGGTTTTATTTGCACCCTTTTGAGAGCGATACGGATAAAAATTACATTTCTAAACATTATCCTAACGCCATGACTAAAGAATTTATGGGTAAAATTTTTGTCTTAAACCCCTATGCAAATAAGCATCCGGGTATCCATTACCAAAAAAATAATGAAACTTTCCATTTCATGGAGCAATTAGCCACTCAAGGTGCAGAGGCTAATATCAGCATGCAACTCATTCAAATAGAAGGCGAAAAGGTGTTTTATAAAAAAATCAATAACGATGAATTTTTTATGATAGGCGATAACAGGGATAATTCTAGCGACTCGCGCTTTTGGGGGAGTGTGGCTTATAAAAATATCGTGGGTTCGCCATGGTTTGTTTATTTCAGTTTGAGTTTAAAAAATAGCTTGGAAATGGATGCAGAAAATAACCCTAAAAAACGCTATTTGGTGCGTTGGGAGCGCATGTTTAAAAGCGTTGAAGGCTTAGAAAAAATCATTAAAAAAGAAAAAACAACGCATTAAGGTTTTTTGTGCAATTTTTTGATTTCTCTTTAGAAAGCGTTATTACAACCTCAATGAAGATCTTAGCCCTTTTAATCGCTATCATAGGGCATGAGATCATGCATGGCTTGAGCGCATTTTTATTTGGGGATAGGAGTGCAAAAGACGCTCATCGTTTGAGTTTAAACCCTATCAAGCATTTGGACATGATGGGTTCGGTGCTTTTACCTGCTTTATTACTCATTTTTCAAGCCCCCTTTTTGTTTGGGTGGGCCAAACCCGTGCCTGTGGATATGCGCTATATTGTCTCTCAAAAAGGCTCTTTAGCATGCGTAGTGGTGAGTTTAGCCGGAGTAATCTATAATTTCACTCTAGCCGTTCTGCTCGCTTTCATCACGCATTTGAGCTTTCAAAAACTAGGGATTGGTGCATTAAGCGTTGATGAATTGAATCTTTATCAGCTAGCCTTAGTAACCTTTCTCATTCAAGGCGTTCTCTATAACCTTGTCTTAGGCGTGTTCAATAGCCTCCCTATCCCGCCTTTAGACGGCTCAAAAGCGCTCGGCTTTTTGGCGTTGCATTTTAAAAGCGCGTTTTTATTGGAGTGGTTTTCTAAAATGGAACGCTACGGCATGTTGGTTGTGTTTGTCTTTTTATTTATCCCCCCTTTATCGGAGTTTTTTATCCATGCCCCCACAAGATTTTTATTTTCCTTACTCCTTTCTTAATCTTTTATCAAGGAGAGCTTATGAATAAGCCTTTAAATATTGCTCAAGTTTTCATAGGAAGCGATCATGCAGGGTTGCATCTTGCAGAATTTGTCCAGCATTTTTTAGAAGACAAGCAATTTAAAATTCAAGCTTTTTTACCCACGGCTAGAGTGGATTACCCTGATTATGCGAAATTAGTGTGCCAAAAAGTCCTAGAAAATGCGCAAAGCTATGGTATTTTAGTGTGCGCTACAGGGATAGGCATGAGCATGGGTGCTAATCGTTTTAAAGGCATTAGAGCCGCTTTATGCCTTGATGCTTACATGGCTAAAATGACTCGCTTGCACAATAACGCTAATGTCTTGTGCTTGGGCGAAAAGATTAGCGGTATTGGCGTCGTGGAAAGCATTTTGGAAGCGTTTTTCTCCACCGAATTTGAACAAGGCCGCCATGCGTTGCGCATCCAAAAGCTAGACGAATCGCTGAAATCATCAACCTAATATAGTATAATGGTATCGTTTCGCTAAAAAGGATATTGTAATAGAATGTTTACCCAATGGTTTATCATCACTATCGCTGTTGTTTTTATCCTTTATATGGGGGTGCGCACTTTCTTTTTTAAAACCGTAGCCAAACGGCAAGAGCGCACCAACGCATCCATGAAGCTCACCTTGCAAGAAGCTGAAATTTTGATCCAAAAACACCAATTACAACTCCAAAGGGCTTTAGGCAATATTGATATTCTCACTCAAGAAATGAGCTCGTTAAAAACAGAACTGAAAGCCCTTAAACAAAGGAACTCTGAATACAAAGGCGAATCGGATAAATATAAAAATCGTATTAAAGAATTGGAGCAAAAAATAGAAGCTCTCCTTTAAAAACGCTATAATAAATCAAAATTCTACAACCAATCAGTTATACTTATAAGGATATTAAAATGAATGAAACGCTCAAACAAGAACTTTTACAAAACATTAGAGAAGTGAAAGATTACCCCAAAAAAGGGATTTTGTTTAAAGATATTACCACGCTACTCAACTACCCTAAACTTTTTAACAAACTCATTGATGCACTCAAAAAACGCTACGCCCCTCTCAATGTGGATTTTATCGTGGGTATTGAAGCGAGAGGGTTTATTTTAGGATCGGCTCTCGCTTATGCACTTGGGGTGGGTTTTGTGCCTGTGAGGAAAAAGGGCAAACTCCCTGCACACACCCTGTCTCAAAGCTACAGCCTAGAATATGGGAACGATAGTATAGAAATCCACTCTGACGCTTTTAGGGGGGTTAAGGGGGTAAGGGTGGTGTTGATTGATGATTTATTAGCCACTGGAGGCACGGCTTTAGCGAGCCTTGAACTTATCAAAGCCTTACAAGCTGAATGCATAGAAGCATGCTTTTTGATAGGCTTAAAAGAATTACCGGGCCTCCAACTTTTAGAAGAACGAGTGAAAACTTTTTGTTTGTTAGAGTGCTAAAAGGGTGAGTTTTGGAAGAATACATCATTGAGTTATGGAATCAGCATGCAGCGACTTGGGGGTATCTTATTTTATTTGGGTGGAGCATTTTAGAAGGCGAGATCGGACTCATTTTAGCCGGGATCGCTAGCTATACCGGTCATATGCATTTAGGGTTAGCCATTTTAGTCGCAGGGATTGGGGGTTTTGTGGGGGATCAAATCTATTTTTACATCGGCCGCACCAATAAAGCTTACATCCAAAAAAAGCTAGAAAAACAACGCCGAAAACTAGCCCTAGCCCATTTATTGTTGCAAAAACACGGCTGGTTTATCATCTTCATCCAACGCTACATGTATGGCATGCGCACTATTATCCCTATTAGTATAGGCCTCACGCGCTATAGCGCTTTAAAATTCGCTATCATCAATCTCATCAGCGCGATGGTTTGGGCGAGCATTACCATTGTTTTGGCGTGGTATTTGGGAGAAGAACTATTGCATGCGTTAGGGTGGCTTAAAAAACACCCTTATGCGCTAATATTACTATTAGTATCTTTCTTGGGGTTAGTGCTATGGTATTTCCAATACTATAGTAAGAAAAACCACTAAAGTGCAATACAATCCTAGTTGAAAGATATGAAATTAAAAAAGGAGACTTTATGTTAAAAATCAAATTAGAAAAAAACGCTTTTGAAAACGCAAAAGCGGAATGCAGTTTAGTTTTTATTGTTAATAAGGATTTCAATCACGCTTGGGTCAAAAATAAAAAATTGCTAGAAACCTTTAAATACGAAGGCGAAGGCTCATTTTTAGACCAAGAAAATAAAATTCTGTATGTGGGTGTCAAAGAAGACGATGTGCATTTGTTAAGAGAGGGTGCATGTTTAGCCGTTCGCACCCTTAAAAAACTCGCTTTTAAAAGCGTTAAAGTGGGGGTTTATACTTGCGATACCCATTCCAAAGATAATGCGCTTTTAGAAAACTTGAAAGCGTTGTTTTTGGGCTTGAAATTAGGCATGTATGAATACGACACCTTTAAGTCCAACAAAAAAGAAAGCGTTTTGAAAGAAGTCATTGTCGCTTTAGAGTTGCACAAACCTTGCGAAAAAACTTGTGCAAATTCTTTAGAAAAGAGCGCTAAAGAAGCCCTAAAATACGCTGATATTATGACAGAAAGCTTGACTGTCGTTAGGGATCTAGTCAATACCCCCCCTATGATTGGCACCCCGGTTTATATGGCTGAAGTGGCGCAAAAAGTGGCTAAAGAAAGCAATCTAGAAATCCATGTCTATGATGAAAAATTTTTAGAAGAAAAGAAAATGAACGCCTTTTTGGCCGTCAATAAAGCCTCTCTTGGCGTCAATCCCCCCCGTTTGATCCATCTAGTCTATAAACCTAAAAAAGCGAAGAAAAAAATCGCTTTAGTGGGTAAGGGCTTGACTTATGATTGCGGAGGTTTGAGTTTGAAGCCGGCCGATTACATGGTTACCATGAAAGCGGATAAAGGCGGTGGCTCTGCGGTGATTGGGCTTTTAAATGCGCTTTCTAAACTAAGCGTGGAAGCTGAAGTGCATGGCATTATTGGTGCTACAGAAAACATGATAGGTCCGGCCGCTTATAAGCCTGATGATATTTTGATCTCCAAAGAAGGCAAAAGCATAGAAGTTCGCAATACCGATGCTGAAGGGCGTTTGGTTTTAGCGGATTGTTTGAGCTACGCTCAAGATTTAAACCCTGATGTGATCGTGGATTTTGCGACTCTCACTGGGGCATGCGTTGTGGGATTAGGCGAATTCACTTCAGCGATCATGGGGCATAATGAAGAATTAAAAAACCTCTTTGAAACTTCAGGGCTAGAGTCCGGTGAATTATTGGCCAAACTCCCCTTTAACCGCCACTTAAAGAAATTGATTGAGTCTAAAATCGCTGATGTGTGCAATATTTCTTCTTCACGCTATGGCGGTGCGATCACAGCGGGCTTGTTTTTGAATGAATTTATTAGAGATGAGTTTAAAGATAAGTGGTTGCACATTGACATTGCAGGCCCTGCTTATGTGGAAAAAGAATGGGATGTGAATAGTTTTGGAGCGAGTGGGGCTGGTGTGAGGGCATGCACAGCTTTTGTAGAAGAGCTTTTGAAAAAGGCTTGAAATGGGCTTGTCTGTAGGCATTGTGGGTTTGCCTAATGTAGGCAAATCCAGCACCTTTAACGCGCTCACTAAAACCCAAAACGCAGAGAGTGCGAACTACCCTTTTTGCACCATTGAGCCTAATAAAGCCATTGTGAATGTGCCAGACAAGCGCCTTAATGCGTTGGCTCAAATCGTAAAACCTGAACGCATCTTGCATTCTGTGGTGGAATTTGTGGATATTGCTGGGTTGATTAAGGGAGCGAGCAAAGGGGAGGGTTTGGGCAATCAATTTTTAGCCAATATCAAGGAATGCGAAGTGATCTTGCAAGTGGTGCGCTGTTTTGAAGATGACAATATCACGCATGTGAATGATAAAATTGACCCCCTAAATGATATAGAAACCATTGAATTGGAGTTGATTTTAGCGGATCTTGCCACTTTAGACAAAAGGATCGAACGCTTGCAAAAAGCCTTAAAAAGCTCAAAAGACGCTAAAAATCTTTTGGAATGCGCTTTGAGTTTAAAAACCCATTTAGAAGAATTAAAGCCGGCGAAAACTTTTCCCTTGAATACAAGCGAGGCTTTTTTAGAGTTGGACAAAGAATTGCGTTTTTTATCCCATAAAAAAATGATCTATATCGCTAATGTGAGCGAAGAAGATTTAAGCGATCTCAATGAGCATGCAAAAAAAGTCAAAAACCATGCGAAAGAGCAAAATAGCGAGTTTGTTGCCTTGTGCGCTAAATTAGAAGAAGAAATGGTTTCTATGAATGAAAATGAAGTCAAGGAATTTTTACAAAGTTTGGGCGTAGAAGAAAGTGGGCTAGAAAAGACCATTCGTTTGAGTTTTAAGGAATTGGGCTTGATCAATTATTTTACCGCCGGAATCAAAGAAGTGCGTTCATGGACGATCAAAAAAGGCTCTAGTGCGCCTGTGGCTGCTGGGGTGATTCACAAGGATTTTGAAAAAGGCTTTATTAGAGCTGAAACTATTAGCTATGATGATTTTATCGCTTATAAGGGCGAAGCTGGGGCGAAAGAAAAGGGAGCGTTACGCATTGAAGGTAAGGATTATATCGTTCAAGATGGCGATGTGTTGCATTTTCGCTTTAATGTTTAATGAAAATACGATTAAGCGTTATTTTTCATAAAATAATTGATACAAGAAAAAAAGCCTTTTAAAAAAATCTATGTAGAGTTGAGCGATATTTGCGGGTTGCAATGTGGTTTTTGCCCTAACCCCAAAAATATAAGGGGCGTGATGTCTTTAGAATTGTTTGAAAAGGTTTGCAAAGAAGCCGCCCCCCTAACTCCTATTATCACCTTGCATGTCTTAGGCGATCCTTGCAAGCTCAAAAATTTAAATCTCTATTTAAGCACCGCCAAACGCTTTTCTTTAAAAGTGGATTTAGTAACCAGTGGGGTGTATTTGCATGACTTTGAAACGCTTTTGCAAGATGTAATCTATCAAATTTCTATTTCTTTAGACGCAGGGCTAGACGATCACAACAAGCTCAACCAACACCGCTATATCCAAAAAATTTTAGAATTTTGCCATTACAAATTTGAAAAAAATAGCGAAGTGTTTTTGAATTTACGCATTCAAGATAGCACTCTTGAAAAACACCAAGATGCGATTAAACCTTTTTTGGAAACATTTGAGGTTATTTCTTTGGAAGCGTTAAAATCACAAGACCGCGCTCGTTTGTTTAAAAAAAGTTTTTTGAATATTCAAAAAACCTTTAAATGGCCGAGTTTGAACGCCCCAAACCCTTTAAACCAGGAGCCAAAAATCCCCTATTGTTATGGCTTAATCAAACAAATCGCTATTTTATCTGATGGCGTTGTCGTGCCGTGTTGCATGGACACACAAGCGAGTATTAACCTTGGCAACTTAAACCATGCACCTTTAAAAGATATTTTAAAGAGCCAAAAAGCTACCGCTATCAAAACCCATTTTTTAAAGGGCGAAGCGCTAGAGCCATTGTGTAAAAACTGCTCATACCCGTTAATCCGCTGTGAAAAATAAAACTTTTCTTTTAAGGCTAAATTTTACTTGATCCTTGAAAAAACTATTGTTTTTTAGCGCATTTTGCAATTCTCTTAATGATTCGTTAGTCATTTATTTCACAACTCTAGCGTTGTTTAGTTCACTTTAAATAAGTGGCCATTAAAAGCTTTTTTACTCTTTAATATTCTTATATTTTTTAATTTGTTAGCTCTCTCGCTTTTGTGATTGGATATTGATAAAAGCCCTACTAAAACGATGTTTAAAAAAAGGAATACAAAGATCACTAAAATTCTCACCTTAGCCACGCATAAACCCTTTTCTTGTGTTTTATCACAAAAGCTATTGATTTATTGATTCTTTTTGGTAGGATTATTTTCAAGGGGTGGTTTCCAGAGTGTAGACTGGCACCCATGAGGTTAATCTTTATCATTATAAAAATCAAAAAACTTATTTTATTCTCTGATTTAACTGAAATTTTACGCCGTTATTTTTTTATTCATAAGTGCACCTAAAACTATTTTCAAGCTTTCAAAACGATCTCAATGGTGCATGTTCTTTATCGTTTTACTCAATGTTTATCAGATTGTTTATTTAAATGGATTTTATGGTAAAATTAGATCCAATAGAGTTTAAGGGCTGAATCTCGCTCTTTATGATTTAATGGAGATGTATATAAACTTCCATTATTCTCTATTTTACAGCTCGTTACTGCTCGCATATTGGATAATTTTCACTTTCTTAGTTATCTCTTTAATCTCTATACTTTTTAACTATTTAATATTTTATCTTTAGATTTGTATTATAATTTCAAGGCAAGCCCATTCCATTGGTCTAATTTAAGCGTTCTTGCCGGCGGAATGAAAGAGTGGATAATGTCCGCATTTCCTACATGATTTTTCATCATTATTTTGTGTGATTGGCATATAATAGCATGCATTGTGTTCAGCATTCGCATGTTTCTTGCTCTTTTTGAATAAAATAATTCTCATACAAACGCAATAGTGCAATAAAAAACGCCGTAATAGTAGGCCCTACAATAATCCCCCAGAAACCAAATTGTGAAATCCCAGCAATCATAGAAAAGAAAATCAGCATTTCATTGATTTTAAGGGTGGTTTTAAAGATTCTTTTTTTGATAAAGACAATTAAAAACGGCTTGATCACGCTATCAATCAATACACCAATTAATAAAATGGAATACAAAACAATAAAAATAGTCCCATTCACATTCCCATGGTAAAGCTCATAAATAGCGATAGGGATCCAAATCAAGGCCCCCCCAACAGCCGGCACTAAAGATGCTAATCCGTATAAAATCCCTAAAGACCACCCATCATGCCCAAACCATACAATCATCACCCCAAACGCTACACCCTCTAAAATAACCGTGATCAGGGAAGTTAAAAGCACGATGCGTAAAATCCCAGCCACTTCTTCAAAAACCTTTTTGCTTTGATTGTTTTCAAGAGGTAAGACCCCTAAAAAATAACAATAAAACCTCTCCCCATAATAGAAAAAGAAAAACAACAACCCCAAGATAAACAAAGCGTCTGTAATGAGTTTGAAGCCGTATTTCCCCACATAGCTGCTTATTTTCAATAGATAGCCCGTAATGGAGGCGGCGCTAAAATTTGCTAAAAACTTGCTCACTTCATCATGAATGGTAGGAAAATGCAATAAATTTTCGGTAATCGTGTGTTTAAGCCATTTGATTAAGGCGGAAAGTTTTTCAAAATTGATTTCAAAAATAACGTTAGAACCCTTATAAACAATAAAATACAACGGCACAATCAACACGCTCGCTAAAACCAAAACGCATAAAAACGAACTGAAAACATTAGAAAAACGATCAATATAAAAATACTTAACATGAGAAAAACGCTTATTCAAAAAAACTTTCACTTGGAAAAGCCCCACGCACAAAAGCCCAGCAATCAGTGCATCCATTAAAAAATCTTGATACAAATAGAGCATCCAATAAAAACCAATTAAAAAAAGAATCCAAAAAAAATACTGAGCTTTCATGAAATTATCCCTATTAAACTAAACCAAAAATTATCAAATGTTAGCTAAAAAACGCCCTTTTTAAGGATAAAATCTCTCAATAATTTATCATTAAAATCAAAAAGGCTTGCAATTAATGGTGTTTTACAAATATTCAGGGAGCGGGAATGATTTTTTAATCACCCAAAGCTTCAAAAAAAAAGATTTTTCCAATTTAGCCAAACAGGTGTGCCACAGGCATGAAGGTTTTGGCGCTGATGGGCTTGTAGTCGTCTTACCGAGCAAGGATTATGACTATGAATGGGATTTTTACAATTCAGACGGCTCTCAAGCTGGCATGTGCGGGAATGCGAGCCGTTGCGTGGGGTTGTTTGCTTACCAACATGCTATAGCCCCTAAAGAGCATGTTTTTTTGGCCGGAAAAAGAGAGATTTCTATCCGCATAGAAGAGCCAAATACCATAGAGAGCAATCTTGGTAACTACAAAATCCTAGACACCATACCCGCTTTAAGATGCAAAAAATTTTTTACCAATGACAGCGTTTTAGCAAGTATCCCCACTTTCTACCTTATAGATACAGGCGTGCCGCATTTAGTGGGATTTGTGAAAAATAAAGGGTTATTAAATTCGCTTGACACGCTAGAATTAAGGGCTTTAAGGCATGCGTTTAACGCTAATGTTAATATCGCTTTTATAGAAAATCAAAAGACGATTTTTTTACAAACTTATGAAAGAGGGGTTGAAGATTTCACCCTAGCTTGCGGGACAGGCATGGCGGCGGTTTTTATCGCTGCATGCGTTTTTTATGACACGCCCCAAAACGCCACCCTTATCCCTAAAAGCAACGAATTTTTAGAGCTTTCGTTAAAAAATGATGAAATTTTTTATAAAGGCGCGGTGCGTTATATTGGCATGAGCGTTTCGGGCATGGGTGTTTTTGAGAATGGGTATTTTTAAGTATCATTATTATAATAGTAATCAAAATGATTTTATTTTAATTGAGCATAATGCGCTATCATTTCCAAGCTGTTTTTAGCAATATAAAAAACATCTTAAAGGAATAAAATCATGCAAGCGTTAAAATCATTGCTTGAAGTAATTACAAAACTCCAGAATTTAGGCGGCTATTTGATGCATATAGCTATTTTCATTATTTTTATTTGGATCGGAGGGCTTAAGTTTGTGCCTTATGAAGCCGAAGGGATCGCTCCTTTTGTGGCCAACTCCCCTTTCTTTTCTTTCATGTATAAATTTGAAAAACCTGCATACAAACAACACAAAATGTCTGAATCCCAGTCCATGCAAGAAGAAATGCAAGATGATCCTAAAATCGTTGAAAACAAAGAATGGCATAAAGAAAACCGCACTTATTTAGTGGCTGAAGCTTTAGGGGTTACGATTATGATCTTAGGTATTTTGGTGCTTTTAGGGCTTTGGATGCCTTTAATGGGTGTGATTGGAGGCTTGCTTGTCGCCGGAATGACTATCACTACCCTATCCTTTTTATTCACAACGCCAGAAGTTTTTGTCAATCAGCATTTCCCATGGCTATCTGGGGCAGGAAGGTTAGTGGTTAAAGACTTGGCGTTATTTGCCGGAGGCTTATTTGTGGCTGGGTTTGATGCGAGACGCTATTTAGAAGGGAAAGGGTTTTGTTTGATGAATCGCTCATCAGTAGGGATTAAAACTAAATGCTCTAGTGGGTGTTGCTCTTAGGAGTGAATGCCTTCTAGTAGGCTTAAAGCCTACTAGAAGAATCATAAATTGATAGAAGAATCTTGATTAGTGCCTTTTTTGTAAATAATAGTCTTTAGAATATGGCGTTTTACAAAAGAATTCACGCTCTCTACTTCTTCATCAGCTAATCGTCTTAAAACATCATGTTCTTCTTTAGACAGATAAAAAGTTACTGAAAAGTTGCGTTTCAGTTCATCTACAGCAACGCGCTTACGACCGGGTTTTATATTTTTATTTTCTAATTCCATTAAAATTTCCTTTTTTAGTTATGTGTAATGCAACATCACAAAGGCTATTCTAACATGAAATAAACGCTATTTTATATTAAATCTAAAGAAAAATATTTTTAGATGTGCTAGAATAACCATTTGTTACAAGATAATCTTTTTTATCAAAATAATGATGACACAGGGGTAACAAGTGGCAATAAACACCTTTTTAAAACATTCTTCTTTGGTCTGTTTGTTAGCGGTTAATTCTCACGCTTTTGATTGGAATATTTTTAAATACAATTTGGGTTTCAACATGTTTATCATGGACCATGAAGGTTCAACGCCTTATTGGGTCAATACTAACACCAATCTTAAAACCCGTCTAACTCCAAATTTTGGGATCCAATTTTATACAAAAGGTGTGGAGCAAAGCCTAACTGTGGGGGCGTATTTTTTTCAAAACTTCCATAATTATAGCACCAATTTCCCCTACCGTTGGGGGCCTACGATGTATTATAAGGCTAGGGGAAAACGTTTCACTTTTTATGGAGGGATCTTTCCTAGAAAAAACCTCTTAGGAAGGTATGGTTTGAATATTTTTGCCCCCTATTATTGGTTTATAGATCCCAACGCTAGAGGGTTTTTATTGCAATTTCAAAACCATTATTCGCCCTCAAAACCCTATTATGGGCATGCGGAGTTCATGCTAGATTGGTTTGGGGGGAATTGTTACAACACCTGTAAATTCGGGAGAAACCCTTATGGGAATGCAATGGATAGGTTTCAAATGAATGGCTCTGTTGCTTATAATTTCTTTAAGGATTTATTGGGTATTGGAGGGTATTTTGTCTTGTTCCATAACGAAGACAAATACCTTTTAAATGGGGCTGATGGCATGAAATTTAACGAAAAAAAAGCGATTGATAGTAATAATATTTATCTTATGGATCGCCTTTATTTTAACGCTTACATAGGGACAAGCCTTTTAGATATAGCCCCCTTTATGGAAAAGCTCAACGCTAGTTTTGGTATGGTTTCTGAGTCAAGCCGATTGAGGCAACTTCACAAAAATGTGCCTTTTATGAATAGCGTGGGAGGGCAATTTGACGTAGAGATTCAATACAAAGGTTTTGGAATACACAATTTATTTTATTTTGCCAAAACCCCCGAAATGCCTTTTTACAACCAATATCAATATGTTGAAATGTATTGCACGCCCTCTTATTGCCCCACACCTATTTATCGTGGCGTGCCATTCTTTCAAGCCAATTTATACAATCGTTTTGATTTGTATTACAATTGGAAAAACGACTTTGCATCCGTTAGAATCAATTTCGTGCTTAATGCAATGCGTGGAGGCTTTGATAGAAGCTTGCCTTGGTCAGAATCTTACCAAGTGTATATGACAGTTGCCTTTGATCCTTATAACCTTATTAACAAAATTGCTAGAAAAAAGTGAAAATTCTTGACAACCAGTTAATTCGTCTTATATAATGCTATTTCATTTGTAGCCATTGTTAAGCAATGATTTTAAGCTATGGAAAAGAGGTGATAGCAGTATGCCAGGGATTAAGGTTAGAGAAGGCGATGCGTTTGATGAAGCTTACCGAAGGTTTAAAAAGCAAACCGATCGCAATCTAGTGGTAACAGAATGCCGTGCAAGAAGATTCTTTGAGTCTAAAACTGAAAAGCGCAAAAAACAAAAAATCAGCGCTAAAAAGAAAGTTTTAAAGCGTCTTTATATGTTAAGGCGCTATGAATCAAGACTATAAGAACTTGAACGAATTTAAAAGTTAAGGATTATTAAAGAATGCAATTCACAGGGAAAAATGTTCTCATTACGGGAGCTTCTAAAGGCATTGGGGCCGAAATTGCAAAAACTCTTACTTCTATGGGGTTGAAAGTTTGGATCAATTATCGCAGTAACGCAGAAGTGGCTGACGCTTTAAAAAATGAACTTGAAGAAAAAGGCTACAAAGTGGCTGTCATTAAATTTGATGCGACTTCTGAAAGCGATTTTGTTGAAGCGATACAAACCATTGTCCAAAGCGATGGAGGTTTGTCTTACTTGGTGAATAATGCCGGTATCGTGCGCGATAAATTAGCCATTAAGATGAAAACAGAAGATTTTCATCATGTCATAGAAAATAATCTCACTTCAGCTTTTATAGGTTGTAGGGAAGCTTTAAAGGTTATGAGTAAAAGCCGTTTTGGGAGCGTGGTCAATGTCGCTTCTATTATTGGTGAAAGAGGCAATATGGGGCAAACAAACTACTCAGCGAGTAAGGGGGGGATGATTGCGATGAGCAAGTCCTTTGCTTATGAGGGAGCTTTAAGGAATATCCGTTTTAACTGTGTAACGCCAGGCTTTATAGAAACCGACATGAACGCCACTTTAAAAGATGAAGTCAAAGCGGATTATATGAAAAATATTCCCTTAAACAGGCTAGGGTCTGCTAAAGAAGTGGCAGAAGCGGTAGCGTTTCTTTTGAGTGATCACTCTAGTTATATCACTGGAGAGACTCTCAAAGTCAATGGCGGGCTTTATATGTAGTCCTAAACAAAGGATTCTTTTAGCAATAAAAGTTTGTAAGTAGCAAAAATCATGCTACCATTATGAGGTTATTCTAAAACAAAGAGGTTATTGTCAAATGGGGATTATTTATTTAATATTGTTTCTCATTGTAATTTATTTGTTGTATAGGATTTTAGATGTTTTGGAGCAAAAATAAACGCTCCAATAATTCAATTTAATTTTTACAAAACAAGGGAGTTTTAATCATGGCTTTATTTGAAGATATTCAGGCAGTTATTGCTGAGCAGTTGAATGTGGATGCGGCACAAGTTACGCCAGAAGCGGAATTTGTAAAAGATTTGGGCGCGGACTCTTTAGATGTCGTGGAATTAATCATGGCGTTAGAAGAAAAGTTTGGCGTTGAAATCCCTGATGAGCAAGCGGAAAAAATCGTCAATGTGGGCGATGTGGTGAAGTATATTGAGGATAATAAACTAGCCTAATCTTTTTAACCTGGAGCGTTGGTCTCCAGGTTTTATCTAAAAATTTAGTTTTAGCTAAAATCTAGTTTTATTGAATGAAAGTTTTTGAAATGAGGAGCTATTGGTGCGTCGGATTGTAGTAACTGGAATGGGAATGATCAATTCGCTAGGTTTAAACAAAGAAGATTCTTTTTTGGCGATCGCTAAAGGGGAATGCGGTATCAAAAACATAGAAAGCTTTGATGCGAGCGCGTTTCCTGTGCGTATTGCTGGAGAAATCACTGACTTTGACCCTACAGAGGTGATGAATCCCAAAGATGTTAAAAAGGCAGGTCGTTTCATTCAATTAGCCTTGAAAGCCACAAGAGAGGCGATGAAAGATAGTGGGATTTTAGACGCTCAAAATAGATGCCCTGAAGAATTGGCCAATCGCATGGGCGTAAGCTCTGGCTCTGGGATTGGCGGATTGGGGAATATTGAAGCGAATTCCATTTTTTGTTTTGAAAAAGGCCCTAGAAAAGTCAATCCCTTTTTCATCACTTCTGCGTTAGTGAACATGATCGGAGGTTTCACTTCCATTGAGTTTGGCATTAAAGGGCCTAACCTTTCTAGCGTAACGGCTTGTGCAGCCGGCACTCATGCGATTATTGAAGCGGTTAAGACCATTTTGCTTGGTGGGGCTGATAAAATGCTAGTCGTGGGAGCGGAATCCACCATTTGTCCTGTGGGTATTGGTGGGTTTGCAAGCATTAAAGCCCTTTCTACAAGAAATGACGAGCCTAAAAAAGCTTCAAGACCCTTTGATAAGGATCGCAATGGTTTTGTGATGGGGGAAGGCGCTGGGGCTTTAGTGCTTGAAGAATACGAGAGCGCGAAAAAAAGAGGGGCGAAAATCTATGCAGAATTTGCCGGGTATGGTGAGAGCGGCGATGCTAACCATATCACAGCCCCAGCCCCTGAGGGCGAAGGGGCTTTTAGAGCCATGAAAATGGCTTTAGAAATGGCGAAAGTGGAAGTAGGCTATGTGAATGCACATGGGACTAGCACGCATTATAACGATTGGTATGAAAGCATCGCTCTTAAAAATGTGTTTGGCTCTAAAGAAAAAGTTCCTCCCGTTAGCTCCACTAAAGGGCAGATTGGGCATTGTTTAGGCGCTGCGGGCGCTTTAGAAGCCGTTATTTCCATCATGGCGATGAATCAAGGGATTTTACCTCCCACCATCAATCAAGAAACGCCTGACCCAGAATGCGATCTAGATTATATCCCCAATACGGCTAGAGAAAAGCAAGTGGATGCGGTGATGAGCAACTCGTTTGGTTTTGGTGGCACTAATGGTGTTGTGATTTTCAAAAAAGCCTAGTTTCACAAAGTTAGGATTTTGAATGGCCATTTATTTAGATTTTGAAAATCATATTAAAGAAATTCAAAATGAAATTGAACTAGCCCTTATTAGAGGCGATGAGGACGCTAAAGAAATCTTAGAAAAAAGATTGGATAAGGAAGTTAAAACCATTTACTCCAATCTCACTGATTTTCAAAAACTCCAGTTAGCAAGACATCCTGACAGGCCCTACGCTATGGATTACATTGATTTGATCTTAAAAGACAAGTATGAAGTCTTTGGGGATAGGCATTACAATGATGATAAGGCGATCGTGTGTTTTATAGGCAAAATTGATAATATCCCGGTTGTGGTGATTGGGGAAGAAAAAGGCAGAGGGACTAAAAACAAGCTTTTGAGGAATTTTGGCATGCCCAATCCTTGCGGTTATCGTAAAGCTTTGAAAATGGCAAAATTTGCTGAAAAGTTTAATTTGCCTATTTTAATGCTTGTAGATACGGCCGGAGCGTATCCAGGAATTGGTGCAGAAGAAAGAGGCCAGAGCGAAGCGATCGCTAAAAACCTCCAAGAGTTCGCCTCCTTAAAAGTCCCTACTATTTCTATTATTATCGGTGAAGGGGGCAGTGGTGGCGCGTTAGCGATTGCGGTGGCAGACAAGTTGGCCATGATGGAATATTCCATTTTTAGCGTTATATCCCCAGAAGGTTGTGCAGCGATCCTTTGGGATGATCCTAGCAAGACTGAAGTGGCTATTAAAGCGATGAAAATCACGCCTAGAGATTTAAAAGAAGCAGGGCTTATTGATGATATTATCCTAGAGCCTAGCAAGGGGGCTCATAGAGATAAAATCTCAGCGGCCAACACGATCAAAGAGTATTTTTTAGACGCTCTAAGGACTATCCAACAAGACCCTCATTTCCTTGACAACCGCTATCAAAAATTAATGTCGCTTGGTTCGTTTGTAGAAAACATGCCGCACTGAAACATTGCATTAAATTTTTATGATTTTATAGAGTGAAAAGTAACGCTCTTATTTAAATCAAAAGATTAGCGTGTTGTTTAGAATAGTATAAAAACAACATTGTGTTACTAATCTATCATTTTTCTCCTTTGATTTGAATACAAAAAGATAATGCTATGCTCAATGCGTTAGATGAAAGATTTTTATTTTACAATACAAAAGTCAAGTCTAATAATTATTCCAAAAAATAAAGAAACCCCATGATACATGTAATATATGAAAAAATCAAAAGCCGTTTTTCTAAGAATTGGTCTTTAAGGGATAGGGGCAGGCATTTTGCATCTGCAAGCGTGTATTTTTTCTCACTTCTTGTCATTACAGCGGTTAATAGAAGTAGTGCAGTTGATTGGTTGTTGATGCCTGAACATTTGATTTGGTTTTTTTTGATTTCTCTTGGTGGGGAATTTGTAATAGACATGGCGTTTGGCAAAAAAAGTAAAATCTTTAAAACGCGCTTTGGGATTTCTATTGTGAGCGGCATTTCACTATTGCTTGGCTTTTTACCGGCGCATTTGTTTTTTGTAAGGTTTGGTTTTATCAATTGGTGGGCTGTCCTTTTTATAGAAGCGGGAGCTGGACTATTGGTGGGCTGTGTGATACAAAAGATTTTTTTTGGTAAATATTGGGTGGATCGCTATTATTAAGGCTCTCTTTTTTCAAATTTAAAAACGGATTTTTCATTTTAAAATTGGATAAAACTTACCCCTACTTAAGGCATCGCATCAAAAACCACGCTAATCCCACTTTTTAAAATGATAGGGTTTTTTGCATCAGTGATTTGGATAAAACGCACGCCATTGAGCAAATTAAGAGCGATTTCTTGTTGTTTGTTTTCTTTGGCAATGATTTGAATGATCTTTAAATTTTCATCATAAAAAATGATTTTTGGCTGCCATAAAGGGTTATTGGAGCTTATTTTCAAATACGCGTTTTGATTCACGCTAAGCCAATATTTCCCGCTTGCTTCCTTAAATTCTACAGGATCGCTATTTACAACTAAATCTCTTGCATTGGGGAGCTTGATCTTTTGTAAAATAAAGTCGTATTCCCACTCTTTCAAAGACACCCGTCTAATATCTATAAAATCAAAACCATGCCTTTTCATCGTCTCTATCAAAATGTTAGGGTCTAAGACATATTCCGTTTTAAGCTCGTAAGAAAAAATATTCTCACCCGAAGAGCTTTGCATTTTAATGGGCAGAACATACGAATACCCCATCATGCTCAAAGAATTATTGATGCTTTTAGCAAACGCTAATGGGTTGCTTGAAGCCTTGAAAGTGATTTTTAACATGCTTGGCTTGTCAAAATTAAACGATAAAAGCCCATTTTCTTTTAAAGTGTTGAGCAATTTTAAGGAATCCAAACGCCCCATTTGATAAAAATCCTTACGATTTTTAAACAAACGCTCTAAAAAAAGCTTGTTCATGTGATAAGATCGCTCCCCCATTAAATTCTCAATCTTATTGTTTAAAGCATCAGCGTTTAAAAGCATTCCCCCAACAATAAAGGCTAAAAAAAGATTTTTCATTGCTGGAGTTCTTTGTACTGAGACTCATTGATGGGGGTCAAACCTTTAGCTGGCTCGTATAAAAATCGTTTGGTTTTGCCATCGTTATAATCTTGCTCTTGATGGTTATTTTTAAGAGTGAGATGCCCATGCCCAAAACGCAATAACAAGCGGTGGTTTTTGGCCTCTAAGGGGTAATTTTTTTTAAAAACCTTTTGAAAAGAGTTTTTCTTCTCATCTAAATCAATCACTTCTACCCAAATATCTCGTTTAGGCATGATATAAATGGTGTCAGGATTTTCTTTGATCGCTTCTTTTTCTTGTTTTTCTGCTTTTTCTTGTTCTTTTTGTTCTTTTTGCTTTTCTTGTTTTTTGTCTGGCTTAGGCGTTGGTTCTATCTTGTTTTCTTCTGCGGGATGAGCTTCATTGAAAGAACTATTTTTAGTGCCGGATTTAATAGCGTTTTCTCGCTCTCTTTCTTCTTTTAAAGAAGAAATGTTTTGAATGATAACGATCGCTAAAATAATGACAATCACCCCTAAAACCAAAACAAAGGGTTTCCATTTGGACAATCCTTTAGACAATTTGATATTAGCCTGATTGATGCTGTAATCTATCTCAACTTTCAAAGGGTTTTTGGTTGCTTCTTCAGGGTTGGTTTCTTTATCTGGCTCTTCGCTCACGCTCTCTTTAAAAGTGCACACCCTGTCAAACTCTTTCATCCATGCACTCAAATCAAGCTTGTATTCGCGCTCTAAAATCTGTATAAAACCCTTAGCATGCACCCTTGATAAAGACTCATAACGCTTTTCCAGTATGTAGTTGATATTTTTAGAAGCGATTTTGGTCGCTTTATAAATTTCTTGCACCCCAATTTCTCTTAAAATTTGCAAATTTTTATCCAAAGTCTTAAGCGATAATTCTTCTAATGCCGCACCAGAAATGTCTTTAGAGTTTTTTTGAACATCAGAAAGATCTAAATTTTCCAAACTTTTTTTATTCTGTTCCATTCATTGACCACCTAGTTGATTTTATCCATCAAAATCCCTGCTGCCACACTCACATTGAGCGAGTCAAAATCGCGCCGCATTTTTATACTTAAGATCGTATCCATTTTAGCAAGGATTTTTTTTGACAACCCCTCATGCTCGCTCCCTAAAAAAAGAGCGCATTTTTTTAAGGCTAAATCTTCTCTTGGGCTAGAGCCTTGCATGTTCGCACCCAAACACAAAAACCCGCTCGTTTTCAACTCATTGATTAAATCCAGCGTGTTAGGCACAACGCTAAAAGGCAAATCATACATAAGCCCCAAGCTGGATCGCACAATCCCCTCATAAGCCAATTCTTTAGCAAAATCTAAAATAACGCCATCCATGCCCAAGCAATACGCGCTCCTAAAAATACCCCCAATATTCCCCACATCTGTAATACCGCAAAGCACTAAAAGTTTTTGAGCTTTTTTAATCTCTTTTAAAGAAATGGCTAGAGGCAGTTCCACTTTAGCTAAAACCCCTTGATGATTCCCCCCCTTAGCCAAGCTTTGCGCTTTTTTATTATCCACTTTAATGATATTTGGGCATGCTTTTTTGAGCGCAAAAAAAAGTTTCTTGTCTATTTCTTTAGAAAGATAGATTTCTTGCAATTTTTCTTGATGAGAGTTTAGAATATGCATAATCACTTGCTTGCCATAAACCACTGCTTGCATGCTAAACCCCTTTTATTGATCTTTTTCTTCTAACAAACGCTGGCTATAAAGCTCTTTAGCGTTTTGTTGTGTCATAGCGGCTTCAATTTTAGCCTTAATTTTAGGAGGCAAATCCAACTCCAATAACGCCGATAGCCCCATGCAAGGCTCTATTTTTTTCTCATTCAAAAGCACTAAAACCCACTCCCCTTGGATATTATTCTTTTGCAACTGCGTTATGATTTGAGAAATTTCTCCTAAATAATAGCGCTGGTGGAGTTTGGTAAGCTCCTTAGCCGCAAATAAATGCATGCCCTTAGCCAAATCGTTTAAATCCTTTAAAGTCTCTAATAATCGGTGCGGGCTTTCATAAAAAACCACTGGGGTATTTTCTTCCAAATACGCTAAAGCGTTTAAAATTTTAGCGATCCTCAAACGCCTTTCCTTGCTCTTATGAGGCAAAAAGCCGGCGTAAAAAAAACGCCCTTCTAAAAACCCGCTCGCGCAAAACGCCGTGGTGAGCGCATTAGCCCCAGGCAAAACATCGTATGGGATATTATGCTTTAAAGCGTAAGCGACTAAACTCATGCATGGATCACTCAAGCTTGGCATGCCCGCATCGCTCATCACA
This sequence comes from Helicobacter pylori, assembly GCF_001653455.1. NCBI lineage: Bacteria > Pseudomonadati > Campylobacterota > Epsilonproteobacteria > Campylobacterales > Helicobacteraceae > Helicobacter > Helicobacter pylori. The sequence continues at coordinate 515,414 of NZ_CP011486.1, read as the reverse complement.
GCGATTTCTTTATCAAAAAAAGAAAGCTCTACTTGGCTTAAAAACTCCTGGTCATTGTGCGAATGGAAAGCGATAAATTCCCTTTTTTTAGTCGCAATATTAGGGAAAGAATGGCTAATGATAGGGTTTTGTGCAAGCAAGTGCAACAACCTCTTACTCACCCTTGTATCCTCACACAAAAAAACCTCGCAACGCTCTAAAACTTCTAAAGCGCGTAGCGTAATGTCAGCGAGATTACCTATAGGAGTGGGCAAAAAATGCAACACAAAAAGCCACGCTTTTTAAAAGAGTTACTTCAAATTGTAGCGTTGCTTAAATTTCTCTACTCTCCCTGCAGTGTCAGCGATTTTATCGCTACCGGTATAGAAAGGGTGGCAAAAACTAGAAATATCAATACGCATTTCAGGTTTAGTGCTTAAAACTTCAATTTCTTTCCCGCTCGTTACGCAAGTAACTTTGCATGGGATGTATTCTGGGTGGATGCCTTTTTTCATTAAGTGTCCTTTATTCTTAAATTTAAACTTAAAATTATAGCATAAGTAATAATAAATTAAAACCACTCTAAAGTTAAAATAAAATTTGACTTTGTTAAAAAAATTATGATAGCATAGCGAAGCATTACGAAATTCAACACTTGTGGCATGTGCCACTTATTAGCATCTTTTGGTTACACTAATTTTTTAAGAATGCTTTAGCTTTTTGTATTCATCTTAATTGAAACAACTAGAAACCTCTTTTTAATTAAAAGGAAATTTAATGAACGAAAACGCGCCTACGCATAAGAGTTCGCACAAAGTCAAAACACACACGCCAGTGAGCGGTTATCACATTGAAGATTTACGCACCTACCCTACTGAAAAGCTTTTAGAAATCGCTAACAAGCTCAAAGTAGAAAACCCTCAAGAATTCAAGCGCCAAGACTTGATATTTGAAATTTTAAAAACCCAAGTTACGCAAGGCGGATACATTCTTTTTACCGGGATTTTAGAAATCATGCCTGATGGCTATGGCTTTTTAAGGGGGTTTGATGGGAGCTTTTCAGACGGGCATAATGACACTTATGTCAGTCCTTCTCAAATCAGACGCTTTGCTTTAAGGAATGGCGATATTGTTACCGGTCAAGTGCGATCCCCTAAAGATCAAGAAAAATACTACGCTCTTTTGAAGATAGAAGCCATCAATTACTTGCCTTCAGATGAGATTAAAAACCGCCCTTTGTTTGACAACCTAACCCCCCTATTCCCTGATGAACAAATCAAATTGGAATACGAACCCACTAAAGTTACCGGTAGGATGCTGGATTTATTCAGCCCTGTGGGTAAGGGTCAAAGGGCTTTGATCGTCGCGCCCCCAAGGACCGGGAAAACAGAGCTGATGAAAGAGCTCGCCCAAGGCATCACTTCTAACCACCCTGAAGTGGAGTTGATTATCCTTTTAGTGGATGAGCGCCCTGAAGAAGTAACGGATATGCAGCGAAGCGTTAAGGGTCAAGTTTTTAGCTCCACTTTTGATTTGCCCGCAAACAACCACATAAGAATCGCTGAATTGGTTTTAGAAAGAGCTAAAAGACGAGTGGAAATGGGCAAAGATGTGGTGGTTTTACTAGATTCTATCACTCGTTTAGCGAGAGCCTATAACGCTGTAACGCCCTCAAGCGGTAAGGTCTTAAGTGGGGGCGTGGATGCAAACGCCTTGCACAGGCCTAAACGCTTTTTTGGAGCTGCAAGGAATATTGAAGAAGGCGGGAGCTTGACGATTATCGCTACGGCGTTGATTGAAACGGGTTCAAGAATGGATGAGGTGATTTTTGAAGAATTTAAAGGCACTGGGAATAGCGAAATCGTTTTAGCGAGGAATATTGCAGACAGGCGCATTTACCCGGCCTTTGATATTTTAAAATCCGGCACACGAAAGGATAATATCTTACTTGGAAAAGATCGCTTGACTAAAGTGTGGGTTTTAAGGAATGTGATGCAACAAATGGATGATGTGGAAGCTTTAAGTTTTGTGTATTCTAAAATGCAACAAACCAAAGACAACGAAGAGTTTTTAAATTTAATGAACGAAAAATAAAATCTTAAAATCCCATTAAAATAGTGTCATGAAAATAGGCGTTTTTGATAGCGGTGTGGGAGGGTTTAGCGTTTTAAAAAGCCTTTTAAAAGCGCAATTGTTTGATGAAATCATCTATTATGGCGATAGCGCTAGAGTGCCTTATGGCACTAAAGACCCCACCACGATCAAGCAATTTGGCTTAGAAGCTTTGGATTTTTTCAAACCCCACAAGATTGAATTATTGATTGTAGCGTGCAACACAGCGAGCGCTTTAGCTTTAGAAGAGATGCAAAAACATTCCAAAATCCCTATTGTGGGCGTGATTGAGCCAAGCATTTTAGCGATCAAACAACATGTGAAAGATAAAAACACCCCTATTTTAGTGCTAGGGACAAAAGCGACGATCCAATCTAGCGCTTATGATAACGCCTTAAAACAACAAGGTTATTTGAATGTTTCGCATTTAGCCACTTCGCTTTTTGTGCCTTTGATTGAAGAAAATATTTTAGAGGGCGAATTGCTAGAAACTTGCATGCGTTATTATTTCGCCCCGTTAAAGATTTTGCCTGAAGTGATTATTTTAGGTTGCACGCATTTTCCTTTAATCGCTCAAAAAATTGAAAGCTATTTTATGGAGCATTTTATCCTTTCAAAAACCCCCCTACTCATCCATTCTGGCGATGCTATTGTAGAATATTTGCAACAAAAATACGCCCTTAAAAAGAACGCCTATGCATTCCCTAAAGTGGAATTTCATGCGAGCGGCGATGTGATTTGGCTAGAAAAACAGGCTAAAGAATGGCTCAAATTATAAGGATTTGGCATGTTTAAAGATTGTTATCGCGCTATTTTTTCTCGTTTAAAACCTTTATTGCTTTCATTAGGTTTATTGTTGTCGTTTTCGCTTTGTATAGCTGATGAATATATTAGCATAAGTGATGATTGGGATTTATTTACACGACAATATAAGACATATTATTTTGAAAATGGTTTGGATAATTTTAATAAAGGCCAATACAAGCAAGCCTTTAAAGATTTTAAAACGGCAGAAGAATACGGCATTGGGCTTGGCAGTGTTTATTTAGCCAAAATGTATTTGGAGGGAAAGGGCGTGAAAGTGGATTATAAAAAAGCGCAACTCTATGCACAAAACGCTATCAAAGGGTATGGGAGCGGCATGTTAGGAGGCGCTTTAATTTTAGGATACATGCAAGCGCAAGGCTTGGGGATGAAAAAGGATTTGAAACAAGCACTCAAAACTTACACCCATATGGTTCGCATATTTTCCAATAAAGGCATAAATGTTTATAACCATACTTTCTTTAGTTTCGCTATTGCATCGCAATTCATTGATCTTTCAGGTTTGAGCGCGAATCCTAAAAGATTTGGAAAACAATTTGAAAGACTTGAGAATCTTAAGTCATCCCTTCAAGGCAACGGTGAGATACATAATATGACTTCTTACGAAGATATTGCTGAAATTTCAAGCAATATTATTTTACTCAAACAACAAATGGGGGAAATCCTTTATAGAATCGGAATCGCTTATAAAGAAGGGCTTGGTGTTAGAAAACAAAAAAGTAGGGCTAAAAAATTCTTGCAAAAATCCGCAGAATTTGGTTATGAAAAAGCCATGGAAGCTTTGTAGTTTTTAGAAAATACCCCACTCAATCTCTACTATCACTTGACTAAAATCAAACTCTTTACTTTAATCTTAAAAAATACTTTTGAACATTTTTAAATCTTATCATTGATATTCCATTAGAACAAACTAAAAAAACCAATTTTTTCAAGCCACTCTTTTTAGAATGGGATTTACCCTCTCATTCAGTTTTAACATGAATAAGTGGTGATAAATTCAAAAGGATGGGGTTTGCTCTCCCATGGAAACACTTCAGAGTGGAATTTAAGCGACTGGTAGGCTTGGATAAATTCTTCGCTAAAAACTTGCCCCTCTTTTAAATACTGCTTGTCAGCTAGCATCTCTTCTAGCGATCGCCTTAAAGTGTGGGGCATTTGTTTGATACCCTTTTCTCTGATTTCATCTAAAGTCAATTTGAAAAGGTTAATATCCATCGCTTCGCCCGGATCAATCTTATTTTTAACGCCATCAATACCAGCCATTAAAATAGCCCCAAAAGCCAGGTAAGGGTTTGATGAGCTATCCGGAAACCTAAATTCAAACCTAGCGCTATTTTTAGAAATCCCATAAGGGATACGAACGCTCGCGCTCCTATTGCTAGCGGAATAAGTCAAAATAGATGGGGCTTCATAGCCAGGAATTAGGCGTTTATAAGAATTAGTAGAAGCGTTAGTGAAAGCGGCTAACCCTCTAGCGTGGTGCAACACGCCCCCTAAAAAATGCAACGCAAACTCACTCAAGCCCTTGTAAGTTTCGCCGCTAAAAAGGTTTTCGTTGTTTTTCCAAACGCTCACATGGGTGTGCATCCCACTTCCGTTATCCCCATACAAAGGTTTTGGCATGAAAGTGGCGGTTTTGCCGTTCAAATGAGCGACCATTTTAACCACATATTTGAGTTTTTGGACATTATCAGCCGCTTCCACTAAATCCCCAAATTTCACGCCCACTTCGCCTTGCGCTTGCGCGACTTCATGATGGACGACAAAAGTTTCTAGCCCCACTTGATTTAAGACTTTCACAATTTCAGTGCGAATATCCATCATCGTATCCGTTGGCGGCACAGGCAAATAGCCCCCTTGCTTGCCCGGTCTATGCCCATAATTGACGCCGTTTTCAAAACTCCTATCCCTATTCCATTCGCCCTCTTCGCTATCCACTTCATAGTATTGGGAATTGGAAGCGTCTTTAATCTTAATGGAATCAAAGATAAAAAATTCATTCTCCGCACCAAAATAAGCCACATCGCCCAAACCTAAATCTTTTAAATGCTTTAAGGCTTTTTTAGCGATACTTCTAGGGCATTTTTCATAAGGCTGGTTTTTATACACATCATACACATCGCAAAACACGACCGCGCTCACATCCGCGCTAAAAGGGTCAATGAAGTAACGCACCAAATCAGGGGTTAAAATCATATCAGAGTGTTCAATGCTTTGCCAGCCTTTAAAAGAGCTCGCATCAAAAGGAATCCCCTCTTTAAACATGCCATGCGTTAAAGCCCCAAAAGAATAAGCGATATGATTCCAAGTGCCTTTAATATCGCTGAATCTAAAATCCACAAATTCCACTTCATTTTCTTTGCAAAATGCAAAAAATTCTTTGATCTTGCTTTCAGTATTTTGAGTTCTTACTATCATTAATGACCTTCAATTATACGAGTTTGGTTTGATTTCATAGGGGTGATTATAGCATTTATGGGGTAAAAAAGGTAAGATTTGCATTAAGTTTTATCAAGATGCATGCGGTAAAATCCGCTAAATCAAGGAGTGTTATATATGAAAGCAGAAGCAATCACTATGAAAACAGAAGCAATCACACTATTAAGATTTTTTGAAGAAAATCAAACGAATCAATTTGTCATTCCCATCTATCAGAGGTTGTATAGTTGGGAAAAGAAACAATGCGAACAATTATGGGATGATATTTTAAAAGTTGGTGGGAATGATAAAATGAACGGGCATTTTATCGGCTCCATTTTATATGTGCGAGATGATAATACGCACTCTAGCCCATTACTCATCATTGATGGTCAACAAAGGCTCACTACCATCACGCTTTTACTCATCGCTTTAAGGAATCATCTAAGCGAAGAAGTTAAAATTTTGGAAAAATTTTCGCGTAACCAAATAGAGAATGACTATCTCATCAACAGCGATAAAGATGGCGATAAGAAATTCAGGCTCATCCTTTCAGAGTCTGATAAAGACACTCTGCTATCTTTGATTGATGAAAGCAGAAGAAAGCCGAGCGAACCTTCGGAAAAAATAGTGGAAAATTTTAAATTATTTGAAGAGTGGATCAGTAAAAATACCGACAAACTAGAAGCGATTTTTAAAGGATTAGACAAACTCATAATAGTTTATATTTCTTTAGAAAAAGGGAAAGATGATCCTCAACTCATCTTTGAGAGCATGAACTCAAAAGGTGTCGAGCTCACGCAAACGGATTTGATCAGAAACTATATCATCATGGAAACAGAGGTTGAAAAACAAGAATGCTTTTATAAAAAATATTGGAGGGCTATGGAGGAGGATTTTAAACAAAATGAAACATTATTTAATAAATTTGTACGGCATTATCTCACGATCAAAATAGGAGAGATTGCTAATAAACAAAAAGTTTATGAAGCTTTTAAAAATCACCAACAAGAAAAGGGGATAGAAATAGAGGATTTATTAAAAGATTTGCAAAAATATTGCGGGTATTTTTGCCAGATCGCATTCAAAAAAGAAGAATATAAGGATCTAAACAAGGCTTTAAGTTTGCTCGTAGATTTAGAAATGGATGTGGTGTATCCGCTGTTATTGGAGCTTTATAGCGATTATAAGGATGGCGTTTTATCCAAGCAGGATTTTATCCCCATTATCGCTTTAACAGAGAGCTATATTTGCAGAAGGGCGGTGTGTGGGCTTAAATCAAATGGTCTCAATAAACTCTTTCCCTCTTTTACAAAAAAGATTGATAAAAAGCAATACCTTAAAAGCGTGGAGGAGCGTTTTGGGTCGCTAAAAGGGAATCAAAGATTTCCAAACGATTTGGAATTTAAAGAACTTTTTATCACGAGAGATTTTTATGAATTTAAAAAAACACATACTTTCTTGACAAGGTTAGAAAATTTTGACACAAAAGAGCCGGTCAATACTGAAAAATGCACCATAGAGCATGTCATGCCCCAAAAACCCATTCCAGAATGGGAAAGGGACTTGGGCGAAAATGCTCAAGAAATACATGAGAAATACCTCCACACAATAGGGAATCTCACTCTAACCGGTTATAACTCTGAGTATAGTGATAAGTCTTTCCAAGAAAAAAGAGATATGGAAAACGGCTTCAAACAAAGCCCATTAAAACTCAATCAAGGTTTGAAAGATTTAGAAGTTTTTGGCGAAAAAGAGATTCTAGACAGGGCTGAATATTTAGCAAATCTGGCTTTAAAGATTTGGGTAAGCCCTAAAACATTAGGGAGCGATAAATCTAAAAAAGAAAAAAGGTTTATGATTTAAATTCTTATAAATTTAGCCCCCATTCAAGGGAATTGTTTAATATTTTAAGCGAAGGGATTAAAAATCTTGATGAAAGGGTAACTGAAAAACTTAATCAACAATATATAGCTTATAAGTTGAAAACAAATTTTGTGGATATTGTTGTGAAAAAAAATTATTTAGAATTGTATTTAAATATGAAATTGAATGAGTTGCAAGATGGAATAAAGGAAAAACTAAAGATCGAAGATGTTTCTAAAATCGGTCGTCCATGCGTTGGAGAAATGAAAGTAAAGTTAGAATCAAAAGAGAATATCCCTTATTGTTTGGAATTAGTCAAACAAGCTTTAGAAAAGCAAAAGGGGCGGTAAAATTAGGCGATAAAAACCTAACTTATTAAAATAAAAGGTATAATTACAAATTACTTAAAACTTAAAGGGGATATTAATGAAAGTTCTGTTACTAGAAGATGTGAAAAATTTAGGCAAAGCGGGCGAAGTGTGTGAGGTTAAAGATGGCTATGGGAATAACTTCTTAATCGCTAACAAAAAAGCCAAACTCGCCACTAACGAAGTGATCAACAAATACAAAGCCGAAGTTAAAAAGAAAGCTGAAACAGAAGCCCTAGAAAAAGCGCAAAAATTGCAAATGGTAGAAACTTTGCAAACCATCACGCTAACTATCCATAAAAAAGTCGGCGCGAACGGCTCTTTATTTGGAGCGATCACCAAAGAAGAAATCACTGAGCGTTTGAAAGAAGAGCATGCAAGTTTAACTTTAGATAAAAAAGACATTGAGCTCAAACACCCCATTAAAAGCACAGGGATTTATGAGATTGAAGTCAAGCTTGGATCAGGGATTGTGGGCATGTTTAAAATTGATGTGGTGGCTGAGTAGAAAATGTTTGAAGCGACGACGATTTTAGGCTATAGAGGGGAATTTAATCATAAGAAGTTCGCGCTCATTGGAGGCGATGGGCAAGTAACTTTGGGGAATTGCGTGGTTAAAGCCAATGCGACTAAAATCAGAAGTTTGTATCACAACCAGGTTTTAAGCGGGTTTGCCGGGAGCACAGCGGACGCTTTTAGCTTGTTTGATATGTTTGAACGCATTTTAGAGAGCAAAAAAGGGGATTTGTTTAAGAGCGTGGTGGATTTTAGCAAAGAATGGCGCAAAGACAAGTATTTACGCCGATTGGAAGCGATGATGATCGTTTTAAATTTGGATCACATTTTTATTTTGAGCGGCATGGGCGATGTTTTAGAAGCTGAAGACAATAAGATCGCTGCTATTGGGAGCGGAGGGAATTACGCATTGAGCGCGGCTAGAGCTTTAGATAACTTCGCTCACTTAGAGCCTAGAAAACTCGTAGAAGAGTCCTTAAAAATCGCAGGGGATCTTTGCATTTACACCAACACGAATATTAAAATTTTGGAGCTTTAATGTCTAAATTGAATATGACCCCAAGAGAGATTGTCGCTTATTTAGATGAGTATATCATTGAGCAAAAGGAAGCTAAAAAGTTTATCGCTATCGCTTTAAGGAATCGTTACAGACGCTTGCAACTGGAAAAATCCTTACAAGAAGAAATCACGCCTAAAAATATTTTAATGATCGGCTCTACCGGTGTGGGTAAAACAGAAATCGCAAGAAGAATGGCAAAAATCATGAAACTCCCCTTTGTGAAAGTGGAAGCGAGCAAATACACGGAAGTGGGTTTTGTGGGGCGCGATGTGGAGTCTATGGTAAGGGATTTAGTCAATAACAGCGTGCTTTTAGTGGAAAATGAGCATAAAGAAAAGTTAAAAGACAAGATTGAAGAGGCGGTTGTAGAAAAGATCGCTAAAAAACTCTTACCCCCATTGCCTAGCGGCGTGAGTGAAGAAAAAAAACAAGAATACGCTAACAGCCTTTTAAAAATGCAACAAAGAATCGTGCAAGGCGAGTTGGATAGTAGAGAAATTGAAATTGAAGTGCGTAAAAAAAGCATAGAGATTGATTCCAATGTGCCGCCTGAAATTTTAAGGGTTCAAGAAAACTTGATTAAGGTTTTTCATAAAGAACAGGATAAAGTCAAAAAAACTTTAAGCGTCAAAGAGGCTAAAGAAGCCCTAAAAGCAGAAATTAGCGACACGCTTTTAGATAGTGAAGCCATTAAAATGGAAGGCTTGAAGCGCGCGGAAAGTTCAGGGGTGATTTTTATTGATGAAATTGATAAGATCGCTGTCAGTTCTAAAGAAGGAAGCCGTCAAGATCCCAGTAAAGAGGGGGTTCAAAGGGATTTGTTGCCGATTGTAGAGGGGAGCGTGGTCAATACGAAGTATGGTTCTATTAAAACAGAGCATATTTTATTCATTGCAGCAGGGGCGTTTCATCTTTCTAAACCAAGCGATTTGATCCCTGAATTGCAAGGGCGTTTCCCTTTAAGGGTGGAGTTAGAAAATTTAACCGAAGAAATCATGTATATGATTTTAACCCAAACTAAAACCTCTATCATCAAGCAATACCAAGCCCTTTTAAAAGTGGAGGACGTAGAAATTGCGTTTGAAGACGATGCGATCAAAGAGTTAGCCAAACTTTCTTATAACGCCAATCAAAAAAGCGAAGATATAGGCGCTAGAAGGTTGCACACCACCATTGAAAAAGTGCTAGAAGACATTAGTTTTGAAGCGGAGGATTATTCGGGGCAAAAGGTTACTATCACTAAAGAATTAGTCCAATCAAAGCTAGGGGATTTAGTGGCTGATGAAAACTTGGTGAAGTATATTTTATAATGAAAACTAAGGCGGGCTTTGTAGCTCTTATAGGCAAACCAAACGCTGGAAAAAGCACTCTTTTAAACACTTTATTAAACGCTCATCTAGCCCTTGTTTCGCATAAGGCTAATGCGACCAGGAAATTAATGAAATGCATCGTGCCTTTTAAAGATAAAGAAGGCTATGAGAGCCAAATCATTTTTTTAGACACACCAGGACTCCACCATCAAGAAAAATTACTCAACCAATGCATGCTCTCACAGGCTTTAAAAGCGATGGGCGATGCTGAATTGTGCGTGTTTTTAGCTTCTGTGCATGATGATTTAAAAGGGTATGAAGAGTTTTTGAGTTTGTGCCAAAAACCCCACATTTTGGCTTTGAGTAAGATTGACACAGCCACGCACAAGCAAGTTTTACAAAAATTGCAAGAGTATCAACAATACGCTTCGCAATTCTTGTCTTTAGTGCCTTTGAGCGCGAAAAAATCTCAAAATTTAAACGCGCTTTTAGAATGCATTAGCAAGCATTTAAGCCCTAGTGCATGGCTTTTTGAAAAGGATTTAATGAGCGATGAAAAAATGCGCGATATTTATAAGGAAATCATTAGGGAGAGTTTGTTTTGTTTTTTGAGCGATGAAATCCCTTATGAAAGCGATGTGATCATTGATCAATTTATAGAAGAAGAACGCATAGACAAGGTGTATGCGCATATCATCGTAGAAAAAGAAAGCCAAAAAAAAATCGTGATAGGCAAAAACGGGGTGAATATCAAACGCATCGGGACTAACGCGCGATTGAAAATGCAAGAAGTGGGCGAAAAAAAAGTTTTTTTAAACTTGCAAGTGATCGCTCAAAAATCATGGAGCAAGGAAGAAAAAAGCTTGCAAAAACTGGGTTATATCCCTAAAAGGGATATGAATTGAAAAAAATATTATCGGCTTTATCGGCTCTGTTAATGGGCTTTGTGGGATTGATTGCTAGTGATCGTTTGTCAGAGATTGTGCGGCTTTATCAAAAACAAGGCTTAGAAGTGGTGGGTCAAAAGCTGGATTCTTATTTAGCGGATAAATCTTTTTGGCTAGAAGAGCTTCAAAATAAGGACACGGATTTTGGCTATTATCAAAACAAGCAGTTTTTATTTGTGGCGGATAAATCCAAGCCTAGTTTAGAGTTTTATGAAATCAATGACAACATGCTTAAAAAAATCAACAGCTCTAAAGCCCTCGTAGGCTCTAAAAAGGGCGATAAAACTTTAGAGGGCGATTTGGCCACGCCTATTGGAGTGTATCGCATCACGCAAAAATTAGAACGCTTGGATCAATATTATGGCGTTTTGGCTTTTGTAACGAATTACCCTAATTTGTATGACACCTTGAAAAAACGCACTGGGCATGGCATTTGGGTGCATGGAATGCCTTTAAATGGCGATCGAAATGAGTTGAACACCAAGGGTTGCATTGCGATTGAAAACCAACTTTTAAGCTCTTATGATAAAGTATTGAAAGGCGAAAAAGCGTTCCTTATCACCTATGAAAACAAGTTTTTCCCTAGCACCAAAGAAGAACTGAGCATGATTTTAAGCGCCCTTTTTCAATGGAAAGACGCTTGGGCTAAAGGCGATTTTGAACGCTACATGGGTTTTTATAACCCCAATTTCACTCGCTATGACGGCATGAAATTCAACGCTTTTAAAGAATATAAAAAAAGGGTGTTTGCAAAAAACGAAAAAAAGAATATCGCTTTTTCTTCTATCAATGTGATCCCTTACCCCAATTCTCAAAACAAACGCCTGTTTTATGTGGTGTTTGACCAAGATTACAAAGCCTACCAACACAACAAGCTCTCTTATAGCTCCAATTCTCAAAAAGAACTTTATATAGAAATTGAAAACAACCAAGCGTCTATTGTGGTGGAAAAATAAGTTAGAGATAGGTGCTTAAAGTCAAAGCCGCAATAAAGACAAAGTAATGGAAACTAAAATCATTGGCACTAGAAATAATCGTCTAACTTTGCGGAGTGAAAAAGGAATGAAGCTTTAAAAATAACAAATGATTAAAAAATATTAATTAATTATGATGAGAGGATTTTAGGAGTTATAAGAGTGAAGCATGACACTGGTTTTATAGATGTGAGCGTTCCGTATTAGGGATATAAACTAAGTCTTTGTTTGGAGAGAATTGAAGATGTGGGGGAATTCACTTTGTTTTGCTTGCGTGCTTTTGGAGATGGATTAAACCTTAATGAATTATCACAAGTTACAGAGATTAATCCTATAACCATCCAAAAACACTTGGATTTTTTAGTAAAGCGGGGTTTTGTCAATGAAAAACATAAGATCAGTGCTTATGGGTGCAACATTTTAAATTTACATGCTGAAATCAACAAATTCAACCGCACAGATCGGGTGGTGTTTTTAGAAAATGCAGTGAGAGGAAAAGTAAAAAGATGGCGTGAATATGAGGAACTAGCAGCTCATCATCGTGGGTGGCTCATCGCAGGAGAAGATTTAAACCCACAAGAATTTAAGGAACTTTACAATGCACGCAAGGATATTGATCAGGTATTATGCTTATTAGATAATGCGAAAGATTTTAAGGATGTGTCAGATGAGATCATGGTGCGTTTGGAACCAAAGGAAATAGAGCGGTTTTTAGTTTTTAAGATCGATTCAAAGGTGCTAACACCCACAAAGATCGAAGGGAAAACATATATCCGTGCAACCCATGGGGAGCAGGAGTATTTTATGGAAGCAGAAACACTCTGCAAACAATTATGATAAGCATCGATCTTTTCAAAACTAATGGGCGTTTTACGCGTGGCATGCGCAACACAAAAATCATCTATAGCGCCATACGCTATGGAACAAAAGGAATTGCTAAGGTAAGTCCGGTCTTAATCTGTGTGGATGTAGCGCTTAGTTTAGCCGATATGATCCACTCCTATGGCCAATATCGCGCCGCTAAAGAACAGACCAAACAACTAGAAACAACACGCAGTAGTTTAAGAAAACAATATGAAAATCTTTTGGTAGAGTTAAAGTTAGACAAACAGAAGCTCAGATTGCAGCTTGCCCAAGATTTAGAAAGGATAGATGCTAGAATACGCAACCATGCAGACAAGATGCATCTGCTTAAATTGGCTTATGAGGGCAGTTTTGAAATTTTAAAATGCATCAAGGATCATTTAGATGAGTATGAGAAAAAATTCCCTTATGACAATGCCCAAAGAATGGTGGCTTTGCGCCAACAATACCACGAAGCGCTCACAGCGCATTGCCAAGCGTCTTTAAACTTTATAGGAGGTTAATATGAAAAGCGTTAATTTACCCACACCAAAAGGAAACTCTAAAGGGGGTTTCCTTGACAATCTCTCTTTTTCTGATGCTCTAAAGGTAATCACTGCTTCTAAAGACTTGATTTTAACAGCGATCAATACCCAAAAAAAATTATCAAAGAGCAAGAGAAGACCAAACAAATAAAAACACAAGCAAATCAAGAGATGATAGCTTCAGCCAACAGATTAGTAGAAAAGCTTGCCGAATACGAAAGAGATATGACAGCACTCAACAATACGCATGAACAAGAAATGCTCAGACTCTCCAATGAGCGCGAAAAAAATACGATGATTTTAAAAATGGTGCAAGACATCATCAATGAGTTTAAGTCGCTAAATCAACTTTTAATCCACTGCAGAGAATGTGGAAAAAACCAAATAGCGGATAATGAATTGCATGTGCAACTTATTTCTTTCCAACAAGCTTTGCTTGCATTAACATCTAAGGTGAATTAATGCTACCCTTTATTGTGGGTGGGGCTATCCTAGCAGTTGGTTTTGGGGTATTGGCGGCTTTTTTTGATGTTGAAACCGAAAAAGAAAAAGAACGCCAAAACACGCTCAAAAAAGATATAGAGGGCTACACGCACAAAGCGCAACAAGCTAAAAAACGCCACAAACACCAGCAAACCCTAAAAATCGCAGATCATTGTCTCAATATCATCCAACGCTATTTGGAAGAAATTGAAAGATTGCAGCAAGAAAAGAAAGATGTACCCACGCAATTAAAGATTGTTCTAGAGCAAATCCAACAAGAAATGAAATCTCTATCCACACAGTAAAAACATGTATTGCAAACAAATTATAACCGCTTTGAAGATACGCAACGCCGCGCTTTAGCTTATTTGGATTATTTGTCTCGTTTAAAAACTCAATTACAAGAAAAAAAGAAGTACATTAAAAGTGTTTTGGGTGAGATTAAAGAATTAAAGCAAAAAGTCAAAAAGAAATACGAGAATATCGCCCATAACCAAGAGTGGCTAGAGAGACACAGAGAATGGCGTGATGAATCGCAATTCAATAATCCAGACAATGCAGATGAGATGCAAGAACGAATGGATCGCAATAAGGACAATATTAGAAAAGCCAAAGATGTTATCACCAAGACTCAAAACAAAATAAAGAAAAAAGAATGCACCATAGATGAAATTTTAAAGCATACCCAAACTATGGAGCCAAATTATCTCTTGCCTCAAGACTTTCTTTATGTCGGAAAACTTGCTCGTGTCAATAAAAGTGAAATTTATACGCATGATGGAGATAAAAAAGCAATATTTATGGGCAACGCCTGAGTTTGGCATTTGGAGAACATAAAAAGAAGTTATGGGATTCTTATAATTCTCAAGAGGAATTTTATATTTTAATTACATGGCAAAATAAAGAAGGCTCCCGGTTTTTCAAAGCTAGCTTGTGTAAAGGTTTGCTTTATAAACACATTTTAGAAGAGAGCGTTTTTGAAGTGTCGCCTAAGTATGAAAATGCAATTGATCAGGAAATAACCAAGTGCTTGTTCCATGGGATACAACTTCTACTACCCATTGAATACAAGGAATTTAAACATAAGAAGTATACGCCAAGAGATACTTTCAAGGTGTGGGTAATAAATTATGACAGCTTGCTAAAAAGCGTATTCATCGCTGAAAAAGAGCCAGAACCCAAACACATGGATGTGATCATGCTCTTTAATGACCGACTGGGATCTCAAATTTTAAAATACGCTTATATTTTTAATGACTCTAATCTTAGTTATTCCGTGTTAGATTATCAAAAGAATGTTTTAACCTTGGGAGTCGCTCATCTGATGCTAAAATGCCGCACCACTCCTGATCATCTCGTGTTGCAAGAGATTAGAGAACTGCCTGAAAATTTCACTGAAAAACTCAATAACAAAATTTTTCCCTTAGAACGGGGTATCACCTTATGATGCCCAAAAAAGATGCTTGCGATTAGAAGTAAAAAAATACGACTTTAAGAATTTTGACAAACCCAAAATAGACACCGTGGATGCCTTTCAGGGCGAGGAGGCAGACATCATTATTTATTCCACCGTAAAGACTTATGGTAATCTTTCTTTCTTGCTAGATTCTAAACGCTTGAATGTAGCTATTTCTAGAGCAAAAGAAAATCTCATTTTTGTGGGTAAAAAGTCTTTCTTTGAGAATTTGCAAAGCGATGAAAATAATCTCTTTAGCGCTATTTTGCAAGCTTGTAGATAGATAATTTATTTCTAAATATAACCATTAGATATTTTCTATCTCAAAACGCTCTAATTTGAAAACTTATTTTTTGAATGTTTTACTTTATGGTGAGCCATAACTTTATCATCTACCAATCATCGCATGACTTTCAAAACACTCAAAAATCCTAGATGAAAGCTTGAGTTAGATTGGCTTTATTTTTTTCTTTATTTTGGAATATTTTGAAAGGTTTGGCTCAATCAATCTTAAACAAAAGAGCCAAAACATTTTTAAAGAAGAGAACCCTTAAAACCTGGTATCAGTTTGTTTTATATAATAAGGGTTGCTAAAGTCCTTAGGCGTGTGGTGCAATTCTTTTTCTATAACAGCGTCTTTAACGCAAACAACACGCAGAGCGTCAAAACGAGTCTCAACGCTAGCGCAACCGCCAAATAAAGACACCCCAACCACCACGCCGTTTCTAATCGTTTTCATTTTATATCCTTTTGTTTTAAAATTTTTAATAATTAAACTTTTTAAATTATATTTTTAATATGATATGATTTATTGTTAAACAAAAAGTAAATAAAACTAAAATAACGCTCTAAATTTTACCATTAAGTGGGTTTAAGAAACGCTTCAATCTTTAAAAAATAAGGCTCATTTCAATCAAACATTTCATTGATTTCATATTTTTTAGCGGCTTTATCTTTAAGCCATAGCGCCACTTCTAAAGCCCCTTTAGCAAAAATAGATCGGTTAGTCGCTGTATGGCTAAGCTCTATGTATTCGCCTTCTAAGTAAAACCCTATCGTGTGCTTTCCGGCGACATCACCCCCCCTTAAAGCGGCTATACCAATACTTTCTTTAGAGCGCAAACCCTCTCTATGAGTGATAAGAGCGTTTTTTTCATCATACCCCCTAGCCTTAGCACAAGTTTGATACAAACTCAATGCAGTGCCGCTCGGGGTGTCTTTTTTAAGATTGTGGTGCGTTTCTATAATTTCAATATCCGCATCTTTTAATTTCAGAGAAGCCAAAAAGGCTAATTGATTGAGGATAGCGATCCCAATAGACATGTTGTGCGCATGCAAAAGCGGCGCTTTTAGGGCTAAATTTTGCATTTTTTCTAGCGTTTTTTCTTTCAAACCGGTTGTGCCAGAGACTAAAATTTTAGGGCATTCCAAAAGAGCGTCTAGCAAGCTATCCACGCCTTTAGGGAGAGAAAAATCAATCACGCATTCGCAAGCTTTGACAAACGCTTTTAAATCATTGGTTACTAGGGGTTTGTGCGAAAAAGAGCTAAAATCTGTTTCGCATTTTTGCCGCACAAACACGCTAGATAGCTCTAAGCCCTTATACCCCCCCTTTAATTCTTCTAAAAGCAATTTCCCTATGCGACCGCTCGCTCCATAAACACCGATTTTCATGCGACTTCCTTGCTTTTAATTGTTACAACCCCATTTTAAAAGGGTTTAAAATATTATTAGGATCAAGGGCTTTTTTAATATTCCTAAAAAGCTCCATTTCGCTATCATTAAACGCTAAAGGCATGAATTTGGCTTTAGACAAGCCTATACCATGCTCCCCGCTTAAAGTCCCCTCTAAATTAATAGCGGCTTGAAAAATCTCTTCCATAGCCTTATGGCCTTTTTCTAAATCTTTTTTAGGATCTTCTAGCATGATGTTCACATGCACATTGCCATCGCCTGTATGGCCAAAGCAAGGGATTTTAAAGCCGTATTTTTGGCTGATTTTAGCGACTTCTTGCAACAAACTCGGCAAACTCGCCCTAGGAACGGTAACGTCTTCATTCAACTTCTTTTTACCATAAACGCTAATACTTTGGGAAGCGTTACGCCTTGAAAACCATAAATCCTGCTCTTCTTGTTCGTTTTGCGCCACTTTAAAACCAACGCAACCATTGGCTTTAAAATGCTTTTCTACCTCATTGAGTTGCCATGCAATCTGCTCTTTCACCACGCCATCCACTTGAGTGATGAGTATCGCTCCAGCGTCTTTAGGCAAGCCTTTAGAAAACCTCTCTTCAACCGCTTTGATGCTCAAATTATCCAAAAATTCCATCGCCACAGGCGTAACGCCGCTACTCATTGTTTTATAAACAGCGTTCATGGCGTCTTCAATGCGGTTAAAAACCCCCATCGCGCTTTGTTTTAGGGGCGGTTTGGCTAAAAGCTTTAAAGTGATCTCAGAAATCACGCCCAAACACCCCTCACTAGCGATCATCAGCCCTGCAACATTAAAGCCTGCAACATCTTTAATCGTTTTTTTACCTGCCCTTATCACTTCGCCATTGGCTAAAACCACCCTTAAAGCCATGACATAATCTTTAGTGATGCCATATTTAGCCGCGCGCATGCCACCGGCATTTTCAGCGACATTCCCCCCCAAAGTGCTTTGATTTTCACTCGCTGGATCTGGGGGGTAGAATAAGTTTAATTTTTCCACTTCGTTTTGGAAATGCTTGTTGATCACGCCCGGTTCTACCCTAGCGATTAAATTTTTAGTGTCAATCTCTAAAATTTTGTCCAAATGCTTTTCTACGCTTAAAATTAGCCCCCCACTCACGCTCAACGCTCCCCCTGTAAAACCGCTCCCAGCCCCCCTAGGCACAACGATAAGGCGGTGCTCGTTGCAATATCTTAAAATCTGGCTGATTTCTCGCTCGTTTTTAGGGAAAATCACGCCGCTAGGCAAATGCCTTTCTTTGGTAGCGTCATAACAATAAGCGTTCAAATGCGCTAAATCAGTGAAAAAATCCTCTTCCCCTACTAAGTTTTTAAAATACTGAATGTGTTGTTTTTCTAACATGACCTACTTCTTATTCATTTCTAAAGCTTTTCTTCTTTCTTCAAGCTCTTTTTCATCTCTTTCTTGATGTTCTTTAGCTCTTTGTTCAAATTCTCTCGCTCTTTGTTCGGCTTTAGCTTTTTTCTTTTCTTCTTTCAAGCGGCGTTTTTCTTCTTTAGGACTGAGTTTTGGCTCTTCTTTTTTAGCGTTATTCTCTTTTGAAACAGGAGTGTCTTTGTTTTCTTGATTTTCTTTTTCGCCTTGTTGGGTAGCGTTATTTTCATTACTTGGCTCCTTGACAAGTTCTTGATTAAGTTCCTTAGTCTCTTTTAAAGATTTAGGTTTAACTTTTTCATCTCCTTTATCCATTCCTAAAGCCTTTCTTCTTTCTTCAGTCTCCCTATCATCTCTTTCTTGATACTCTTTTTCTCTTTCTTCAAATTCCATAGCCTTTTTGGTGGCTTTGGCTTTTTTCTTTTCATCTCTTAAGTGGCGCCTTTCTTCTTTAGCGTCAAGTTTTTGCTCTGCTTTTTGGTAGTTTTTCTCTTCTAAAGTGGGAGCGTTTTCTACACCTTGATTGGCTTTTTTAGGCTCTTTAATGGCTTCTTGCTTGATTTCTCGTTTATTTTCTCTAGCGTCAATTTTTCCTTCTTTCTTTTCAATCCTCACTTCTTTTCGTTTTTCTTTTTTCACTAAAGCGTCATAATAAGCGAAATAGTTTTTAGATTGGCTGCCTGAAAAGAGTTTCCCAAGCGTACCCGCATCAATGCCCTCAACCCTAGAAAAAAACGGCGTGGAAGTTTTAGTAATGCCGCTTGTGTCCAGCTCTCTTTTTTCTAAAATTTCAAAACTCTCGCAACTTAAAATATTAAGCGTGTTGGTGGTTACAATATAAATCACCCCCACGCTATAAACGTTGCATGCTTTCCTTAAATTAGCGATTTTTGGGTCAAACCCATTCAAAAAAGTAACCAACAAATCAGAGCTAATGAAATTAATATCCGTATTCGTCGCCTTGATTTGTTCATAAAGTTCATCATTAGGAGCGATCAAAAACGCTTGGTTGTTAAATTGCCTGAAATAGACTAAATCCCCCTTTTTAGCGACCATTCTTGGGGTGGGTAAATGGCTTTGTTTCATGGATTCAAACGCTCTGAATTTAGCCGTTGCGACACCATTTTCAACGGCAATAATCACCACTTCAGCATTAACGATTTCATAATCTGAAAGTTTAGTAACGACAAAACCAAACTCCCCCACTTTCAAATCATGGGCAGGAAAACGAATGATTTTTTTGGGTAAATCCACAAATTCTATACTCACTCTTAAGGGTTCTTGCCAAGAGGCTGATTGCAAGCTTATCAAACTAGCTAAAAAAAGTCCTATCAAAAGCCTTAACATAAAATTCCTTTTAAACATTTTTAGTATTTTTAAATTTTTTTAGATGCCACAAAATGGCTAAAGACAATCCGGTGGTTTTAGCGTATTGAAAATCCGCTATAAAATCAAGGGCTTTTGATTTTTTTAAAAACAACACTTCAATCTTTTCTGTATCAATCCCCCCACCTTTTGAAACCCTCAAACTCTCGCGCACTTCAGCGTAATAAATGGTTTGCAAACTCCCGCTTAACCCGGTCGCGCTATAAAACTGGCCTATTGTTTCTAAGTTTTTAGGGCTAATTTCATAACCGCATTCTTCTAACGCTTCTTCGCAAGCGATTTCTTCTAAACTCTTATTGGCTTTATCCACAAGCCCTGCACACAATTCATAAGTGTATCCGTCAATATTTTGATCTTGATCACGCTTAAAATAAAAATGGCGTGCATAAATGGCTGGGCGGAATTGTTTCACTATGACAAAACAATCGGATTCTTTTTCATAGAGTAAAACCGCTACGCTGTCTAAAGACTTAATCATATCCCATGTTTTCTTAGTATTCTCTTCATTATAATGCATGCGTTTCAATTCTATATAATGAGAGCTAGAACAAGGCTCTAAAGACACGCTAGCATGATGGACTAAAGATTTTTGACTGGGAATATTTTTAAAATAAGACATTAAAAGCCCTCTAAAAGATAAAATGAATTGGTTTCAAAAGAATGGGTTTTAAAAAGCTCTTCTAATTTTTGCTTAGAATGCTGAGCCTTTTCTAAAAAAACCTCTCTTTGTTTGCCGTATAACTTGCTTTTAGCGGTGCGGATATAGCCTAAAGGATTGATGGGGCGCGAGTTTTTATACACGCCAAAGTGCAAGTGCGGTCCGGTGCTTAAGCCGGTACTCCCCACTCTCCCTATGATTTGCCCTTTTCTAACAAACGATCCTTTTTTCAACCCATTAGCGAATGCGCTCATGTGAGCATACACCAAGCGCAATTCATTCAAATGGATTTCAACCACTTTCCCATACCCCACCTTAACCCCTATAAAACTCACACGGCCCTCTGAAGCAGAATGGATCAAACTGCCATGTTTAGCCGCATAATCCACGCCATAATGAGGCCGTTTGACTTTCAAAACAGGATGGAATCTCCCATACGAAAAAGGCGAAGAAATGCGGGTGTATTTCACAGGGGTTTCTAGTAAAAACCCTGCCACTTCTTGCGCTTTGGAGTCGTAATAACGCCCGTTTGAATGGGAAAAAAGATAGTATTGATGCAAACGAGAGCTAATCATGGCTATTTTAATAGTCGGCTGGCCAAACGCTTGCCCCACACGATAATCTCGTGTATAAACGATAGCGATTTTATCGTTTTTTGCTAGGCGTTTAAAAGGCACGCTTTTTTTATACGCATTCATCAACTGGTTGGCTAAAAGGGGGTCATTGGTGGCTTTGACAATATCTTGATAGGGCGAAGTTTGTAACGAAAGAAGGAGGGTTTTTTCTTTACGAGTGAAGATAATGGGGATAAAGTCTAAAAAATAATCCTCCCCTTTCTTATAAATATGGATTTGCAAATCCTGGCTTATGGGGATAAGGGCTTGAATAAGCGTGTTATTAGCGTCTCTTAAAGTGTAGTAGGTAACATTGCTTTGAATTTCAGCGCTCAATTCTTTGTCTTGAGAACTTAGGTTATAGTAAAGTTTTTGAGGGATGTGGTTTTTTTCTAAAAACCCTAACAGCGTGAGCTTATCCCACACAAGCCTTTCACCCATCAAAGAATTAAAAGTTTGCTTTTTAATATTCTCATCGGCTTTTAAAAAAACTCCATCACACAAAAAAGCAACCATTAAAAAATAGATAAAATTTAAAATAATTTTCTTATGAAAAAACACCATGCAGTTGTTTAATGCCTTCAATTGGATCTGTATTTCATTAGTATAACATAAGCCATTAAAGAAAAACGATACAAGTTTAACGCACAGCCTTGTTTTATGGCTTTATGAAGCGCATTTTATTCATGCATGGTTGTTTCCCATAAATGATTTCTCTCGCCTAGACTTTATGAATACTAGATATTCGCTCCCTTTTTAATTCGTCTTATTAGTTAATTTTCAAGTATTTTTTTTAAAATCTTTAACACATCATTATGGTGCGCTTGGCTTAAAAGTCCAAAAATTTTAAGCATTTCTAAAAAAATGGAAGCGTTATTTTGGTTGATAACTAAAAGGGCATGTTCTTTGAGTGTAGCCGTCCTATTTAATAAAGGAGTAGCGGTTTTTAATTCTAAAACAGAAAAGCAAAAATACAACATGGCTTGGGTTTTAGAGCCGTATTGTTGCTCTCTAATAACGATTTCACTTAATTGATTATCGTTAAAAGAACGAATAAGCAAGGGATAAGAAATGCGTGAAAGTTCAAAATCCATGCCACCAAATTGGTGAGGTCTAAATCTTTCTCTTGTAATCATAAAATGATCTTCTATAAATTGTTTTTGTTTTTCTAAATATTCTAAATTATTTTCTAAATTTTTTAAACTGATCAAATTCAATTGTTTGGCATAATAAATAATTTCACTCAACTCATAAAGAGTTTTTATTTTACCATTAGCCCCTAAAAAATGGTATTTCTCATCTTTTAAGGTAGTGAGTTCAAACTTTTCTCTATCTGTGATGGGGACATCATAACCGATTTGCCACTCTACATAATGTTTTAAACTAAAAGGGATTTTTCTGGTCGCTGTTGAAATACCATAATCGCTAAAGGCATGTCTAGTTTTCACACGCACTTTGCCTGAAATTGAAGTTAAAGGAATGGGTATTTTAATCACTTTTTTATCATAATCAATCTTAATCAAACTCACAAGGGTGTCCTTGAAATAATTTTTTAAAATACTCTAAACGCGCTCTTTTATCTTTTAAGAAAGCGTCTTTCATTTCTAAAAAAGCGAAATGATCAATGATAATATCCAAATTGCCAAAATAATAAGGGATTTTAGGAGCGATTTCCTTAAAATAATGGATATATTGGTAATAAATCAATTTATCTTGACTGATACACACCGCATTTTCGCTTGGTGCATTTAAAAAAGTCTTGTTGCGTTTAAGAGCGTTGATGTCTCGCATAGGGAAAAAATAGCCCACGCATGCACTAACTTTTTTAGCGTTAGGGTATTTATCCACATAATTGGCTATATAGTCAAAATCGTTTAAGCATAGCGTCGTGCCGCAATCAGTTTGAAAAATAAAACGCCTAATATATCCATAGTCCATTCGCCCTCGCTCATATAAGGCTATCACAATAGGAAATTCGTTGCTTTTGGTAAAATATTTAGAAGAAACAACCAAAGCGTCTAAAAGCCTGTAGTTATCCTTAAATAGTTTTAATTGTTTAAAATTAGCTTCTTTGATGAGATAAGATAAAGGGTGTAACACACAAATAAAAGCCGGCTTTAAAGCCACAAAAGATTTTAAAAAACTTATCCCTAGATCCCTAGCTTTCAAGTCATTGTCTATCTCAAAAATAAAATCTTTGTTTTTAATGTCTTGTTTAATAAAGGAAGTTCTATCATTATAAGGGGGATTGCCCACAATAATTAAAGGCTCATCTTGGCTGATGCCATAATTTTCTCTTTTAGGATTAACTAGGGCGTTTATCATTAAAGCATCGCAATTAGGGTCAATATCCGCTCCTATTTTTCTAGGGTGCTTGAGTTTTAAAAATTCTTTATTACCACAAGCGCTATCTAAAAGCGTGTAGTTTTCAATATTGGCATGCTTTTTTAAAAGCCTATAAGCACAATCCACCAAGTAAGATGGCGTGTAGTAAGCTCCCAAATTCACGCTCTCTCGCTTGGTTAAATGTTTAGGGGTGGCGATTTAAAATCCCTCACACATCCAATTGTTTCACATCTTTAGCATGTGCTTGGATAAAGGCCCTTCTAGGCTCTACTTCATCGCCCATGCAAAGCGAAAACACTGCATCGGTTTTTTCTAAATCTTCAATTTTGAGTTTGATGAGACTGCGGTTTTCTTTATGCATGGTCGTTTCCCACAAATCATTAGGGTTCATCTCGCCTAACCCCTTATAGCGTTGGATATTCGCTCCCTTTTTAGCGTAATTTTCCACTTCTTCTAAAAACGCCAAAATATCCTTATTTTCCAAGAAATCTAAATTATAATCCGTAAGTTTTTGATAAGTGTAATTCGCTTCTTCAAACAACACTTCTTTAAAAAGGTTGTCATCTAGGTTAAATTCCACCAAGCCTTTAGGGGTTTGCACATGCAAATGCAAGCTCTCTTCAGTAACAAAAGAGCGTAGAACTTGATAATTCAAGCCCTTTAATTTTTCCAAAATGCTTTTTTCTAACACTTTCATATCAAAGCTTAAAGCGTCTTTAGTTTCAATCAAAAAGCGTAAAATTTCTAGCAAGTTGTAGCGTTTTTCTAACTCCAAAAGCGCATAGCGGTAATGGCGTGCCACTTTTAACAAACTCATCAAATCGTTCTTGCCAATCCCTTCAATATCCACTGAATTGATGCCATGCTCAATTAAAAAATGATCTAAAGCAATGCTGTCTTTAAGATAAATTTCTGTCTTGCCTTTCTTGTATTTATAAAGGGGGGCCTGAGCGATATAAACATGCCCTTGTTCAATCAATGGGCGTAAATAACGATAGAAAAAAGTCATCAGCAAAGTTTGGATATGGCTCCCATCCACATCAGCATCAGTCATGATAATGATTTTATGATAGCGCAACCTTTCTATATCAAAACTCTCTTGAATGCCGCACCCAAAAGCCGTGATCATGTTTTTAATTTCTTCTGATTTTAAGATTTTTGACAAATGGCTTTTTTCCACATTTAAAATCTTACCTTTTAAGGGTAAAATCGCTTGGAAAACCCTATCGCGCCCTTGTTTAGCGCTCCCACCTGCACTATCGCCCTCCACTAAAAAGATTTCACTCTCTAAGGGATCTTTACTCTGGCAATCGGCTAATTTTCCCGGCAAAGTGCCGACACTCAAATTGTCTTTTTTTCTGGTAAGCTCTCTGGCTTTTTTGCTGGCTTCTCTGGCTTTTGCAGCTAAAAGGGCTTTATTGGCGATGATTTTAGCTTCGTTGGGGTTTTCTTCTAAAAATTGATGGATCTTATCATAGACTAATTTTGAAACCAACGCGCGTGCATACGAGCTACCAAGCTTGGATTTAGTCTGCCCTTCAAATAACGGCTCGCTCATTTTCAAGCTCACAATAGCCACTAAACCCTCTTTAATGTCTTCAGAAATGGGGCGAGATTCTTTAGTTTTAATGTTATGGTCAATATATTGCAAGATCGCTTTAGACAAGCCCATTTTAAAGCCCGCCTCATGCGTGCCGCCCTCAGAAGTTTTAATGTTATTCACAAAGCTCAAAGTGTTTTCATTATAATCATCAGCATACGCCAAAGCGACCTCTATGGAAGTGCGCGTTTCTTCGTCCATGCTTTTAAACGAAATAATGGGGGTGAGCAACTCTTTTTTAGCGCTGTCCTTAACGAATTGTTTCAAGCCGTCTTCATAGAAATAAGTCTCTTGCAATTGGGTTTTTTCTTCTTTGAAAGCAATTTTTAAGCCATCGTTAAGATACGCCATTTCTTTGAAGCGTTTTTGCAAAATACCCGCTTGAAATTCAACGACCTCCATCACGCTTCCATCAGGGAAAAATTCAATAGTCGTGCCGCTTTCTTTAGCGTTTTTAGTCTTGCCAATGATTTCAAGCTCGCTAATGGGGATACCTTTTTCAAATTCTTGACGATAGATTTGACCCTCTTTTTTAATGGTCATGATCAAGCGTTTGCTCAAAGCATTCACAACCGAAACGCCCACGCCATGCAACCCACCTGAAACCTTATAAGTATCATTATCAAACTTCCCCCCCGCATGCAACATCGTTAAAACCACGGTGCAAGCGGGGATTTTTTCCGTGGGGTGGATACCCACAGGAATGCCTCGCCCGTTATCTTCTACAATGCATGAGCCTTCATCGGTCAAAGTGATATTGATAGTGTCGCAAAAACCCGCCATGCTCTCATCTACAGCGTTATCCACGACTTCATACACCATGTGGTGCAACCCGCCCACATTGGTATCGCCAATATACATCCCGGGGCGTTTCCTAACCCCTTCTAAGCCTTTTAAAACCTTAATACTATGGCTTTGATAATCTTGCATGCAACCAGCCTTTATAGTGTGATGGGCATCATCAAAGTAGAAATTTTAGCGTTCAAATGGCTTTGCTTTTCATCAAGGGGTTCTTGGATTAAAAACGGCGATGAAGATTCATTGCATTGTAAAACAAACTGCGTTGTCCCTAAGGCGTTCAAGGCTTCAAGGAAAAATTTCGCATTCACGCCCAAATGAAAGGCTTTTTCAATATCCAAACCTTTTTCAATCTCAATGGAAGTTTTAGCGGTTTCGCTATGTTCAGAATCCAAAGATTCAAACAAAGCGTTGTTTTTTTCTAAAGTGAGTTTAATCGTAGAGCTTAAAGAACTGCATAGCTTAATGCTCTCTTTAAATTCTTCCTTGCCCAAAGTGAAAGAAGATGCGTATTCTTTAGGGAGAATTTTTTGATAATCAGGGTAATTCCCATCAATGAGCTTGGTGAAAAAAGTGTGCGTTTCGTTTTCAATGACCGCCAACATGCCGTCGCTTTTAAAACTAAAATTTTCATAAAAAAGTTTAAGGATTTCTAATAAAGCCCGTTTAGGCAAAATGCAAGAAATGTCTTCTTCAGTAGAATGGACAGAGATGTTTTTTAACTGCGTATAAGAAAGTCTTTTAGTATCCGTGCCTACCACGGAAAGGGTTTGATGGGTTTTGTCAAATTGCATTAAAACGCCGGCTAATTCTCTTTTATGGCTGGTTTGTTCCACCACAGGGGCGATTTTTTTAAACGCATCCACTAAAAAGGGAGCATTCACTTCTAAACTCACTTTGGGATCTATAACAGGAAATTCAGGAAACTCGTCAGCGTCAAACATGGGGAGTTTGAAAGAGCTTTTATTTTGTTTGATCACCAAGCTGTCTTCTTTAGTCTCTAAAGTAATATTAGAGTCTTTTAAACATGAGATAATGTCCAAAAACTTTTTCCCATTAATGGTGCCAACGCCCTCTTTATCCGTAGATTGCGTAGAGATATAGCTTTTTAGCCCAATGTCTGAATCGCTGGCTTTCAAAAAAAGCTTTTCTTGAATGACCTCTAAATGGATGTGTGAAGCGATAGAAGAAGCGTCCTTTTTATCCAAAAAAGCTTGCAAGTAGCGCAAAGTATTTTCTAAATCGTTTTTACTAACACTGATTTTCATGGCTAAGTATTTCCCTTGAATTTTTGCCCCTATTATAGCATAAAATAACGCTTTTTTAAGGGTTCAAGCGTATTCCTACCCCTATACGATTAGAAAAAACATCGTATTCATACAAACCATCGCCATAGCCGTTAAACCACTGCGCATAAATCCCCACAAAAGGGTTAATGCGGTAGGTATAGCCTAAGCGGAAAGCGCCATGCCAGCGATCATAGCGCCAGTATTGCGTGAAAATATCATAGAGTTGCAATTCAAAATGGTGGCGCCCTCTCCTGTAATCTATTTTAGCGTTACCATAACCCATGTAATCAATCAAATTAGGGTTGGATTGATCATAGGGGACATAGGGCCAATAAGCGACCATGATTTTTAGGCCTCCCTTTTCCCACACCAAACGAAACACAGGGCGTTGCCCTGCGCTCACAGAACGGCAACCTCCCCAACGCACGTCTTTTTGCCCGTTATAATTTTTAACGATGACAGGCCCTCCTGGAAACTGGTTTTCAGGATTGCCTTCTTTATTGAAAGGTTGGTAACATTGCGCGCCCCCCACGCCATTAGAAATATGCTGCCAGCCTATCCAAATTTCAGAAAAATTCCCTATTTTACCCCCAAAAGGTTTGAAATTGATAGGATAAACATAAATGAGTTCAGGCATGAAATTGATCATTCGCATGGGAGCGGATTGAGGGTCGTTATAAATTTGAAACCAATTGGTTTGGGTATAAGCCAAATAAAGCGTGCCTTTAGTCCAAAGAATATGCCTAAATACTGGCACTCTAAAACTGATTTGGAATTTAAACTCATTGCGTTGATACGGGTTGATATTAGGATGATACCATTGAAAAATGGGGGTGAAACTATGGTAAAAAGGCAAAAAGTAAGTGCCTAGATAATCCATCATGTTTAAATATTTTTTAGCAAAATCCACCCAAGAATGTTCTTTGGGGGCTTTTTGTGGAGCGAGATACCAAGTATTGGACAAATCGTTTTGCGTTTTAACTATATGCAAATCCTGTTTGCGCAAATAATAGTTATAATCCACCTTAAAATTATCTTGTGAAAATTTTTTGCCTTCTAGCTGACAAACTATAAAGATCATAAAGAGCAAAAATTTGCTTTTCATTAAGTCTTCTTATTTTACTTAAATTGCAGGATAAAAATCGCTAAAATCACTACAGGCGCGATAAAACGAACGCTAAAATGCCATGCTTTAAAAACGCTTTTCTTAAAAAAATGCTTCGTGGCTAAAAAAGAACGCTTTTTGTTTAAAATCCATCCCACGAATAAGACTGCAAACAAGCCTCCCAAAGGCATTAAAAATGAAGAAGTGATGAAATCTAGCCATTCAAACACGCTCTTATGGGCAAAGCTCAAAAACTTAGCGTATCGTTCATTCATAGAGAGAATGACTAAAACGCCTAAAACATACACAACAATCCCTATCCATAACGATGCTTGAATGCGTGAAAAATTAAAACGATTAATGAGATAAAGCACTAAAGGCTCTACCAAAGAAACCGTAGAAGTGATCCCAGCAAAAACAAGGGCTAGAAAGAAAAAGAGGGAGACAATCTGCCCGCTCATTCCCATTTCAGCGAAAGTTAAAGGTAAGGAGATAAAAACAAGCCCTGGCCCTTGAGACACATCTGCATGGTATTCAAACACAAAGGTAAAAATCATCACCCCAGCAATGAGCGAGATCAAAATACCCGGTAAAACGATAAATAGAGAGCTTTTTAATAGATTTTCTTTTTTAGGCGTAAAGGCTGAATAAGTAATGATCGTGCCTACTCCCAAACTCAAAGAAAAGAACATCTGCCCTAAAGCGTCCATAACAACCTTAAAATTAATTTTTTGAATGTCAAAACTAAATAAAAAATGCAAGGCTTTAGGCATGCTTTCTAAAGTCATCGCATAGATTAAAAGCCCTATGAAAATCACAAACAATAAGGGCATCAGCACGACATTTAATTTTTCAATCCCTTCTTCAATCCCCTTAGAAACAAACCATATTGTCGGCAATAAGCATGCGCTAAAACCAATAATGGGCCAGATTAAACTACCATTTTGAAGCATGCTAAATTGCATTTTAGCTTGCTCTAAATTTTTAGGCAAATCAAAAGTTACGACAAAAAGATAGTAAAGCACCCAGCCTAACACCACTGCATAAAAGGATAAAATGAGAGGACCGCCTAAGAGAAAAAAAGAAGTGGAAGGGTAATATTTTTTCCTTTTAGGATCTAAGATTTGATAATTAGAAACAACATCTTTTTTACCCAAATTCCCAATGAGCATTTCTACTAAAAGCATGGCGATGCCTAAACTCAAGGTTAGCACTAGATATAAAAGCACAAACGCGCTCCCCCCATTATGGCCTACCATGTAAGGGAAGCGCCAAATATGCCCCAAACCAATAGAGCTACCCAAAGTAGCTAAAATAAAGCCTAATTTAGAAAATTTTCCCATGCCAGTCTTTTAATAAATCTTACCCACCCAAATAGAAAACACAATTAAAGGGGTAATATATTTAAGCAAGAAATACCAAACTGCAAACAATTTAGGGCCTAAAAAGTGCGAGCTGAAGAGACGCAATTTTTCTTTTTTCAAAATCCAGCCCATAAAAATAAAGGTCGCCATCCCGCCTAAAGGCATGATAATGGTGCTTGATGCAAAATCCAACCAATCAAAAAGACTTTTTTCAAAGAAAGTGAGCGAGTCTTTATAATCGTTATGAAGCGAGAGAATCAACACCACGCCCACGATAAAAATCAACCCTACAAGACCCCAAGTAGTCTTGAAACGAGAGTATTGATACCTTTCGGTAAGATACATCACGCTTGGCTCTAATAAAGCCACCGTGGAAGTGATGCCCGCAAAAGCGAGTGCAATTAAGAAAAGGACTGAGACAAGAATGCCTATCGCTCCCATTTGACCAAAAACCACCGGTAAGGAAGTGAAGATTAACCCTGTGCCTTGCGAAACATTCGCCCCGTATTCAAACACAAAGGTAAAAATCATAAGCCCTGCCACAAGAGAAATTAAAATCCCTGATAAAACCACCCAAATGGTGCTTTTAAGCAAATTCTGCGTTTTATCCGTAACAGCAGCATAAGTGATATTAATCCCTAATCCTATGCTTAAAGAAAAGAAGACTTGCCCCAAAGAATAAGTGAATACTTGAGAGGTCAAATCTTTTGGTTTGAAATCAAACATGAAATGAAAAGCTTTAGAAAAAGAATCCAAGCTCATCGCATAAAAAAGCAAACCAAAAAAAGTAGCGAAGAGCAAGGGCATTAAAACCAAATTGAGTTTTTCAATGCCTTCTTTAATCCCTCTAGAAACAATCCAGCCAGTTATAAACAAAACACTAAAAAGCCCTATGGATTGTAGCCCTATAGACTGCAAAGTTTGAGTAAAAATTTGTTCAGATTCTTGGATGCTGTTAGGCAAATGAAAACTGACGCTCACCAAATAATAAAGCACCCAGCCTAAAATCGTCCCATAAAAAGTTAGAATTAATGGCCCAGAAATAAGCATAAGCCCTGCGTATTTCCAGCGTTTTTTAGGGGTAGCGTCAAGCTCTTTAAAAGCTTCTGTAACATTTTTTTGAGTGCTTTGCCCTAGCACCATTTCAGCGATAAACATCGCCGCACCAACGCTTAAGGATAAAAATAAAAATAATAAAACAAAAGCACCCCCACCACTCACCCCAGCCATATAGGGGAAACGCCAGATATGCCCTAAACCAATCGCGCTCCCTAAAGCCGCTAAAACAAATCCTAATTTAGAAAAATGATTACCCATTCTTAACTACCAAACTCCTTGTCAATGATTGAAATTAAGGGGCTATGCCCTTAATTGCTTGATGATTGCTGTTATTATTTTTTGAAATTTTTAAAGATCCTAAAATTTAAGAAAAAACCCACTTCAAAAATACCTAAAAATATAAGGCAACGCTCTTAAATTATACTATAGTTAAGTTACATATTGTATAATTTTAATGGAATTTCATTATTTAAATTTAAAGGGAATTAATGCACTGTAGGGTATATTATGAAGATACCGATTCTGAAGGCGTGGTTTATCATGCAAATTATTTAAAATATTGCGAAAGGGCTAGAAGCGAGTTCTTTTTTAAAAAAAATGTCTTGCCAGAAAATGAAGAAGGCGTGTTTGTCATCCGCTCTATCAAAGCGGATTTTTTTACCCCTGCAAGCCTTGGGCAAGTCTTAGAGATAAGAACGCAAATTAAAGAATTGAGAAAGGTTTTTGTGGTGCTTTTTCAAGAAATTTATTGCATCCAAAACGCTTCTTTAGAGCCTATGAAGCCTTTTAAAGTCTTTGCTTCAGAAATTAAATTCGGCTTTGTCAACCGCTCCACATACAGCCCTATCGCCATTCCTAAATTATTCAAGGAATTGCTCAATGCCGTCTGATTTAGAAAAACCCACTATTATTTACCCTTGCCTTTGGGATTATAGGGTGATTATGACCACTAAAGATTCAAGCTTATTGAAAGAACTTTTAGAAACCTACCAACGCCCCTTTCAATTGGAATTGAAAAACACTTCTAAAAGCGCTAAATTTTATAGCTTTAATGTTTCTATGGAAGTTTCAAACGAAGCAGAACGGAATGAGATTTTTCAAAAGATTTCGCAATTAAAAGTTGTAGCTCATGTGCTTTAATCTCATGCACTTTAATCTCCTAAAACAAACGCCTTAAATTTTTCACCCCTTTCTTTATATGAAGAAAATTGATCCAAACTGGCCGCACTAGGTGAAAGCAAAGCGACTTCATTGTGCAATAAAACGCTTTTAATTTCTCCAACCGCTTTTTCTAACTCCAAGCAAACCTTACAAACAAGATCAAATTCTTGTGCTAAAGCCTGGATAATAAAAGCGCTTGAACCTATCGCATAAAGGCTTATTGCATAATGTTTCAACTCTTCAAAAAGGGGGGTTAAATTGACCCCTTTAATATCGCCCCCTAAAATCAAATGGATTTTTTGGTTTTTAAAGGTTTTTAGAGCTTGCAAGGTGGCATCAATGTTCGTGGCCTTGCTGTCATCTACCCATAAACGCCCCTTTTTATCCCTAAATTCCTCCATTTTATGCGAACCGATTTTAAAAGCGTTCAACCTTTTAAGGGCGTTTTCTTTATAATCTTGCCATTTTAGGCGGTTTATTTTTAAAAATTGTTCATAAACTAAAAGGGCTAAGGCGGCGTCTAATAAAAACGCTCCCTTAAAAGAAAGGGCGTTAGAAGGGATTGCTAAATTTTCTAAAATTTCTTCGCTTTTGTCAAAAAAGATTTTTTGCGCTTGCGAATTTTGCACAATTGGATGTTCTTTGAATTTTAAAGGGAGGATAGCTAGGGAAGTTTTAGGCATCAAGGTTAAAACCTTGAGTTTAGCGTTCAAATAATTTTCAAAATTGCAATGCCAGCTTAAGTGATCGGCTTCCACATTGATGAGCAAATAAATCAAAGGGTAAGCCTTGTTAGTGTAGTGCAAAGAAAAAGAGCTTGTTTCTAGCACCCACAAAGGCGATCGTTTTTCAAACAATTCAATCAAGGGCGTGCCAATATTCCCCCCACTCACAGCCTTAAAATCTTCTAAAAGCATGGTGAGCATTTCTGTTGTGGTGGTTTTGCCATTGGTGCCGCTAATGCTTATAGTAGTGGGCGTGAAAGAAGAATCAAAGAGACTATCAATATAATCGTATTCGCTCACTAAATGCTTGGCTTTTATGACTAAAGGGTGCGTGAAACTAATGCCAGGGCTGACTATTTCTAGTTGGGAATCATTAGGGTCAAAATCCTTACTGGGATAACAAAGAAAACCCTCACTATCCTTATGAAATAAAGTGAATCGGTCATCAAAAAATCCCACTTCGTTATGGTTTTTTTTCAAAAAACGCGCCAAGGCTAAAGTAGTTTTGCCATGCCCAAACAAAGAGATTTTCATTTAACGCACCTTCAAGCTTAAAAGAGCGACTAAATTACTCAGCATAGAAATGATCCAAAAACGCACAATCACTTTATTTTCTGCCCAACCCTTTTGTTCAAAATGATGATGGATGGGCGCCATTAAAAAAAGGCGTTTTTTACGGGTTTTATAGCTCCCTACTTGCAAGATCACCGATAAAGTTTCTACCACAAAAATAGACCCCATTAAAACGAGTAAGATTTCATTATGCGAAACAATAGCGTTATAAGCGATAAACCCCCCTAAAGCCAAACTCCCGCTATCGCCCATAAACACGCTTGCCGGGTTGCAGTTATACCACAAAAAGCCAAAAAGCGATCCAATTAACGCTAACGAGACAACGAACAATTCCCCCACATCTATGACTTTTGGATAGAGCAAGTATTTAGAAAATTCCGCATTCCCTGCCACATACACAAAAATAGAAAGGCTTAAAAGGGTGAAAATGCTAGGCACGCTCGCTAATCCGTCTAGCCCATCGGTTAAATTCACTGCGTTACTCGTGGATAAGAAAACCAACACCCAAAAACCAACCGCTAAAGCCGTAGGCATTTCAAACAAGGGGTTTTTTAAAAAAGGCGCGTATAAAAAAGTATCCAACCCCTTAAGGCTCAATAAAACAGACACCACAAGCGAAAGGACAAAAAGCATGCCAAATTTCATTTTCGCGCTCATTCCTGCATTACTTTGCTGGTTGATTTTGGTGTAATCGTCTCTAAAGCCTACAAAACTAAAGCCCACTAACACGATTATCCCTAACAACACATAAGGATTACCCAAAGACGCGCACAACAAGCTCGCAACAATGGTTGCAAAAACAAAAACAATGCCCCCCATCGTAGGGGTATCTTTTTTGTTTTGGTGGCCTGGCACGAAGCTAGAAATGGGTTGGTTAGCCTTTTTAGCCTTGGCCCATAGAATGAATTTAGGCATTAAAAAAAGCGTGAGAAAAAAAGCTATGAAAAACCCTAACCCTGCTCTAAAAGTCAAATACTGGAAAAGATTGATATTGAAATAGCCATATAGTAAAGAATAGAGCATGAAATCCCTTGTGATAAAATCGCTGCGCTTGAAATGAGACAAAAAAGAAAATTGTAGCGCAAATTGATTTACTTAAAAATAGCATGAATAGAGTATAATAAAAGTTCATTTTAATTTTATTTTTAGGAGTATTTCATGGAGCGTTCGTTGATTGGTAAAAAGGTTAGATCTTATTCTAAAATGTTAGTCGCTTTAGGGCTTTCAAGCGTGTTGGTTGGTTGTGCAATGAATCCAAGCGCTGAGACAAAAACACCAAATGACGCCAAAAATCAAAAGCAAGCTCAAACTCAAACTCACGAAAGAATGCAAACAAGCTCTGAGCATGTTACACCGCTAGATTTTAATTATCCAGTGCATATTGCTCAAGCCCCACAAAACCATCACTTCATAGGTATTTTAGCGCCACACATTCAAGTGAGCGATAATTTAAAGCCCTATATTGATAAATTCCAAGATGCCTTAGTCAATCAAATCCAAACTATTTTTGAAAAAAGAGGCTATGAAGTGTTGCATTTTCAAGATGAAAAGGCTTTGAGTGCGCAAGATAAGAGAAAAATTTTTTCCGTTTTGGATTTGAAAGGGTGGGTAGGAATCTTAGAAGATTTGAAAATGAATTTAAAAGATCCAAGCAAGCTTGATTTAGACACTCTAGTGGATCAAAGCTCAGGCTCTGTATGGTTTAATTTTTATGAGCCAGAAAGCAATCGTGTCGTCCATGATTTTGCTGTGGAAGTTGGAACTTTTCAAGCAATAACATACACATACACCTCTACTAATAGCGCTTCTGGAGGGTTTAATTCTTCAGTTAATATTGCCCATGAAAATTTGGATAAGAACAGAGAAGATGCGATACATAAGATTTTAAACAGAATGTATGCTGTAGTCATGAAAAAAGTTGTAACAGAACTTACAGAGGAAAATATTGCCAAATACAGAAACGCTATTGATAAAGCAAAAGGTTTCAAAAGTTCTGCACCTCAAAAAAATTAGTTCTTGAACGAATCGTTTAAAAATTAGCCTTAAAATCAGTCTTTTCAAAGACTATTTTAAGTATAATACACCATTCATTTCAATTTTTAAGGATACACAATGGCAAGAAGATGCACTTTAACTTTTAAAGGGCCTATGATAGGCAATCATGTAAGTCATGCGAACAACAAAAACAAGCGTCGCTTACTCCCTAATTTGCGATCAATTAAGATCCAATTAGACGATGGCACGACTAGACGCATTAAAGTGGCCGCTTCCACTTTAAGGACCATGCGTAAAGGGGCTTAGTTTTTAGGATTTTATCGTTTCTATCCATTTGGATTATAGGGGTGGTTTTGGTGTTTTTGATAGCGTTTTTAAAACCCCCCTTAAATCTAAACTTCTTTTTGAGATTAAAACACAACCTAAATTAGGTTTAGCGTTTTAATCAAGCTTAGAGGTAAATGCTTTCAAAAGAATTTATTTTGATCTAGGAATTGGTTTTGTTTGAAAAATTGAAATTTTTTAAAATCAAAAAAGACGATGAAAATCAGCCAGAAGTCAATTTAAATTCTGAAATTTATGAGCAATTTAAGGTCTTTAGACTCCCGCTTATTTTAATCCAATTACTCGTGCTTTTAGGCACTCTAGGATACTTTGCCCTAGAAAATTATAGCCTTATGCAAGCCTTCTTTCAAACGACTTATACCATGACGGCCACAGGGTTTGGCGCTTTAAATGAAAGCCAGTTTGGGCCTATAAGTATTTTTTTAACTTCCATTTTAATGTTTTGTGGGGCGGGAATTATCGCCTTTAGCGTGGCTATTTTAATTAGCGTGGTCAATAAAGGCACGCTTACTAGATTGATTAAGGAGAAAGGTATGATTTATAAAATCGCGCGCCTTAAGGATCATTATGTGATTTGTTACCACAATGAATACACGATTGAATTGAGCAAGCAATTCCGCTCCGCTCAAATCCCTTTT
Source organism: Helicobacter pylori (assembly GCF_001653455.1). NCBI lineage: Bacteria > Pseudomonadati > Campylobacterota > Epsilonproteobacteria > Campylobacterales > Helicobacteraceae > Helicobacter > Helicobacter pylori. The sequence continues at coordinate 479,448 of NZ_CP011486.1, read as the reverse complement.
GTGGTCGTGGATAATGACCCTAATTTTGAAGAAGAGGCTATCAAACACAAATACCCCTACTATATTATAGGCGATCCGCACACCAATTTAGCCATGCTCAAAACCCACTTGAGCAGCGCTAGGGGCGTTGTGGCGTTGTCTAAGATTTTGCCGGTGAATGTGGCGTTAATGGTGAGCGTGCGCTTGTTTGAAAAGGAATTGAAACGAAAGCCCTACTACATCATTGCGAGCGCTCATAGCGATGAAGGCTTGGAAAAATTAAAAAAATTAGGGGCTGACATGGTGGTTTCTCCCACAAAACTCATGGCGCAACGGGTGAGCGCCATGGCGGTACGCCCGGATATGGAAAATATCTTAGAGCGTTTTATCAATAAAAAAGACACGCTTTTAGACTTAGAGGAAGTGATTGTCCCTAAAACCAGCTGGCTTGTGTTAAGGAAATTAAAAGAAGCCCATTTTAGAGAGATCGCTAAAGCCTTTGTGATTGGCATCACTCAAAAAGATGGCAAATATATCCCCATGCCTGATGGAGAAACGATTATTGCAAGCGAATCCAAGCTATTGATGGTTGGCACTTCAGAGGGCGTTGCGACTTGCAAGCAACTCATTGCCAATCATCAAAGACCTAAAGAAGTGGATTACATTTCATTGTGATTTTACACAGCCCTTTTTGTAAAATAAAAAACAAAAAAGCTTGACTCCCATCAAATATGAATAATAAAATTTAAAAATGCTAAAAACATCTTTTACAAAGTAAAGAGCTTGACTTTAGTCAAAAGGTTTTAGTTATTCATGTTTGATTAGAATAAAGCCAAGCTTCGCATGATAAGTTTGTGCAATGTATTTGTGCGTGAGTTTCTGGATGCTTTCTTTCAAAAAGCCTTCTTGCACTTTCAAGCCAAAAACGGCGTGATTGTCTAAAGTTTTCGCGCTTAAATAGTTAAAAAACACTTCTATTTCGTATTTCTTGCTTTTGTCTAGCGTGTAATCGCTTAAATCCTTGATTTTTTGCTCCCACCCCCCTTGAATGTAAATGATGTTTCTAATGTAGAAAATCCCGCTATACAAACCGCTAATTTTTGGCGTGAGTTCGTTTAAAACTTCATTAAAAGCCGTTTTCTTGGCTTCGTTTATCTCGCTTGTGGCTTGTTGCTTTTCTTGTAGGGGTAGTAAAAACATCGCTTTTAAATTCGTTTAACTTATTCAAAAAATGCGCGCTATCAAACACCTTAAAGCTTTCATCTTGCTTTAGGCTTTGCTCCATCAAGCGGTTAAGCATGCTTAATTCTAAGCGTTCCCTATCCTGTAGGTTTAAGCCTTTCGTTAAAGCGTGGTAAAGTTAAATAAGTTTTTTGAGTGTCAGTATTTGATTGGAGCAGAGCCTTTTAAGATTTTAAAAAGGCTAATCAAAAATATCCATTAAAGATAAAATGCTAATAAAACCTAAAACCATAAGTGATATTAAACATTATATGGCTTCGGTCAGAATACACATTATGCGTTAAAGGCTGTGTGCCAGGCCCGTTAGGATCAGCCGGGACATACATGCCACAATACCCAATACAATAGCCTTTTTTAGTGATATTGCCATAATATTCTAGTTTCAAATCCATTCTAATATTATACTTATTAGAAAAATAGCTCAAAAAGAGTGCGAGACTCCTTTCATCAGCCCTTGGGCTATCCGTCCAACGGCCTAAAATTTTCCAACTAAACCCCCTATATTGTGAGCCTACATACAAAAACCCGTTAATAACATTAGCGCCAACGATATTGTTAATTTCTGCATCATAAATACTATTCGTCCAAATGTTATACCCCAAAGGGTCCCCATAAATACCTATGTCGCCATTAGCGTTACCGATGTTTTTATAGACACTGCCCCCAAATTGCCATTTATTATAGTAAAAACGAGTGCGGAAGAAGTAGGTTTGCCCGCTCTTTCCTAACGGCACCTGTTGGAAAAGAATAATATCGTTTTGATTGGCTGGAGTGGCAAAAATCGGGAAAAACCCCACAAAAGTGCCTACAAAACGAAAACCCTTATTGTTAAAATTAGGGTTAGTGTCGTAAGTGATATTAATGCCTGGCGCATACATTCTTTGAAAGATCGCATAAAAATAAGGGTTGATTTTTAAGTTGTCTTTTTCATATTTCAAATCCGCCACCATTAAAGCCTTACCGCTTGTATAGTAACGCCCAAAATACCAAAACCAGTCGCTTGACGCTGAAGCCCTAGCGTCTGAATACATCACTCTAAACCTGGTGTCTTTATATTTGACAAAACCTTCAACCCCTTGAGTGTAAGAAGTGAACCAATCATACTCTTCAGCATCATAGCGCCCCCCTTTCACGCCAAAACTGAATTTATCTTTTTTGTAGTTGTAGCTCAAAAAAGCGTTATGCACCATAGCCAAACGAGGTTTTTGCACATGCAAACCGCTATGCCCTGCATACCAACCAATATATTGCCAAAAGATACCCGCTCCAAAAGGATCGGTCCTAGAGCCGGGCTGGCCATTAGGGATATTGTTACCTTGATAAGCGGTGGAGTCATAGGGGAGCGCTGCCATCATAGCCCCCACTTCCGCCCTCAAACCCTTGTATAAACCCATGCTCAAATTCAATTCGCCAAGCAAAGAAGTATAGCTACCTGTAGGGTAAATGTCTTTAGAAGGCTGGTATCTTTGGTTGTTAAAACCAAACTTGGTATAGCTGCTCACCTTTCCAACAATGCTCATGTTGAATTTATAAGCTTGAAGTTTAGATAAAAAGAGACCAGAAAAAAGCAAAAAAAATAGAGAGTAAAAAAAATATTCCTTAATTCCCAAAACCCTAACTCCCAAAGATATTGAATTAAAAATACAAAAAAGGCATATCTAAGAGATAGGGGAACTCTCTTAGAAACTATAACTAATGTGTGTCATCAAATGGCTTCTGTCTTGGGTAATGCTCTTTTTAATGCCACCCATGTCTTGAGGACCTTGCGCGAATGCAGAAGATTCAAACAAACCATTATTCAAGTTAAGCGGCTGACCGTTTGGCCCAAGGAAACCAGTTCCAGGGTTGTAACCCGCACGAATTTGGAACTCTAACCACACGAGTTTGAGACCCGCTTTAACATGCTTACTGAACTGATAGTCTAGATACATACCAATACCATATTCCAAAGCCCTTGGTGCGGTGGTGAAGCGTTGATAGACGCTCCAGCTAAACTTACCATGCTTACCTCCACCTTTAACATATTCGGTGAACGCATCAGCATCGGTAATGTTGTCAATCCCCGCAAACCCTAAGCTGTAGATACTGCCAACCCATTGTTCGATACCATCTACAGCGATGATGTTACCCCAAGTACCTAAGTTCATGTTAGGGTTACCAATGTTGAGATAAGCACCACCAACCACAAAGTAGTTGTTAATGTCTATGTGGTGGCGTAAAAAGAGTGTCGCACCGCCAGGACCTTGCAAGCCACGCCACTTACCATTATCTAAGAACGGATCCCAAGTGTTATAACGAGCGGGTGCGTAACGACCGTATTCGGCGTTATTCCAACGATAGTCATACAATGCATAGAAAGCCGTCCTGTTTCTAATGCCTATCCCTCTAAATTCAGGATTGGTATCATATTCTACTTTAACGCCGGGCAATGTACCTACCTCTGGAATAAGATACACATAAGGGTGGATCATTAAATTCTTAGTAGGGCGATAAATAATACCCGCTTTATGAATACCCCAAGGTTTTTCACGATAGATGGGGAACAACCACTGACCGTCAGCGATACCACGACCCCAAGAGCTAAAGAGCAAGAATTTCATCTTGTTAGTGAGCTTGAAAGTCCCATAAAAACCTTGGAACAATTGATACACCCAATCCATTTGCTCCTGCTCGGTAACATCAAAGCGCCCCATTACCATATGGACTCTGTCGCTATCATAGGTAAGATTCGCTTTATAAACTTCATAACGCCTTGAACCCCCAGGCAAGTAGGCGTTAGCCGGATAGTAGTTAGGGAACAAGCCGTTCCACTCACCCATATACTCCCAACCAATACCTCTAGGGTTAATGACGCCACCTGGTCCTGATTGCTCCCACATTTTAGTCGCATTCATACAAAGGCTCATAGAATCAGTGCCACAAGAAGTTTTATCCCAATAGCTTGGGGGAGTAAAATCCTTTGCCCACCTATCATACCTAGTGCTATCATAAACTTGTCCGCCCAAAACACCGCCTAAATTCACGGTCCATCCCCTACCTAAATGTATAGACCCCTCTAGCTTACCCGTAAGGTTAACAAAAGTTTCTGTAGGATAGATACCTTTAACAGGGTTAATAGGCGAGTGGTTAAAGCCCACCTTGGAGAAGTTAATAAAGTCCCCATGCACTTCATAAGTAACCGCCCCTAATGACCCCGTCGTGAACAATAGTGGCAAGGTAAAACGCTTTAGCAATGTAGCCGCAACTTTTCGTTTCTTTAATTTCATTCCTCTTCCTTACTTTACCTGAGAATAGATAAATTACTCTGTAGAAATAATTGTAGCATAAAAGAATATAGAATTAGTTTAAAATCAAGCTAGTTTTTCTTAAAATTTGCAAAATTTAAAATTTCAAACGCCAGTTTGCCAGTTAAGAGCTTCTATTTTTATAGCTGCTTTAAAACTGAACTATCACAGAGCCTTGATAATTAATAGCATGTTGGTAGTGCAACCATTTTTAAAACAAAAGAGTTAATAAGGCATGTTAAAAGAAAAGGCTTTTTTAAAACTGAATTTATTGATACAATAAAAAGCGTTGTTTTTATATAAAAAATAATGATAAGGATCAAAAATGAAAAAAATTGGTTTGAGTTTAGGTTTAATTTTTAGTTTGGGTTTTTTAAAAGCCCATGAAGTGAGCGCTGAAGAGATCGCTGATATTTTCTACAAGCTCAACGCCAAAGAGCCAAAAATGAAAATCAACCATGCTAAAGGGTTTTGCGCTAAAGGGGTGTTTCTCCCTAATCAAGCCATAAAAAACGATTTAGATGTGCCTTTGCTTGATGAAAAAGAAATTTCTGCATCTATAAGGTATTCTTTAGGGGGCGTGGCAATGGACGATAAAAGCAAAGTCAGGGGAATGGCGTTAAAATTAGAAAATCAAAACGCTAGCTGGACAATGGTGATGCTCAATACAGAAATCAATTTCGCCAAAAACCCTGAAGAATTCGCTCAATTTTTTGCGATGAGAATTCCGCAAAACGGCAAAGTAGATGAAGCAAAAATCAAAAAGCTTTATGAAGAAGTCCCCTCTTATAAAAATTTTGCCGCCTACACAAAAACCATAGGGATTAGCTCAAGCGTGGCTAACACGCCTTATTATAGCGTCCATGCGTTCAGGTTTAAAGACAAAAAAGGGGAATTATTGTCTGCGAGGTGGAAATTTGTGCCAACCGATGGCATCAAATACCTTAGCCCCCAAGAATTAAAGCAAAAAGATTCAAATTATTTGCTCTCTGCATTCCAACAACACCTTAAAACTAAACCCATAGAATATAAAATGTATCTGGTGCTTGCAAATAAAAATGACGCTACTAACGACACGACCGCGCTTTGGAAGGGCAAACACAAGGAATTATTAGTAGGGACACTAAAAGTTAAAGAATACGAAGGGATGGGCTGCAATAAAGATGTGTATTTCCCAGCCGATCTCCCTAAAGGCGTAGAAGCCCCTATTGATCCCTTGTTTCACATTAGGAATGAAGTTTATGGGATCACTTTTAGCAAAAGGCAATAAAAAGCTAAAATATGAGTTGATTGAAAAATGCATTTTTGTGGGTTTAGGGAAGTGGAATTTTTGTTTAAAACTTTTAAGCGCACCTACTAAAATCACTCGCTCTCTCATTTGAGGCACACCATAATCTAGGGCGTTTAAAATGGCATGTGCTATAGAGTAATGCCAATTGAAGTGCATCATAAGTTGTAACAATCAAGTTGTGCAATATCGCATAAAATGGTTTTTGTCTATTATTGATTTTTATCAAACGCCCTATTAGGCTTTTCTGTAATTTTGTAATTAAAAAAGTCTTGTGAAATATTAAAAACGCTCTGCCCTTCCATTTGTTGGCGGGTTATCCAATTCAAATCATTTTCTTTAATTTTAGAAATTTCTACGCATGCCACTTGCCCGTTAAACAAGTCAAAATGCACCACAATAGTAGGAATTTTATCTATTTCTAAACGCCTTTGAGCCTCTAAAACTTTATGCTGCTTAATATCATTAATCCCTTGAAACCCGCTTTGAACTTCTAGCAATAAATGATTATTTAACAAAAAGTCGGCCTTAGGACTTCTTTTAAAGCTTTCTATACTCTCAAAATTATCACCACCAAAAAATTTGATGGTTTCTTTTTGCGTGTTAAAAAGATAAGCGATAAAATCCTTAAAAAACTCCGCTACCAAAAACCCACGCATCCAAGAAAAACAAACCTCTTCAGGTCTTCTGCCCTGATTGGTTAGCTTATGGATAATATGAGTATCCACTATCTTTGAAAACACTCGTTCTATAGAGTTTTTAAAAAAATATTCTAATTCATGCTCACTATATTTAAAACAATAAATATTATTTATAGCACTAAAAATTTCAATGAGCCTTTTTTTGAGAGCGTTTAAATAATTGAAATCAATGCAAGGCTGTATGTCTTTAGCGCCTAAAAATTCCTTAAAAGCGTTTTGAGAATGAAAACCCAAACAATTTCTATAACCTTTAAAATCGTTATTATCAAACATTTTTACCCCTTAAAAAATCAAAGACAGCATGAGCGAGTGCTGCACTCAATAAAGGCGGCACGGCATTACCGATTTGCAATCTTTTAGCGCTAGCACTCCCACAGAATTTATAATTATCAGGAAAGCTTTGCAATCTTGCCCCCTCTCTAATACTTAACGCTCTAGAGTCTCTTGGATGGATACACCTAGAACTGCTTGGGGTAGAAAAATTTCTTGTAATAGTGGGGGCTGGTTTTTCCCACCACATTTTAGCGTAGGTATTAATATAGCCGCTTTTGGGGCGTAAACTTTCTGGCAAATCGTCTTTACTCTGCCCGTCTTTTAGCGTTTGCATAATTTCTATCAGTTTTTCATTGTTTTTAGGACTGCTATGCTCGCTTAATTCTTTAGAATTCCGCACAAATTCTAAAAAAACATTATCCGCATTTTTAAGATAACCCAAAGCATCGCCATTTTCACCGCTTTGAATGGGTGGTAAATCCCCTAAAGCGTCTTTTAGAGAAAAATGCATTTTTGTGGGTTTAGGGAAGTGGAATTTTTGTTTAAAACTTTTAAGTGCACCTACTAAAATCACTCGCTCTCTCATTTGAGGCACACCATAATCTAGGGCGTTTAAAATGGCATGCTCTAAAATATAACCTCTCTCTTTAAAAGCGTTACAAATTTGTTTGAATAATTGCCCTTTTTGCATAGACATCAAACCCACCACATTTTCAAAAACAAATATTTTTGGTTTCACTAAATCTAAGAGCCGCAAATATTCTTTAAACAGATTCGCTTTTTCATCCATTTTTCTTTTGCCAAGCGTGGAGTAGCTCTGGCATGGCGGTCCGCCTAGTAGAATATCAATTGGAATGCGCGGTAAATTATGGCAATCAAGTTGTGCAATATCGCATAAGATGGTTTGTGTCTCTTTATGATTGGCTTGATAGCTTAAAATAGCGTCCTTGTCTATATCATTAGCCCATATCAATTCAAAATAAGGGTGCATAGAAAAGCCATAGCTCAACCCTCCAGCACCACAAAAAATATCTGCTACTTTATACAAGTTACCTATTTTAAACTTAGATTTTGGATAAATACGGTCTGCATAAAAATCGGCTAATTTTTGATTGAATTGCTCAAAAGTTTGCGCTTCTTTCATGCTATGGGCGACACTTCGTGTTGGGTATTACTAGATTGGTTGTAAATTGGCGCCATTAAAAGCGATGTGATAAAGGCAATTAAAGCGACCACAAAAATATAAAAGCTCAAACCATAACTTTGCAAACTTTCAGGTGCTGCTATAGCTTTTGCGTTTAGCCAGCTTGAAAGTTGAGGGGTAAAGCCAGCGGTTATAGCATAGGCTATGTTATAAGCAAAGGAAATCCCACTAAAACGGATTCTAGCGCTAAACACATCGCTCATAAAAATGGGACAAAAATTCATAATACCAGCGCAAAAGCAAGCCAAAAAGTATAGAACTATGGTATTGACTAAACTTGGCGCATTAGAATAAAATTCTTTAAAGAATAAAAAACCAAAAAAGCCAAAGGCCACACTAAAAACCATACAAACTTTGTGTGGTTTGATTTTATCGGCTAAAAACCCTGTTAAAATAATAGAACTTACAATACTAACAAGCCCTAAAATTTGAAAATAGGTTTTTTCAAAAGGAGTGAAATTAAAATTGGGATGCATAAGGGTAAAATTGGGAACAAAAAGGATAAAAATCAAAATACAAGCAGTTAAAACCCAAGTGATAAGCATGGATACCAATATACCAAAAAGAGAGTCTTTAAACACCTCTTTAAGCGGGAATTTAACCAAGGCATTATCTTGCTTCATTTGCTGAAAAACAGGAGTCTCTTCTAAAAAGCGTCTCAAATAAACAGAAATGATACCAAAAATCCCTCCAAGCCCAAAAGCAACCCTCCAAGCCCAATCTTCAACAACAGCCTTGTCAAAAACCATATAAATCCCGATATAAACTAGACTCCCAAGCAAAATCCCAGAAACTACAGAAGCCGTTAAAAACCCTACAAAAGTGTTTTTTTGCCCTTGCGGAGCATGTTCTTGGACAAAAACCCAAGCGCCAGGCAATTCGCCACCCACAGCAACGCCTTGACAAACTCTAACAAACACTAAAAAAATAGGGGCTATGTAACCAAGATAATGGGCGTTTTCAGGGGCAAGTCCCATACTATTAATGCCAAAACTTACAAAATGATCAAAAGTTGGCATCAAAGCTAGCATAAAGGTTGGGATTACCATCAATAAAATAGAGAGCATGAACATGTTTTTACGACCAAATCTATCCCCAAAGTGGGCCATCACTATGCCACCAAGCGGGCGCGCTAGATAACCTGCAGCAAAGATACCATAAGTGTTAATTTCAGACCAAATAGGGCTAAGCGTGTTCGGGAAAAAGTGTTTGGCAATGATACTTGTAAAAAATACAAAGATAATAAAATCATAAAATTCCAAAGTCCCACCAAGTGAAGATAACCCTAAGGTTTTTATCTCTTTTTTGCTTAAATGTTTTATTAATTATCCTTTCACTAAGGCTATCGCCTATTTTAAATTTTTCATTTTGAAACTAAGGTTGATAAAATTGATACAGCTACTTTACATCTTAACGGCATTTTTTAGATAATAAGCAGTAAATGAAATTTTAATTAGCGTTCAAAAAGTGATTCATCTTATCTTTTTTATTGTTAAGCATGACTTAAATGAGTTTAAAACTCTATCCGATCATCGCATTTTGCCATCGCATTTTATCGTTTTACACAAAACCCACAAAATAGGGGGTATTTTGCGATGCCTTAACCCCCCAATCATATTTTTTTCAAAAATGCGTTTGAAGTTGGCTATTTTTTCGCCCTTTTCCTCATGTTGGGGTCTAAAATCTTTTTCCTAATCCTTAAATTCAAAGGCGTAACTTCTAAAATCTCATCTTCTTCAATCCATTCCAACGCTCTTTCTAAAAGCTAGAGAGCGCATGAATAATCTCTCCAATTATAGAAATCTTTATTTAATTTTTTAAAATAGCTTAATTGGAGATTAGGTTAAAACTATTGCCCTAATCTTTTAAGTTTCCGCCAGGTTTGTCAATCGCTTTTCTATGGACGACTTTTTCTATATTTTGAGCTTCTTGAGTGATATAGGCATGCTCATCTTTAATGTCATTTGGCCAATCTTTGCCCTGTTCTTGCACATTCCATTCAGGTAATGCGTCATCACTACTGTTTCTATAATCCGTCAGGCAAGCTTGCTCTAAAAGTTTATAGCTGATACTCGCGTCTTTGATTGCATGAAAACCAAACAAGCCTTTCACTTGAGTTTCAAAATTAGGCTGATAAATCATATAAAATTCTATTTTAGCCCCTGTGAGTATCGTATGATAAAGAAAATACCACACGCCAAAACTTCTGATGCTAGGTCTCCCTTTGACTCCTCCATCTCTATAAATATTGAGCGTGCTTTTAATCCCTCCATCCGCTTGAGAGCCACCGATTTTTTTAATTTCACCATCCACTACAATTAAATACACTCTAGCCACATTTTGCGTTAAAATACTTTTAGGCAAAGATTGATTGTTCTCATCTTTTAAATCTTTAAGATAGTTGAAATTTAACTTTGTGCTGTCTTTTACATATTCTACATCAGCGATTTTAAAGGCAGTTTTGACTTCACTGATATGCATTTTTACTCCTTGATAATCAATAATTCATGAGATTGTTTAACATGATTATTGTCGCCTCTTTCTAAACGATTTTTACCCATTCTGGTTTCGCCTTGTCCCATAGTGTATTGCCAAGATGGCTCTAAAATTTTAAAATCCTTATAAGCATTCCTTACGAATTCGCAGTCATTATAGCTTAAAATAAATGGTCCTTTATGCCTTTTTAACATGTGAGCTAATACTTCATGTTTAAAACCATTGTGGTGGATAGGAAAATTACGCATAGGATAAATCCCCTTAAACATTTTAGAATTTTCTAACACATAAGGAGGGTCAAGATAGAAAAAATCATTAGGATAAGCGAGCAAAACTTCTTCAAAACTAGAACATTCTACCTTTAAACTAGGGGCGTTAAAATCTTTAATCTTTAAAAGGGCGTTTAGATAGCGTTGTTTATCAGTATAAATTTTACTCATCCACCCTAAAAATCCCGGCCCATAGCTTAAATTAAAGTTAAAGTAATAATCTCTAGCCAAAATTAAAGGGTCTAAAACGCATTCTTTTTTATAATGGGCTTTTAACTCTTGTTTGATAGTGTTGTAAGTTTCTTGCGTAGGTTCTAAAGAGAGCAAATTATCATAAAGAACTTGTTTGTCTTTGAGCAACACTTGATAAAAATTCACTAAAATATCAAAAATATCAAAGCCTAATACTTCTAAACCTAATTCTGCTGTGCATGCAATTTCTACGCTTCCTCCACCTATAAAAGGGCTAATGATCCTACGCACATTATTAGGTATATATTCAACTATTAACCCTACAGCTAAAGACTTGCCCCCACCATATCTTAAAGGGGCTTTTATGTAGCGTTTGTAACGCCCATTACTAGAGCGTAAATTGTACAAAAAAACATCTTTTTTACTAGCGTTTTGGTTGAATAAATCCGCATGCATTCCAAAAAATTCTATTTATTTTTTCGCCCTTTTCCTCATGTTGGGGTCTAAAATCTTTTTCCTAATCCTTAAATTCAAAGGCGTAACTTCTAAAATCTCATCTTCTTCAATCCATTCTAACGCTCTTTCTAGCACCATAGTCCTAGGCGGGGTGAGTTTGATTGCATCATCGCTCCCGCTCGCTCTCATGTTGGTTAAATGTTTGGATTTGATGGGATTGACATCTAAATCATTATCCCGGCTGTGTTCGCCAATAACCATGCCCACATAAACCTTAGTTTGGGGGTTGATAAAAAGCACGCCTCTTTCTTGGATATTAAAAAGGGAAAAAGCGGTCGCTTCGCCATTTTCCATGCTAATTAAAGCCCCATTTTTGCGCGATTCCACGCTCCCGCTAAAAGGGCGGAATTCCAAAAAGCTATGATTCATCACGCCTTCGCCTTTAGTGTCCGTCAAAAACTCGCTCCTATAACCAATAAGCCCCCTTGCAGGAATTTCAAATTCCAACCTTGTATAGCCATCGCTCATGGGATTCATCGCTTTCATCTCGGCTTTTCTTTTGCCCAATCTCTCAATGATAGCCCCACTAAAATCTTGAGGCGTGTCAATCACTAAATGCTCAAAAGGCTCGCATTTAACGCCATTTTCTTCTTTAATGATGACTTCAGGGCGTGAAATGCTAAATTCAAACCCTTCACGGCGTAAATTTTCGGCTAAGATAGTGATTTGCAATTCCCCACGCCCGCTCACTTTAAACTTGCCTTCGCCCATTTCTTCGCATTTCATAGCGATATTGGTTTGCATTTCTTTCAAGAGCCTGTCTTTTAATTTATTGGCAGTAACATGCTTGCCTTCCAAACCGGCTAAAGGCGAATCATTGACAGCAAAATACACGCTCATCGTTGGCTCTTCTAAATGCATGGGATCTAAAGGCATGGGGTTATTGGGATCAACGACGCTATCGCCCACATCCATTGCATTAAACCCAGCGATCGCTACAATATCGCCCGCATAAGCGTTTTCAATCTCAGTCCTAGCCAGCCCTAAAAAACCTATGAGCTTAGTGATACGGCCATTTTCTTTACTCCCATCGCTTTTCATCAACAGCACGCTTTCATTCTTTTTAACCGAGCCATTAAACACCCTAGCGATACCGATTTTCCCCACATAATTATCATAATCAAGCGTAAAAATTTGCATTTGCAAAGGCTCATCCACGCTCCCGCTAGGGCTTGGCACATGCTCTAAAATCGTTTCAAACAAAGGCTCTAAATTTTTCTTTTCATCATCCAAACTTTTCATTGCATAGCCATCTCTAGCAGCAGCATACACTACAGGAAAATCCAATTGTTTATCGCTAGCCCCCATCGCTACAAACAAGTCAAAAACTTCATCCACCACTCTATCTGGTTCAGCGGCAGGCTTGTCAATTTTATTCACCACAACAATAGGGCAAATTCCAAAACTCAAAGCCTTTTTAACCACGAATTTAGTTTGAGGCATGACCCCTTCTTGAGCGTCCACTAAAAGCAACACCCCATCCACCATTTTTAAAACGCGCTCCACTTCGCCCCCAAAATCAGCATGCCCAGGAGTGTCAATGATATTGATTTTAGTGTCTTTATAATAAATAGCGGTGTTTTTAGAAAGAATAGTAATACCTCTTTCTCTTTCTAAGTCATTGCTATCCATCACCCTTTCATCCACTTTTTCCCTCTCACTAAATGTGCCAGATTGAGAAAGCAAGCCATCTACTAAAGTGGTTTTTCCATGATCAACATGCGCGATTACAGCGATATTTCTAATATTTTTCATAAATGTCCTAACAAGCAAAATTGATTTTAGAAGTATAACACAATATTATAATAGCCCCAAATGGCGGAATTTTTTGGCTAAATCCTGTTCTATAAAAGGGCTTTTATGGGCTTTTAAAAAATTTTCACTCTTGCAATTAGGCGGCATGAAATCGTCATTATCCCTATAAAAAAAGATAAAATAATTTTTCTTTAAATAGTAAGCTAAATGGATCAAAAACGAATCCCCCCCTATATACAAATCGCTTTCTAAAATGAGGTTTTTAACCTCCTCTAAACTGGTTTTAGTGCAATAGCGAGCGACTTCATCTTTTAAAAAAGCGTATCGTTCTTCAAAATCTAAAAGCGTAACAGAAAAGGGTTTTAAAAGTTTTAAGATGATTTGCAAATGCTCTAAAGAAATATTTCTATCATTTTCTCTTGTGAAAGGGTTGATTAAAATTTTTTGGGGGTTTTTTAAGCTCATCAAATATGAAGAGTTATCAAAAACATGCCCATAAATTTGTGAAAACAACTCCTGGCGGTTTTGATAAACATTTTTAATTTCTTTATTTGGAGTGGTTATGGAAACAAATTGGGATAAAAGAGCGCTTCTAAAATCTTGTTTTTCTAAAACCAAACGCTTGATTTGGTGCTTTTTAAGCGCTTTTAACAACCATAAAAAATCCTTCATCGCCCAAAAAACGCCTTGTTTTTTAAGATCATAAAAAGCAGGGACATTTTCAAAAACAGGAATGATTTCAAAATATTTTTCGCATTCTAAAAGTTTGGCGATTTTTAAAGTCAAATGAGTGCCTAGAATTTTAAGGGGTTGTTGCTGTTTGAAAGCGATTTCTTTTAAAAGGCTAAGCGTGATGAGATTATCCCCTAACGCCAAAAGACAAGCGATGTGCATGGTTTTTCCTGATGGTGAAATGTTTAGAGTCTTTTTTTTCTATCCCTAAATTTTTTAAATAAAATTTTTCATCAAAATTATCGTTAATAAATTGTGCAAATAAGGGCAAGCATTCTAAATCTTTTCTTAAAATTTTATGCGTTTTAAAAAGCGATTCAAAAATAAATTGCATTAAATCGCTGTTTAATAATTCTTTTAACGCATGGGCATTGATAGGGAAATTTTCTTTTAAAACAAACATGTTTGTGCTGTTTAAAAAAAGGCGTTGCTTGTTGTCATAAAAACAGACAAGCTTTGAAGAAATGAATTTATACACGATTTTTTCTTTAGCTTGATAAAGACTTAAGGGAGCGACTTGCTGGCAATTTTTTAAATCAGCGTCAATGAATTGGCTAGGGGCTTTTAATCTGTCTTTTAAAATATCTGAACCTCTAAAAATAGGAATGGTATTTTTTTCTTGTTTGGAGTGCAATCTTTCTTTATTGTTGCCCGTAACAATCCCTAAAGCAAAATGAGCGTTATTTTTTAAGGTGATATAGGGAATGGAAAAAAGGTGGTCTAAAATCTTATTTTCTTTGCTAGAGCAATGGATATTAAAAATCTTTTTAGGGTTGTTTAAAAAAGAAGAGGGCGAGCGTTTGAATGATTTATTTTGATAAACGCATGAGATTTTTTGATTTTTATTAGGGGTTTTTTTAAGCGCTAAACCCACAGCTTTAGTCATTAGAGATTTAAAGGGTTTGTTAAAATCAATCAGGCTTCTAATTTGAAACTTTAGAGCCATTTCTCGCATTTTTTTAAACACATCAATATTCAAACAACTTTCCGGTAATAATAGCCCTAAATGAGCGTTTTCTTTCAAACAATCCAAACTCGCCATAAAAAAGAGCGACGCGCTATCCAGGCTTTGAGAAAGGTTAAAACGCTGTTTGAAATTTTCTTTTTGGTTTTGATGGTATTTCTTACCCCATGGCGGGTTAGTGAAAATGCAATCAAATTGTGGGGTGTGTTTCAAACTCAAAAAATCTTTTTGCACAATATTAGGGCAATCTAAATCATAACGCTCTTTAATGCGCTTTTTAGTCAAAGCGACAGCAAAAGCGTCTGTATCATAGCCATAGATATTTTCAACCTTAAAACCCAGTTTTAAAGCATGCATGACGAAATTCCCGCTCCCCACAGCCGGATCGCAAAAAGCCGCTTGAGAGGTATCAAAATCTTTAGGGAGAGTGAATAGTTGCTCTATGATCTTATTAGGAGTGTAGTAAATGCCTTCTAAATTTCTGGTGGTATTAGAAAGCTCTTCTTCATAATAAGAACCCAAATTTTCCAAATCAGAGCTATTTTCTAATATTTCTAGGTATTTTAAAATCAATTCTTGGTGGTTATGCGTGCCTTTTAAGGATTTGTTAGCGTATTTGTTAAGCTTATTTTTTCCTAAATGATTATGACAAAAATCTAAAAAAGAGCTTGTTTTGACATAAATTTTACGATCAATCTCTAGTTTTTCTAAAAGATTGGTTTTGATCCAGTTATGCACGCTGCTATGAGAAACATTGATTAAGCGAGCGATTTCTTCAATAGTAAGAGCGTTTGAAGGCATTTGCCCGAAGAGAATACGATTTTTTGCATGGTTATCCTAATTAAAAATAATCTCAATCATACACTAATTTCAATAGAAAAGCGGGTGAAACAATTTTTAAGCCATTTTTGAATACAATAAGAGCATTTTATGATTAAGGTTAGAATAATGAGTTTGATTGTTACGCGCTTCGCTCCATCGCCCACTGGCTACCTCCACATAGGGGGCTTAAGAACAGCCATTTTTAATTATCTTTTTGCACGAGCTAATCAAGGGAAATTTTTTCTACGCATTGAAGACACGGATTTGAGTCGCAACTCCATAGAAGCGGCTAACGCCATTATAGAGGCTTTCAAATGGGTAGGGTTAGAATACGATGGAGAGATTCTCTACCAATCCAAACGCTTTGAAATCTATAAAGAATATATCCAAAAACTCTTAGATGAAGACAAAGCCTATTATTGCTATATGAGTAAAGATGAGTTGGACGCTCTAAGAGAAGAGCAAAAAGCTAGGAAAGAAACCCCACGCTATGATAATCGTTATCGTGATTTTAAAGGCACGCCCCCTAAAGGCATAGAGCCTGTCGTAAGGATTAAAATCCCGCAAAATGAGATTATCTGTTTTAATGATAGGGTTAAGGGCGAAGTAAGGGTGAATACTAGCGAACTGGACGATTTTATCATCGCACGAAGTGATGGCACGCCCACTTATAACTTTGTGGTTACCATTGATGACGCTTTAATGGGGATTACTGATGTGATTAGAGGCGATGATCACCTTTCTAACACCCCTAAACAAATCGCGCTTTATAAGGCTTTAAATTTTAAAATCCCTAATTTTTTCCATGTGCCAATGATTTTAAATGAAGAAGGGCAAAAATTAAGCAAACGCCATGGGGCCACTAATGTGATGGATTATCAAGAAATGGGCTATCTCAAAGAGGCTTTAATCAATTTTTTAGCGCGTTTGGGGTGGAGCTATAAGGATAAAGAGATTTTTAGCATGCAAGAATTATTGGAGTTGTTTGACCCTAAAGATTTAAATTCTTCGCCCAGTTGCTTTAGCTGGCACAAGCTCAATTGGCTCAACGCCCATTATTTGAAAACCCAAAGCGCGCAAGAATTGTTAAAACTTTTAAAACCTTTTAATTTTAGCGATCTTTCGCATTTAAACCCCACTCAATTGGATCGCTTGTTGGACGCTCTCAAAGAAAGATCTCAAACCTTAAAAGAATTAGCCCTTAAAATAGATGAGGTTTTAATCGCCCCTATGGAGTATGAAGAAAAGGTTTTGAAAAAACTTGATCAAGTGCTCGTTACGCCCTTGTTAGAAAAATTCAAACTAGAATTGAATCAAGCTGATTTCAATGATGAAAACGCTTTAGAAAACGCTATTCACAAGATTATTGAAGAAGAAAAGATTAAAGCGAGTAGTTTTATGCAGCCCTTAAGATTAGCCCTTTTGGGTAAAGGGGGCGGGATAGGCCTTAAAGAAGCGCTTTTTATTTTAGGCCAAACAGAGAGCGTTAAAAGGATAGAGAAGTTTTTGAAAGGCTAAAAGATTAATTCTCTTTTCATTAAGCGTCAATCATAAAAAGTTTGATTTGAATTGAGCGACAACTTTTAGCGTTAAGTTACCCGTATTTTAATGAGAACAAAGTCTTTTAATTAGAAAATTCAAGCGGTTATCATAAAGTAACCCCCTAAAACTCTAGCGTTACTTTTAATGCTAAAACGGGTGCATGGAGTTTGTTTTTTTGAAAAATAAGAGGGTTTTAAGAGAACATTAAAAAAGATTTTATCTAAAATTTTTTGTTTTGATTAAAATCAAGCTTAAAAGTTGGGTTTAGGCAGTCTTTTGGCAAAGTGATCGTTTGAGGAACAACCTCATAATGACAATAATTTCTATCTTCAAAGAGAGGTTTTATCCATAAGCGGTTTGAAAAAGGCAGACTTTCTTGATTAGGATCAATAACGCCGTTGTTTAAAAAAAGAAAAGTTTGCGCGAGTTTGGTTATTTCGTTTAAATCATGACTGACCAATAACACGCTTAAATTTTCACGCTTGATAAAATCAAGCAAACCTTCTTGCACTTCGTTTTTTAAGGCGTTATCTAAGGCGTTTAAAGGCTCATCTAAAAGCAATAAATTCTTAGCTGCGATTAAAGCCCTTGCTAAAGCGACTCGTTGGGCTTGCCCGCCAGAGAGTTGGGAAATTTTTTGCTGGCTTAGATTTTCTAAACGCATTAAGTGCAACACTTCATGGATTTTATTTGTATCTTTAGGATAAGCAAAGGCGATGTTTTGATACACATTCAAATGCGGGAATAGGGCGTAATCTTGAAACACAAAGCCGATTTTTCGTTGTTGTGGTTTTAAAAAAATCTTTTTTTGAGTGTCTAGCCATACCGAATGATTGACTTCAATATAGCCATTGCTCACTGCTTCAAGCCCTGCTAAAATGCGTAAAATCGTGCTTTTACCCGCTCCAGATTCTCCTAATAAAGCGGCAATTTCTGGTCCTTTGATTTCTAAGTCTATATCCAGATCAAACGCGCCCCTAGATCCTAAAAGGCGTTTTTTAAACCGCGCTTTTATCATAAAAACGAGCTTTGTTTTTTATTCAAAAATAGGGTAACAAATAAGAGGCTAAAACTGATGAGCGTGAGCGTTAAGGCGTATTGATGGGCTTTAGGATAATTGAGCGCTTCCGTTTCATTAAAAATCGCAATGCTAGCCACTCGTGTTTCGCCTAGTATATCGCCCCCAAGCATCATCACCACGCCAAATTCGCCTATAGTGTGCGTAAAGGTTGTAATGATGGCCATTAACAGACTGGGTTTAATGTTAGGGAGTAGGACAAAAAAAAGAGTGTAATATTCCCCTTTACCCAAGCTATAACTGGCTTCTTTTAAAGAAGCAGGCAAGGCAATCAGCGCGCTTTTAATAGGGCTTACCATAAAAGGTAAGGAAAAGATCACACTCCCTAAAACAAGCCCTTGAAAGCTAAAAACAAGTTTCACGCTGAAAACATCTTGTAAAAACGCTCCCAAAAAAGAAGAAGGCGAAAAAATTAAAAGAAGATAAAACCCTAGCACGCTTGGGGGTAAAACTAAAGGCATATACACAAGCGTTTCTGTGAAGCTCGTTAAAAGATTGCGTTTAAGGCTCAAAAAATAGCCTAAAAAAATCCCTATAGGGAGTAAAATAAGAGTGGTAATGAAAGCTAAAGAAAAGCTCAAACGCATGGTGATCAAAAACTCACTATCCATTGTTTGTCTTTCTTTTTTGCACTTTAATCCACGATATAGCCGTATTCTTTAAAGATAGCTCTGGCTTTAGGGCTGAATAAAAAATCTTTAAAAACTTTGGCTAAAGGGTTATTAGCCCCATTTTTAGTGATGATCAAGGCTTGCTCAATGGGGTGATAAAGGGTTTTATCAATGATGAAATAAGAAAGGTTTTTATCTTTTTTATCCATCAAGGATAACGCTCCAAAGCCTATTTGAGCGTTTTTAGTAGCGACAAATTGATGGGCTTGAGAAACAGAAGCGCCATAAATGATTTTAGATTTAAGGCTAGAAGTGAGTTTTAAACGATCTAAGACTTCCATGCTGGCTTTTCCATAAGGGGCTAATTTAGGATTAGCCATAGCGATACGCTTAATTTTAGGGTCTTTAAGGATCTCTAAAGAATCCATTTTTAGATTTTCACTCCATAAAACCAACACGCCTTTAGCATAAACTTCTTCTTTAAAGGGGGTTATTTTTTCTTCATAAAGCTTTTTAGGTCTGGCAACATCTGCTGAAATGAATAAATCAAAAGGGGCGTTTTGGGTGATTTGAGCGTAGAGTTTGCCTGAAGAATTAAAGCTAATGCTAATAGCGTCTTTGGGGTGTTCTTTTTGAAATTCTTTAACAAGGGCTTTTAAAGCACGCGTAAGATTGGCAGCGGCAGCGATTTTTAAATCCTGTGCCAATAGAGCGTTTGAGAAAAATACGGTTAAAAAGATAAACGCTTTGAAAGTATTTTTCATCAAACTCCCTTTGATTAAATGATTGAAGTTGGTGATTATACCTAATTTGTATCTTAAAAGTTTGAGATCGTTTGTGGGTGTGTGCCGCTTATCCATGATTTAACCAACATTTTCGCTCTCAAATTTTCATCTTTTGTGAAACCGCCCCTTTCTAAAGCAAAGGGCTTCCTAACTAAAGCGTCCCAACGGACACTAACACGAAAGGCTTTGTTTTTTAAAGTCTGCATGGACATTTCCTGCCCCAAAAAGACTAGAGGTATTTTGCTATCTTTTAGCTTAAATATAGCCTAACAGCACAGCTATACACTTACTGCACCCTAAAGGACAGAGTTTTTCGTGCTGTTGGGATAAAAAATTAAATCTTTTAGAAAAATAACCGATTTTAGGGTGTAACTTTAATTCAACAAGAAGGATTTATTATGATTAAAAAAATTGCTTGTATTTTAAGCTTGAGCACGAGCTTAGCGATGGCTGGCGAAGTGAATGGGTTTTTTATGGGTGCGGGTTATCAACAAGGTCGCTATGGTCCTTATAACAGCAATTACTCTGATTGGCGTCATGGTAATGACCTTTATGGTTTAAACTTTAAATTAGGTTTTGTAGGTTTTGCCAATAAATGGTTTGGGGCGAGGGTGTATGGCTTTTTAGATTGGTTTAACACTTCAGGGACTGAACACACCAAAACCAATTTGCTCACTTATGGTGGCGGTGGCGATTTGATTGTCAATCTCATTCCTTTGGATAAATTCGCGCTAGGTCTCATTGGTGGCGTTCAATTAGCCGGGAACACTTGGATGTTCCCCTATGATGTCAATCAAACCAGATTCCAGTTCTTATGGAATTTAGGTGGGAGAATGCGCGTTGGGGATCGCAGCGCGTTTGAAGCGGGCGTGAAATTCCCTATGGTTAATCAAGGCAGTAAAGATGTAGGGCTTATCCGCTACTATTCTTGGTATGTGGATTATGTTTTCACTTTCTAATCCATTCTTTCATTCGCTCTTCTTCATCCAATCAAACCCTAGCCAACTCTTAAAGGTTGGGGTTTTAAAAAAATCTTTTTTCATCAATAGAAAGTTTGCCTTAGTGCAGTATAATCTCAATATTTAAATTTTTATTTTCTAATATAATGTTTGCGTTTGGTGGCGTTTAAAGGTGGGTTTAGTAAGATTTAAATAATAATTATTTATATGTTTGATTAGATATTATTTAATTTAATAGTGTTATTTAATGGATCAATTTATTAAGATAGTTTTACTTTTATTTCTTTAGGACAAATAGATTCTACCCGGGGAAAGGTTTTTATGGAAAATAGCACACTTTATATTGTTATTGCTGGTTTGTGGCTTGCTGTAGGCTTTGGAATCTTTTTAAAGAAATTAGACATGCCTGTCATTATTGGTTACATTTGCACAGGAACGGTTTTAGCGGCTTTTTTCAAAATCAATGATTTTAATTTGTTGTCTGATATTGGCGAATTTGGTATCGTTTTTTTAATGTTTATGATAGGCATTGAATTTAATTTTGACAAACTCAAATCCATCAAACAAGAGGTGCTGGTTTTTGGGCTTTTACAGGTCATTTTATGCGTTTTAATCGCTTTTTTAGTGGGGTATTTTGTTCTGGGTCTTTCGCCTATTTTTTCCCTTGTTTTAGGCATGGGGCTTTCGCTCTCTTCAACCGCCATTGTGCTGAAATTCTTTGAAGATTCCAAACAGCTTAGCACGCCTATGGGAAAGAGCGCGGTGGGGATTTTAATCTTTCAAGATATTGCAGCCATTCCCATGCTTTTAATTTTGACGATTCTAGGCAGTAAGGATTCTGATGTTAGTTTCCTTATCCTAAAAACCCTGATTTCAGCAGGAATTATTTTAGTTCTTTTACTACTACCTGGAAAAAAAGGGGCTAATCTCATCTTAGAACAAGCAAAAGACACGCGCTTGCCTGAGATTTTTATAGGCACGATTTTAGTGATTGTTTGCAGCGCAGCCGGGCTAAGCCATTTTTTTGGGTTTTCTATGTCTTTAGGAGCGTTCATTGTAGGCATGGCGATTTCTAAATCGCGCTATAAAATCAATGTTCAAGAAGAATTCGCGCAATTAAAAAACCTCTTTTTAGCCCTTTTTTTTATTACGATAGGGATGCAGATTAACATTAGTTTCTTTGTAGAGAAGTTCTTTGTGGTCATTTTTTTACTCATTTTAGTGATGGGTTTTAAAACTTTCATTATTTATGCGCTTTTGCGTTTTTTTAGAGACTCTAAAACTGCCATAAAAACCGCCCTTTCTTTAGCACAAATTGGGGAGTTTTCTTTTGTGATCTTTTTAAATTCAGGCTCTCACCAACTCTTTAATTTGCAAGAAAAAAAAGGGATTCTTGGTTTTTTGCACCAAAAAAATATCTTAAATATCGCTCAAAATGACATCCACCAACTCCTCATTCTTATGGTTGTCTTTTCTATGTTAGCAACCCCTTTTATTTTAAAATACCTAGATTCCATCGCTCAATTTATTTTGCACCAAAAGAGCCAAGAAAATGAGCCGGTTAAAAAATAATTGCACAAAAACCAAATGGTAAGTTTGCTTGTATTGTCAGTGTTATGTTAAAATACAAGCCTATTAACTATACTAACAAAGGGGGCTTTTATGAAAGAGCAAGAATGGGATTTGAGCGCTTTATTTGAAAACAAAGAAAGTGCAGAAGAATTTTTAAAAACCTTACAAACAGAAGCACAAGAATTTGAGAGCGCTCATCAAAACAACCTTAAAACCTTAGATGCTACAGGATTTGCCAACACGCTTAAACATTATGAAAACTTGTTAGAAAAAATCTCTAAAGCGATGACTTACGCTCAATTACTCTTTGCTAAAAATTCCAAAGAAGCGAAGTTTTATTCGCAATGCGAAATGGCTTGCACGAATATCCAACAGCATCTTTTATTCTTTGAAATTGAATTTAAGAATTTGGACTCTAAAAAACAGCTCGCTTTCATCAAAAAGTGCAAAGATCATGCTTTTTATTTGAACAATCTTATTGAAAAGAAAAAACACACCCTAAATTTAGATGAAGAGAAGATCGCCCTAGCCCTTTCACCTGTGGGAGTGGGCGCGTTTAGCCGTCTTTTTGATGAGCATTTTTCTTCTTTAAAAATCCCTTTTGAAGATCAAGTTTTGAGCGAAGAAGAGGTTTTAGCCCTCTTGCACAACCCTAAACGCAAGATCCGTAAAAA
Source organism: Helicobacter pylori (assembly GCF_001653455.1). NCBI lineage: Bacteria > Pseudomonadati > Campylobacterota > Epsilonproteobacteria > Campylobacterales > Helicobacteraceae > Helicobacter > Helicobacter pylori. The sequence continues at coordinate 456,510 of NZ_CP011486.1, read as the reverse complement.
ATCGCAAAAAGCTTTCAGCAAGGTGTTAGAAAAATCCCGCCCTTTGCTCACTTATATTTTAAACATGGTGCGTAAGGATTTGCTCATTGGGACCAAACTGAGAAAATACGACAAAAAAGAAAGTTTCCGCCACATTGACAACCAGATCTCGCAAGAGAGTGTGGATAGCATGATAGAGATTGTGAACGCTCATTTTTCTCTAGTGCATCGTTACTACCACAAAAAAGCGCAAATTTTAGGGCATAAGCTCAAAGATTACGACCGCTACGCCCCCCTAAACGCTGAAAGTATCACCATGACTTATTCTCAAGCTTTAGAAGAAGTGCTCAAAGCCCTTAAAGCCTTTAGCCCAGAATTTCATAAAATCGCTTCTAAAGCGATCAAAGAGGGGTGGGTGGATTCACACCCTAAAGAGTTTAAACAAGGCGGTGCTTTTAGCCATGGTGCAGTCCCTAGCGCTCACCCTTATGTGCTATTAAACTACACGGGAAACCGCCGAGACGCTTTCACGATCGCTCATGAATTCGGGCATATGATCCACCAAGAATTGTCTAAAAAACAAGGCGTATTAAACATGGATACCCCCTTAACCACCGCAGAAACCGCTTCTGTCTTTTCTGAAATGCTGCTTTTTGAACATTTGAAAAAGAATTTAAAACCAGATGAACTCCTTTTCATGCTTGCAGGCAAGTTAGAAGATATTTTTTCTACGCTTTTTAGGCAAGTGGTGATGACTAATTTTGAAAGAAGAATCCATGAGATTGATGAAGAGTTAGACACCAAAGATTTTGATAAAATCTGGTTTGAAGAAAACCAAAGAATGTTTGAAAAGAGCGTGAAACTCACTAAAAACTACCATTTGTGGTGGAGCTATATCCCCCATTTTATCCATTCGCCTTTTTATTGCTACGCTTATAGTTACGGGCAGCTTTTAACTTTAGCGCTTTATGGGCTTTATAAGAAAAGCGATGCTAAAAGTTTTGTTAAAACCTACACGGAATTTTTAAGTTTAGGAGGGTCAAAAAGCCCTAGGGAATTGGTGTTGATGTTTGGTTTTGACATTGATAGCAAAGAATTTTGGGAAATTGGCATGCAAGAGGTGCGCCATTTGTTAGAAGAATTTGAAAGGCTGCTCGCATGCAAAGAGAATTAAGGCTTTTAAACAACAAACATTGCATGGAATACTTGCAATTTTTGTCTAAACACCATTTGAGTTTTAACCTTTTGTGTGAAAGAGATGCGATTGATTTTTCCCCCAAGCTCCCTGAAGAAATCCAAGAAAAATTCGGTCCCTTGGTGCTGTTTGTTTTAGCCGGATACACTTTAGAAAGCTTGATGATTGACACACAAAGCGTGCAATTTGAAGCTGGGTTTGGCCCTAATAATATCGGTAGCGTGGTTCAAGTAAAGTTTCCTGGCGTCATTCAAATCCTCATCAAAGAAAAAAATGAAAACATCGTTTTATTCAATCGTTGCGATTCGTGTGAAGTGTTTCAAAAAGAAGAACCACCCTTTCAAGAGCCAAAGAAAGACGAAATAGAGTCTAAAGAATGGTTAGATTCTAAAAAGGCTCTGTTTTCTAACTCCAAAAATCGTGCGATTTTAGAAAATTTACACAAAAGCTAAAGGAAAAATTGATGAGCGTTTTGAAATTGCATTTAAAAGTCTTTCGTTTTGAAGCCAAAAAAGATTACAACCCTGCTTATGAGTCCTATTTTTTAGAATACCAAGAAGATCAATACCTTTTAGATCTTTTAAAACAACTCAAAGGCGTGAGCTATAATGAAAACATCGCGCTTAAGATCAACCAAATTGCAGTGTTTGAAGACGCTAAAGTGAGCGATTTGGTGGCGTTTTTTTCTAAAGAGTGGGTGCTAGAGCCATTATCCAAACGATACGCTTTAAAAGATTTGACGATTGATGAAAAGGAAGTTTTAAAAAACTATGAAGATTTTTTCAAGCAAGTCCCCTACATCACGAAAGGCGAAAAAGAAGAATTAGAAAAATTCATTCAAATCAATTTCATCAACCCCCAAACCAACCCCAAGTATTTAGGCGATGGCTTTTTCTTGTATGTTAAATGGCTGATGAAACGCTACCCCACAGAGCGGAACCGATTGTTAGAAATGATTTCTAAGCCTGAAAGCGGTGTGATGAATTTTTTAAGCGTGGCGCGTTATCTCTATAAAAACGATGATAATATTGACCATGAGATCTATGAATTGCAAGAAATGCTCACCAATTCCACAATCAAGCCATGGAAGGATTTTGCTAAAAATCTTTTAAGCCTTTTTCAATACAACCCTAACCCTCCTAAAACGCCTAACCCCCCCAAAACTTGCACGCTCTTTAACGCTTATGCGAAGCATTTAAACGCGCAACCTCTTTTAAAAAGCACTAAGCTCTATTTAGAAAAAATGGGGCAAAAAACCATTGATCTGCCTTTTTGTTATGATGGGGGCTATTATGGGAAGATTATCAGCACGCATGATTTTCTCACGGCTTGTGCGTACAATCTGGCTTTAGCTAAAGCCAATGGCGTTTCGCTCATTTTTTGCGAAGAAGATGCGTATTTGAATATCTTGCATGCTAAAGAAATTTTAGACAACAACCCTGAAATCATCAACTCTGTCAATGAAAAATTGAAAAAATACCAGCTCGTTTATGAAAAAGGCGTTGAGGTCGTCTATCTTAATGAGTGGGTTAATGCATTTTTGGCATGGGAATTGAAAAGCCCTTTTGATGCGTTTTTAGGGGCTGAATTTTCTCGCATTAAAAAAAGCGATCATTTTTTCAATAAAATCCATTTAAAAAGCCCTAATTTTTTAGAATCCTTTCAAAATTACGCCCCTCTTTTAGAATCCAATGAAACAAGCGGCTTATTCCAATGCGCGCATTTACGCTATTTAGGGATTGATTTAGGGGCGGATTTTTTAATTACGCATTCTTTAGGGCTTTTTCACGCTTTTGAAAATTTGAGCCTTAAAGCTTCAAAAATTTACAAAAGAGATAATGACAACACCCCTACCTTATTTTTACCCCAAATCGCGCTAATGGCTATGGGAGAAAAAAACAAGCAAGCCCTAGGGCTTGAAGAGCATTATCATCAAATTACTTTCATTTAAAATGAACGCTTTTTTAAAACTCGCGCTCGCTTCTTTGATGGGCGGGCTTTGGTATGCTTTCAATGGCGAAGGCTCTGAAATGATCGCTTTAGGGATCTTTATCTTAATTTTATTTGTCTTTTTTATCCGCCCTGTGAGTTTCCAAGACCCAGAAAAACGAGAAGAATACATAGAACGGCTTAAAAAAAACCATGAAAGGAAAATGATCTTACAAGACAAGCAAAAAGAAGAGCAAATGCGTCTTTATCAAGCCAAAAAAGAGCGAGAGAGCAAGCAAAAACAAGACCTTAAAGAACAAATGAAAAAATACTCATAAAGGAAAAACATGGAAATCATTTTATTAATTGTCGCAGCGATTGTGTTATTTTATTTTTACAACACCCTCAAAGAATATTTGAAAAACCCCTTAAACCCTAAGGCCAAAACCGAAGAATACGAATTGAAAGATGACCCCTATTTGTTAGTGCAATCCAGCCCCCTAGACAAATTCAAGCAAACCCAAGTTGGCGCGTATATGCGACTTTTAAAGTTTTTAGACATTCAAAAAAACGCTTTGGATAACGCCTTAAGAACGCTTTTTATCAATGAATTAGAGCGATCTTTAAACACCGAGCAACAAAATTTAGCTAAAGAGCTTCTTAATGAGCCTGTGGATAAAAAAGAAAATTTTGAATCCTTATGCCAAGAAATCGCTGATCACACGCATGGGGAATACACCAAACGCCTAAAATTAGTGGAATTTTTGATGTTACTAGCCTATGCTGATGGGATATTAGATAGCAAAGAAAAAGAATTGTTTTTAGATGTGGGGGCGTTTTTGCAGATAGACAATCACGATTTTAACGAGCTTTATGACAATTTTGAACGCTTCAATTCAATAGAAATCCCCATGTCTTTAGAAGATGCACAAAATCTTTTTGAAATCCAAACTACCACCACCGCACAAGTATTAGAGAAAAAAGCCTTGGATTTGAGCGCTCTCTATTACCACAAAATGAATGACAACAAACGCTACAACGAGCAAGAATTTGTCTCTTTGAGAAAAATCGCTCTCGCTTCTCAACTTTTAGAAAATAATTTAAAAGACTCATAAGGGGTATAATGAAAAAGGCTATTGAATGCCCTTTTTAAAAGCCCTAGAATCTTTTGATGCACCCTTTTTAGAAAAAGAAATTTCAAAGCGTTTTAGGGATAATTTAATTTTTTTCAAATCCTATCACCCCAATCTGTTTAACGCCCTCAATACGCCTTTTAAAAATTACCAATTGCTTTTTGAAACAAATCATTTCAATCTCTTACACACGCCAACAAACGCTTTAAGCTACCCTAAAAATCAAATGATAGAAACCGCTTTCAACATGGCTTCTAACCCCTTGAATAACCCCAGATGGTCATTAGACAATAACCGCCTCTCTTTACATTATTTAAAAACTCAAAACAACCACAAACTCCCCCTAACCCTTAAAGCCACGCATGCGATCTCAAACTTTTTAAATCAAACTCACACGCCTTGCTCTTTAGGGCTATTCTTACCCCCTACCATGATTTATGGCGTTTTAGACGGCTTGTTTTTGGCTATTTTACAGGCTCAACATTACCGCTTCCATTCGCTTTATTTGTTTGAAGAAAATTTAGATCTGTTTAAAATCAGTTGCTATTTTGTGCGTTATGAAGATTTGATGATAAAAGGGGCTAAACTCTTTATTCAAGGGTTTTTTAACCCTAATGAATTGAAAATGGATTTTTTAAAACGCCCTGTTACGCATTCTTTTTTGAAACTAGAAATCATGCCCTATAAAAGCGCTTTTAATTTGCACATGCAAGAAAACATTCAAAGCTATTACAAACAAGCCTTAAGGGGTTGGGGGAGTTTTGAAGATGAATGGCTAGGGTTTAAAAACACGCTTAAAAACTTACCCCTATACAAAACCCTAAAAACCAAACCCAAAAAGATTAACGCCCCTATTTGCGTGGTGGGTAATGGGCCAAGTTTGGATTTACTCTTACCCTTTTTAAAAGAAAATGAAGAAAATTGCATCATTTTTTCATGCGGAACCGCTTTAAAGCCTTTAAAAACGCATGGCGTTAAAGTGGATTTTCAAATAGAAGTGGAGCGCATTGATTATCTTAAAGAGGTTTTAGAAAAAGCCCCCCTAAAAGACACCCCTTTAATAGGGGCTAACATGCTCAATCCTAACGCCTTTAATCTAGCCAAAGAAGCGTTGATGTTCATGCGTGGGGGGAGTGCTTGCGCGTATATAAGCCCTTTAAGCGTGGAATACGCAGCGCCTTTTGTGGGCAATGCTGGGGTGGCTTTAGCGAGTTTGATGAGCAATGAAATCTATTTGTGCGCTTTAGATTGCGCTTATATCAAAGGGTTTAAAAAACACGCTAAAAATTCCTATTATGAAAATGAAAAAGAAATTGATTTTTCATCTTTAATCAGCGTGGAGGGTAATGTTAAAGGCTATGAAACTTTTAGCGACTCGCTCTTTTTACTCTCTAAAGAAAGGATTGAAGAAGCCCTTATTTATTATAAGCCTAAAAAAGTCTATAATCTGAGCTATGGGGCTAAAATCAAGCATGCCTTTAGCATGGATCACTCTCAAATCCAATTAAAAAATTGCAACAAACAAGAAGCTATTACTCGCATTAAAACCATGTTTAGCCCCCAAAATCACCATGCCAAAGATTTAAAAAATTTGCAAAAAAACCTTATTGATTTTAAAGAAAGTTTTTTAAAATCTTTAAACACGCCCTGCCAAAGCAAACAAGAAGTGTTTGAATGGGTGGATAATTTGAATATATTGTGCCAAACAACCAGCGCTAAAAACCCCACCATAGGCATTTTATTTGAAGGGAGTATCGCGCACATCTTGCAAAGCGTTTTAATCGTTTCATTACATCTCAAAGAAAATGAGCTGACACATTTCATTAACCATTCTCAAAATACCCTAAAACAATTCCTTAAAGAAGCTTGTTTGTTATTGCAAATGCAACTTAAACAACCATGATTTTTATTTTTACACTATAATAACAAGCCTAAATCAAAGGGGTATGCATGCCGTATAACGAAATCACAAGGGTTCAAGTCCCTGCTTTAATGCATTTAGCCAAGTTGGGCTACAACTTTATTTCCCAAAAAGATAAGCCTAAACTGGATGCAACGACTAATGTTTTAACCGATAGTTTCACTCAAGCCTTTAACCAACTAAACCCCAATAAAAATGCACAAGAAACGCTTAATGGCATGAAAAAACGCTTGAATTATGATGATTTAGGCAAAAGCTTTTATGAATACTTGCTCAAAAGCGAGCATCAAATCATAGACTTTAATAACCCTAACAACAATCGTTATGAAATGATGGCTGAATTACCCTACAAATCCCTAAGACCTGATATAACCCTTTTTATCAACGGCTTGCCTTTGGTGAATATAGAAGTTAAACAGCCTTACGCCGAAAAAGGCATTAAAGAGGAAAGAGATCGCCATATCCAACGCTATAAAAACCCTGAAAACAAAGTTTTTTATAACCTCACGCAAATTTGGCTCTTTAGCGATAATTTACCCTATGATGACACAAATCCTAATCAAGGGGCGTTTTATGGCGCTTCTTATTCGCCCATTTTCCAACGCTTTGTTGAAGCCAATAAGCTAGATATTACCCCCCCCCCCCCGAAAATGATCAAAATGATCAAAACCATCAAAACCACAGATCGCTTGAAGAAATTCAAAAAAAGATCTTAAATGAATTTAACCTCAAAGACACCAGCACCCTAAAAAACCCTGAAGACACCCCCACAAACGCCCTTTTAACTTCGTTTTGCTCTCAAAAAAGGCTTTGCTTTATCCTAAAATACGGCATCAGTTTTTTACAAGAAAAATCAGATTTTAAAAAACACATTTGGCGTTATGCGCAAATGTTTGCGAGTTTGAATGTTTTAAAAGAATTGCAAAAACATTACAAAACTAACCCTAAAGACCCCTTAAAAGGCGTCATTTGGCACACACAAGGCAGCGGTAAAACCGCCTTAACCTACCATTTAACCAAAATCATAAAAGACTTTTTTAACCCCCTCAATAAAAAAACTAAATTTTATTTTATTGTGGACAGACTGGATTTATTAGAACAAGCTAAAAGCGAGTTTTTAAAAAGAGGCCTTGAAGTGCATGAGCCAAAAAATAAAGAAGAATTGAGCCAAAAATTAAAAAGCCTTAGCGTGTTTGATGGCACTCAAGGGAATGATGAAATCGTTGTTGTGAATATCCAGCGATTCAAAGACCCTAATGAAAAAGACCATGAAAATAATGAAAATAAAGATCTTTCTAACAACAATCCTAAAGAAATCGTTTCTAAAACGGAATTGCAAGAAGCGATACAAAATAACCACGATTTGCAAAGGGTGTTTATCATAGATGAAGCCCACAGGAGCTATGACCCTAAAGGTTGCTTTTACGCTAATTTGATAGAATGCGACAAAACAGCAATTAAAATCGCCCTCACAGGCACGCCCCTATTAGAAAACGACGCGCAAGATAAAGCCACTAAAAACACTTTTGGCAATTATTTGCACACCTATTCTTATATAGAATCCATTAAAGACAAACACACCCTAACGCTCAAATTAGAAATCATTGAAAAGAGTTACAAAGAAAAACTGCAAGAAATCTATCGCCTTTTGCAAGAAAGCATCACTATTGAAGATATAAAAATCAAAAAAGAGACTATTTTTAATGATGAAAAATACATTAAAGCCATGCTCTCTTATATCATTAGAGATTTATTGAATTTCAGGCAATTGAATGATGATAAAAATTTAAAGGCTATGGTGGTTTGTTTTTCAAGCGCGCAAGCTAAAAAAGCTAATGAGTTTTTTAATAAAGTTCAAGAAGAAGTCTTGCAAAACCACCCTAACCTAAGCATTTTAAACAAACTCCAATCTGACTTGATTTTGTATGATGAACCAGAAGTCAAAGAAAAGATTCATTCTTTCAAACATGAAGATACCGATATAGTCTTTGTGTTTAACATGCTTTTAACCGGCTTTGATTTACCCAATCTCAAACGCCTTTATATCCACAGAAAATTAGACAAACACAATTTACTCCAAGCCCTAGCCAGGGTGAATCGCCCCTATAACAACATGTCTTTTGGCTACCTTATAGATTTTGTAGGCATTGAAGAAAATTTTGACAAAACGACTGATGATTACTTGAAAGAATTAAACGCCTTTAATCTAAACAGCTCTAATCAAGACGATGCCAATGATATTAAAAATATATTTGCAGATCCTAAGATTTTAGAAAAAGACATTAAAAACGCCTACGATGATCTTTTTAATTACCCCATTGATGATATAGAGGCCATGACTAGCGCTATTGTCAGTATAAGCGAAATGAACGAGTTTTTAAAAGTCTCACACGCCATTAACACGCTTAAAGAACGCTACAACATCATACGGACTTCTAACGATGAAAAAATCCTTTACTTAAAAGAAAAAATGGATATTGAAAAAATCAGCAAAATCTCTTCAATGCTGAGCCAAAAAGCCAAACAACTCCATGCGTTAAAAAACATCAATGAGCCTAAAAACCCAAACGATTTAATCGTTTTAGAAGACCTCATCGCTCTTTTAGACTTTAAAATAGAGTTTAAAGAAAGCAAAGAATTGCACTTTAAAGAAAGAGAAGAGATTAACGCCAAATACCAACAAGCTAAAGAGATTTTAGAAAATAGCCCAGACAAAAAAAGTAAGGAATTTCAAAATTTTTCTAAAGAGCTTTCAAAATTGCTCCAAACGCCCACAACAAGCCAGAATTTTAATGAAATTTCTACCGCTTGCAGCGCGCTTATTTCCCAACTAGAAAAAGCCAACCAACAAACCACTAACCTATTAAATAAATATAATAATGATCCCTCTTATGCGATCACGCACAAACGCCTTATAGAAAAAACCATTTCTAACCCAACGGGTATTTTTACGCTTTTAAGCGCGCTCAAAAGCGCTATTGATGAGCGTATTTCTAAACGGCAAGAAATCTTAACCGAAGAAGATACTCTCAAAAATGCCATAAATGCAGAATTAAAGAACGCTTTCAACAAAAACCCCTCCTTAAAAGATTTACAAAAAGAAAGAGAATTTATCGCTCAAACCCTTTTTAACGAACTCACACAAAACCACCATCAAGGAAATTCCAATGCCTAATAACGCTTTATTGCAAATCAAACAAGACACCCTAAGCCTCATTGACGATTTAAAAGTCATTTGCACTAGTTTTGGCTTAGGGAACGATGGCAACGAATACAAGATCATCACGCAATGCTTTTTGTATAAATTCTTATGCGATAAATTTGAATTCTTTTTTGAACAAAAATTCCCTGACAAAACCATACAAGATTACAAAAACTTTAACGAGGAAGAAAAAGAAGATTTTTTCGCCGATGTAAAAGATAATAAACTCCCCAAACTCTCTTATGATGAGCTTTTAAACCATCTTTTTGAAAAACATTTTAACGATAACGATTTACACCTAAAACTAGATGCTATTTTTAATCGCATTTCTAGCAATAACGCCGAACTTTTTAACACCCAAAGCACGGATAAAACCACTATCGCCCTATTTGAAAGCGTCTCACAATACATTAATGAAGAATCCAAAAGGGCTAATTTTACAAGAGTTTTACTAGACAAACTCAAAAATTTTAATTTCAAACAAGCTTTTTTAAACCTACAAAACCAACAAGGCTATGACTTTTTCGCTCCCATTTTTGAATACTTACTCAAAGATTACAATAACGCCGGCGGAGGGAAATACGCCGAATACTACACCCCTTTAAGCATCGCTAGCATCATTGCTAAGCTTTTAGTAAGTGTTCCCACTCAAAGCGTCAAAATCTATGACCCAAGCGCTGGCACAGGAACGCTTTTAATGGCATTAGCCCACCAAATAGGCACAAATTCTTGCACCCTTTATGCCCAAGACATTTCGCAAAAATCCTTAAGAATGCTCAAGCTCAACCTGATTTTAAACGACTTGACCCACTCTTTAAGATACGCCATTGAGGGAAACACCCTAACGAACCCCTACCATTCTAAAGACCATCATGGGAAAATGGATTACATCGTGAGCAACCCCCCTTTCAAATTGGATTTTTCCAACGAGCATGCCGAGATTTCGCAAAACAAAAACGATTTTTTCTTAGGCGTGCCCAATATCCCTAAAAACGATAAAAGCAAAATGCCCATTTACACGCTCTTTTTCCAGCATTGCTTGAACATGCTAAATCCAAAGGGTAAGGGGGCTATCGTCGTGCCAACCGGATTCATCAGCGCTAAAAGCGGGGTAGAAAATAAGATTGTCAGGCATTTAGTGGATAAAAAGCTCGTTTATCAAGCGAAACAATCAGCCAAGCGGAGTTTGAAAAATTGATGCAACAATATTCAAGCGAACTCACAAGCCTTTTTGATGAAAGCCAAAGCTTGCAACAAGAAATTTTAGAAACTTTAGGAAATCTTAATTATGACTAAACTTTTAGATTTAAAAAATAATTCAGTAATTGCTATCAATCAAAACAACTACACTAAAGAAGACAATTACAAAAAAGTTTGTTATTTAGATACTGATAATATCACAAACAATAGAATAAATGCTTTTCTAAAAATTGATTTAACAAAAGAAAAACTGCCCTCAAGAGCTAAACGAAAATGCTCCATTAATAGCATTATTTATTCTAGCGTAAGACCCAATCAACGCCACTTTGGGATTATTAAAGAAATTCCAAAAAATTTTTTAGTTTCTACCGCTTTTATCGTAATAGATGTTATAGACTTAGAAAAATTAGACCCTAATTATTTGTATTATTATATTACGCAAGATGAAATCATTCATTACTTGCACCGCATCGCAGAATGTGGGACTTCTAGCTACCCCTCTATCACACCCCTAGATTTTCTTAATATTAAAGTCAAACTTTACCCACTAGAAACACAACAAAAAATCGCCCGCACGCTTTCTATTTTGGATCAAAAAATAGAGAACAACCATAAAATCAATGAGCTTTTACACAAAATCCTAGAACTTCTTTATGAACAATACTTCGTTCGTTTTGATTTTTTAGATGAAAACAACAAGCCCTACCAAACTAACGGCGGAAAAATGAAATTTTCTAAAGAATTAAACCGCCTTATCCCCAACGATTTTGAAGTCAAAACGCTAGGGGATAATCCCCTATGTAACACAATCAAAACGGGAGTAACCCCCTTTAAACAAAAAGTGTATTATGAAACAAAACATATACAAGAAACCCTATCTCTTAATCAAGGACTTAAAGTTAGCTATAGAAAACGCCCTAATAGAGCCAACATGCAACCCGCTATCTATTCGGTATGGTTTGCCAAAATGAAAGACACTAAAAAACACTTATTTTTAAACCAACGCATGCAATCATGGATAAAAGAAAGTATATTATCAACAGGTTTTTGTGGCTTACAATGTCAAAAACATACTTTTGAATACATAGCTTCCATGATTAAACACTCCCCTTTTGAAACAAGAAAAAACAATCTAGCGACCGGTGCTACACAAAAAGCTATCAACATTGAGGCACTAGACTATATTTTCATTCTTATACCAAATAAAGAGCTACTAGATAATTATTCCAAAATAACTAAACCACTCTATGAAAAAATCTCTAACAATATCATTGAGACCCAAACCCTAACCACGATGAGGGACTTTCTACTCCCCCTACTCTTAAAACAGCAAGTCAAACCACAATAAAAATCAAAAACAAAACCAAAAATAAGCAATACCTAAGCAAACTTATATTAAAATCTCTCTTTTTGATTGCGGAGTATGGCGCAGCCTGATTAGCGCGCACCCTTGGGGTGGGTGAGGTCGTGGGTTTGAATCCCGCTACTCCGACCATGACTTTAAAAAAACTTCAATTAATATCATTTCATTATATAATCACACTAAACAAAATCAATTTTTAAACATGATGATTGAAAGGATTTCTATTGGATCGTTTCTTTAACCGAGAGCTTTCATGGTTAGCTTTTAACACAAGGGTTTTGAATGAAGCTAAAGATGAGAGCCTGCCTTTATTAGAGCGCTTGAAGTTTTTAGCCATTTATGACACGAATTTAGACGAATTTTACATGATAAGAGTGGCGGGGCTTAAACAACTCTATGAGCATAAAATCGCCTCTAAAGGCATTGATGGCGCAAGCCCTGAAGAACAATTAGAAAAAATCAAGCGTTATTTAGCGCATGAAATTGAAGAAAGGGAATTGGAATTTCAAAAAATCCAAGCCCTACTCTTTAAAAAGGGGCTTTGCATCACCCCTTATAACAAGCTGAATCTAGAGCAAAAAGCCAAAGCTAAAACTTATTTTAAAGAGCAACTTTATGCGTTAGTCTTGCCTTTTAAGTTGGATTCCTCGCACACTTTCCCGCCTTTAGCGAATTTGACTTTCGCGCTTTTTGCCCGCATTAAAGACAAAGAAACCCAAAACACCTCTCATGCGCTCATCAAACTCCCCTCTTTTATCTTCCGTTTTGTAGAGCTGGAAAAAGGCTTGTTTGTGTTGGCTGAAGAAATCGTAGAAGCGCATTTAGAAGAATTGTTTTTAGAGCATGAAATTTTAGATTGTATGGCGTTTAGGGTAACTTGCGATGCGGATATTGCAATCACTGAAGATGAAGCGCATGATTATGCGGATTTGATGAGTAAGAGTTTAAGGAAACGAAACCAAGGCGAAATCGTGCGCTTGCAAATCCAAAACGGAAGCCAAGAGCTTTTAAACACCCTTTTAGCCTCTTTAAGGAGTTTTCAGACCCACTCTTACAAAAAGCACAAACTCACCGGCATGCATATTTATAAAAGCGCAATCATGCTTAATTTAGGGGATTTGTGGGAATTAGTCAATCATAGCGATTTTAAAACCCTTAAATCGCCCAATTTCACGCCTAAAATCCACCCCCACTTTAACGAAAACGATCTTTTTAAATCTATAGAAAAACAAGACTTGTTGTTATTCCACCCTTATGAGAGTTTTGAGCCTGTGATTGATTTGATAGAGCAAGCCGCTAGCGATCCAACCACGCTTTCTATCAAAATGACGCTTTATCGTGTGGGCAGGCATTCTCCCATTGTCAAAGCCTTAATTGAAGCGGCGAGCAAGATCCAAGTGAGCGTTTTAGTGGAATTGAAAGCGCGCTTTGATGAAGAGAGTAATTTGCACTGGGCAAAAGCCTTAGAAAGAGCGGGCGCGTTAGTGGTTTATGGCGTTTTCAAACTCAAAGTGCATGCCAAAATGCTTGTGATCACCAAAAAAACAGACAACCAATTACGCCATTTCACCCACTTAAGCACGGGCAATTACAACCCTTTGAGCGCTAAAATCTATACCGATGTGAGTTTTTTTAGCGCGAAAAATGAAATCGCTAACGACATTATCAAACTCTTCCACTCTCTTTTAACAAGCAGTGCAACGAGCAACACCCTAGAAACGCTTTTTATGGCGCCCAAACAAATTAAAAAACAAATCATTGATTTGATCCAAAATGAAATGAAGCATGAACAAGAAGGCTATATCATTTTAAAAGCCAACGCGCTAGTGGATAGCGAGATCATTGAATGGCTGTATAAAGCCTCTCAAAAAGGGGTTAAAATTGATCTCATTATCAGGGGGATTTGCTGTTTAAAGCCCCTAGTCAAAGGCTTGAGCGAAAATATTAGGGTGTATTCTATCGTGGGGAAATATTTAGAACATGCACGCATTTATTATTTTAAACATGAGAATATCTATTTTTCTAGCGCGGATTTGATGCCCAGGAATTTAGAAAGGCGCGTGGAATTGCTCATCCCGGCCACAACCCCAAAGATCGCTCATAAATTGTTGCACATTTTAGAAATCCAATTAAAAGACACCCTAAAACGCTACGAGTTAGATTCTAAAGGCCGTTACACTAAAATTTCAAACCCTAATGATCCTTTAAATTCGCAGGATTATTTTGAAAAACACGCCCTTAAAACCTTTTAGGACTATCATTCAAGCAATAAAATATAAGGATTGAAATGCTTTATTCATTGTTAAAAAAATATTTGTTTAGCTTAGACGCTGAAGAAGCGCACGAAAAAGTTTGTAAAATTTTAAGAATGCTTTCTTCATCGCCCTTTTTGTGTGATTTGATCCATTCTCAATTAGGATACAAAAACCCAAAGCTTGAAAATGAAATTCTAGGCTTACACTTCTCTAACCCCTTAGGATTAGCCGCCGGCTTTGATAAAAACGCTTCCATGATTAGAGCGTTAATCGCCTTTGGGTTTGGCTATTTAGAAGCAGGCACCTTGACGAATATCGCTCAAATCGGGAATGAAAAGCCAAGACTTTTCAGGCATATTGAAGAAGAGTCCTTGCAAAATGCGATGGGGTTTAATAATTACGGAGCGGATTTAGGGGTTAGAGCGTTTAAGCGCTTCGCCCCTTATAAAACCCCTATTGGCATCAATTTAGGCAAAAACAAACACATAGAGCAAGATAACGCCCTAGAAGATTACAAGGCGGTTTTGATTAAATGCTTAAACATTGGCGATTATTACACCTTCAACCTTTCTTCGCCCAACACACCTAATTTAAGGGATTTGCAAAATAAGGCGTTTGTGAATGAACTTTTTTGCATGGCTAAAGAAATGACCAACAAGCCCTTATTTTTAAAAATCGCCCCAGATTTAGAAATAGATAGCATGCTAGAAATCACAAATAGTGCTATTGAAGCTGGAGCGAGCGGGATCATTGCAACTAACACCACGATTGATAAAAGCCTGGTGTTTGCCCCTAAAGAAACGGGAGGTTTGAGCGGGAAATGCTTGACCAAAAAAAGCCGTGAAATCTTTAAAGAATTGGCTAAAGCTTTTTTTAATAGGACTATTCTTGTTTCTGTGGGGGGGATTAGCGGTGCGAAAGAAGCTTATGAAAGGATTAAAATGGGAGCGAGTCTGTTACAAATTTATAGCGCTTTTATTTACAACGGGCCAAATTTATGCCAAAATATTCTTAAAGATTTGGTAAAATTACTCCAAAAAGATGGATTTTTGAGCGTCAAAGAGGCTATAGGAGCGGATTTAAGATGAAATATTTTTCTAGTCAAAGACTTTTGAGGCTTTGTTCTGTCTTGTTAGTGATCTTAGGAGCGAGCATGCATGCACAATCTTACTTACCCAAACATGAGAGCGTTACCTTAAAAAACGGGTTGCAAGTCGTAAGCGTTCCCTTAGAAAATAAAACCGGGGTTATAGAGGTTGATGTGCTTTATAGAGTCGGCTCTAGAAACGAAATCATGGGAAAAAGCGGGATCGCTCACATGCTAGAGCATTTGAATTTTAAAAGCACTAAAAACCTTAAAGCCGGCGAATTTGATAAAATCGTTAAGCGTTTTGGGGGCGTGAGTAACGCTTCTACGAGCTTTGATATTACACGCTATTTCATTAAGACCAGTCAGGCTAACTTGGATAAGTCTTTAGAATTGTTCGCCGAAACGATGGGTTCATTGAATTTAAAAGAAGATGAGTTTTTGCCTGAGCGTCAAGTGGTCGCTGAAGAAAGGCGATGGCGTACTGATAATTCCCCTATTGGCATGCTTTATTTCCGCTTCTTTAACACCGCTTATGTTTATCACCCCTACCATTGGACGCCCATTGGTTTTATGGACGATATTCAAAACTGGACTTTAGAAGACATTAAAAAATTCCATTCGCTCTACTATCAGCCTAAAAACGCTATCGTTTTAGTGGTAGGCGATGTCAATTCCCAAAAGGTTTTTGAATTAGCCAAAAAGCATTTTGAATCCTTAAAAAATCTTGATGAAAAAGCTATCCCCACCCCTTACATGAAAGAGCCTAAACAAGATGGGGCGAGAACGGCAGTCGTGCATAAAGATGGGGTCCATTTAGAATGGGTCGCTCTAGGGTATAAAGTGCCTGCTTTCAAGCATAAAGATCAAGTCGCTTTAGATGCGTTAAGCAGGCTTTTAGGCGAAGGCAAAAGTTCATGGTTGCAAAGCGAATTGGTGGATAAAAAACGCTTGGCTTCTCAAGCTTTCTCGCATAACATGCAATTGCAAGATGAAAGCGTGTTTTTATTCATCGCTGGAGGTAATCCTAATATCAAAGCCGAAGATTTGCAAAAAGAAATCGTAGCGCTTTTAGAAAAACTTAAAAAAGGGCAAATCACTCAAGCGGAGTTAGACAAGCTCAAAATCAACCAAAAAGCCGACTTCATTTCTAATTTAGAAAGTTCTAGCGATGTGGCGGGGCTTTTTGCAGACTATTTAGTGCAAAACGATATTCAAGGCTTAACCGATTACCAGCAACAATTTTTGGATTTAAAAGTGAGCGATTTGGTGCGCGTGGCTAATGAATATTTTAAAGACGCCCAATCAACCACCGTGTTTTTGAAACCTTAAAAGAGCCTTATAGCATGCAATTCCATTCATCTAGTGCACTGGTTACGCCTTTTAAAAAAGATCTGAGCGTTGATGAGGCCGCTTATGAATCCTTGATCAAGCGCCAAATTTTTCAAGGCATGGACGCATGCGTGCCTGTTGGCACGACAGGAGAATCCGCCACACTCACCCATAAGGAGCATATGCGTTGCATTGAAATCGCCATAGAAACTTGCAAAAACACCAAAACGCCTTCAAACTCACGCATGAAAGTGTTGGCCGGCGTGGGCAGTAACGCCACGAGCGAGTCGCTTTCTTTAGCCAAATTCGCTCAAAAAATCGGTGCAGATGCGATTTTATGCGTAAGCCCTTATTATAACCGCCCCACCCAACAAGGCTTATTTGAGCATTATAAAACCATCGCTCAATCGGTGGAAATCCCTGTCATGCTCTATGATGTGCCAAGCCGCACAGGCGTTTCTATTGAAGTCCCAACCGCGCTCAAGCTTTTTAGAGAAGTCCCTAACATTAAAGCCATTAAAGAAGCGTCTGGCTCTTTGAAAAGAGTAACAGAATTGCACTATCATGAAAAAGATTTTAAAATTTTTAGTGGGGAAGATTCGCTCAACCACTCTATCATGTTTTCAGGGGGTCAAGGCGTGATTTCAGTGACCGGTAATTTAATGCCCAATTTGATTTCACAAATGGTCAATTGCGCGCTCAAACATGAATACCAACAAGCCCTAGAAATCCAAGACAAGCTTTTTAATTTGCATCAAGCCCTTTTTGTGGAAACGAACCCTATCCCTATTAAAATGGCCATGCATTTAGCCGGCTTGATTGAAAACCCAAGCTACAGACTGCCTTTAGTAGCTCCAAGCAAGGAAACGATTAAACTTTTAGAAAAAACTTTACAACAATATGAGGTAATTGCATGAATGGTTCCAATCACATGAAAAATAAAACCCTAGTGATTAGCGGCGCGACTAGAGGCATTGGCAAGGCGATATTGTATCGTTTCGCTCAAAGCGGCGTGAATATCGCTTTCACTTACAATAAAAATGTTGAAGAAGCCAACAAAATTATAGAATATGTGGAGCAAAAATATTCCATTAAAGCCAAAGCTTACCCCCTTAATGTTTTAGAGCCTGAGCAATACACAGAGCTTTTTAAACAAATTGATGCGGATTTTGACAGAGTGGATTTTTTTATTTCTAACGCTATTATTTACGGGCGCTCGGTCGTGGGTGGGTTTGCACCTTTCATGCGCTTAAAACCTAAAGGATTAAACAATATTTATACAGCCACTGTGTTAGCGTTTGTGGTAGGGGCTCAAGAAGCGGCAAAACGCATGCAAAAAGTAGGCGGTGGGGCGATCGTGAGCTTAAGCTCTACAGGAAACTTGGTCTATATGCCTAATTACGCCGGCCATGGCAATTCCAAAAACGCCGTAGAAACCATGGTTAAATACGCCGCTGTGGATTTAGGCGAGTTTAACATTAGAGTGAATGCGGTTAGTGGCGGGCCTATTGATACGGACGCTTTGAAAGCCTTCCCTGACTATGTGGAAATCAAAGAAAAAGTAGAAGAGCAATCGCCCCTAAAACGCATGGGCAATCCTAACGATCTGGCCGGAGCGGCGTATTTCTTGTGCGATGAAACCCAAAGCGGTTGGCTTACCGGGCAAACAATCGTTGTAGATGGTGGAACTACTTTCAAATAAAGATTTTTCTTGCAAAATATTATCCACATCCACCACAGCAAAGAGTTGCAATTCATTAAAAAATGCTTGTTGGGCTATTTTTTCGCCCCTTTGTGTGGGGCTATGCTTTTGGTGCTTTATCTTGCTTTAAGCGGAACAAAATCACTTCCAATTTCTAATCTCTTTAGCGATCAATTGGCTTATATCGTTTTGTTGTCTCTTTTTTTGTGCGCGCTTGGGTTTATTGTGGGGGCGGTTGGTTTTTATCGGCTTTCTAAAATCACGCACCATTTGAGTTTTTTTGAAAATTTTGCTTTCAGTTTTTTAGCGGTGATTTTATGCACTCTTTTAAGCTATCTTATCCCTAACGCCAGTAACGCTCTTTCGCTAATCGGTAATGGGGTTTCTATTTTTTATTTGCACAAACTCTATAGAGAATTGAGCCTTCACACTCAAGAAAAATTTTTTTTAAGCGGGTTTAGGTTGTTGCTCTTTAGCCTTATATTAGCTCTTTTAGGGATATTAACGCATGCATTAGGCATCATCTTTTTAACGATCGCTGCGATCTTAATGTGCGTGGCGCTTAGTTTTTTAGGGCGCGCGTTTTTGAATTTTTCACAAGTTTCTTTGAAAACATGAAAGTTTTAAAACTCCTGCCTAATTTTTTGACGATTTTACGCATCGTTTTAGCGTTATTTTTATTGTTTTTATTGTTAAATACGCATACTTATTTTAATTTTTTAACCCCCTTTCAAACCAACATGATCTCTTCGTTGGTTTTTTTGTTTGCCGCGCTCACGGATTTATTGGACGGCTATATCGCTAGAAGCTATAAAGCCAAATCGCGCTTTGGGGAGATTTTTGACCCTTTGGCGGATAAAATCCTTATTTTGAGCGCGTTTTTAGGGCTAGTTTATTTGGATCGTGTGAATGCGTGGATCCCGTTTGTGATTTTAGGGCGTGAATTTTTTATTTCAGGGCTTAGAGTCTTGGCCGCAAATGAAAAAAAGGATATTCCCGTCAATGCGTTAGGCAAGTATAAAACCGTCTCTCAAGTCGTAGCGATTAGCGCTTTATTGGCCAATCTAGCTTACGCCTATGCGTTTGTGGCTGTAGCGGTTTTTTTAACCCTCTATTCGGGGATAGATTATACTATTAAATATTATAAATCTTAATGTTTAAAATAGGTTTTTGGCGTTCTTTTAAAACATCTTAAGACTCTCCCCTAATCAATTAATAAATATTATTTAATTCTAATATTCTTTCGCTTTTTTAAAAAACTTTAATTCGCTCTTTTGCATGTTCATTTTAAAACGCCTTTGAGCGTTTTTGACATTTTATTTACCCCATTAAAACAAATCCTTATTTTTATCAAAAAAAAATCTTTTTATTTTATTTTTGTTATAATTGAAGCTATTTTTATTTTTAAGGAGGTGTCGCATGGAACATCAAGAGATAACGCAAAAACAAGGCGAGCTTAAAAGAGACATGAAAATGCGCCATCTCTTAATGATTGCATTTGGGGGAGCGATTGGCACAGGGCTTTTTGTAGGCACTGGGGGTAATATTGCAAGCGCTGGCCCTTTAGGGACCTTGATCGCTTATGGTTTCGGGGGGCTTGTGGTCTATTGCATCATGCTCTCTTTAGGCGAATTAGCGAGCGTCTATCCCACTACGGGGAGTTTTGGGGATTATGCGGCTCAATTCATAGGCCCTGGCACAGGCTATATGGTTTTTTGGATGTATTGGCTTGGCTGGGTGATCACGGTTGCATTAGAATATATCGCTATTGGCATGCTCATGCAACGCTGGTTTGTGGGTATTCCTGTCCATTATTGGGTTATGCTATGCATCGCATTGGTTTTTTTATTAAACTTTTTTTCGGTGAAAATTTTTGCTGAAGGCGAGTTTTTCTTTAGTTTGATTAAAGTTTTAGCGGTGATCGCTTTTATAGGCATTGGCGCGATTGGGATTATCTATCAAATCTATTTGCATGGGTTTAGTTCTATTTTTAATAACTTCTATTTTGGCGATAAGGGGTTTTTCCCTAACGGGAGCGCGGCGGTTTTTAGCGCGATGCTCGCTGTCATTTTTGCATTCACTGGCACAGAGGTGATTGGGGTGGCTGTAGGAGAGACTAAAAACGCTAGTGAAGTGATGCCTAAAGCGATCAAAGCGACCTTGTGGCGGATCGTCTTTTTCTTTTTAGGCTCGGTGTTTGTCATTTCTGTTTTTTTACCCATGAGCGATTCTTCTATCACGCAAAGCCCCTTTGTGAGCGTTTTGGAGCGCATTAACTTGCCCTTTGTTGGCATGGGTATCCCTTATGTAGCCGATATTATGAACGCTGTTATCATTACGGCGATGTTTTCTACCGCTAATTCAGGGCTTTATGGAGCGAGCCGCATGATTTATGGGCTGTCTAAACAAAAGATGTTTTTTAAAGTGTTTTCCAAGCTCAACCAACAAGGCACGCCCACTTATGCGATGTTTTTTTCCATTTCTTTTTCTCTCATAGGGCTTTTAGTCCAAATTTATGCAAAAGAAAATGTGGTGGAAGCTTTGATTAATGTGATCAGTTTCACGGTGATTATCGTGTGGGTTAGCGTGTCTATCTCACAATATTCTTTCCGTAAGCAATACTTAAAGGCCGGGCATTCTTTAGAGAATTTGCCTTATAAAGCCCCCTTTTTACCCTTTTTGCAGCTCATAGGGATCACAGGGTGTGTCATCGGTGTGATTGGCTCTGCTATGGATAAGGATCAACGCATCGGGATGATTTTAACGATTGTTTTTGCCATTGTGTGTTACATTGGATACTATTTTACACAAAAAGCTAATGAAAATAACAAAAAAGATTTGATATAATCTTTTTTTATTTTGAAGTTTAGCAAATTTTAAGGAAGTAACCATGGTGAAAAAAACTCTTTTTATCTCTTTGGCTTTAGCGCTAAGTTTGAATGCGGGCAATATCCAAATCCAAAACATGCCCAAAGTTAAAGAGCGCATAAGCGTCCCCTCTAAAGACGATACGATCTACTCTTATCACGACTCCATTAAGGACTCTATTAAAGCGGTGGTGAATATCTCTACTGAAAAAAAGATTAAAAACAATTTTATAGGTGGCGGTGTGTTTAATGACCCCTTTTTCCAACAATTTTTTGGGGATTTGGGCGGAATGATCCCTAAAGAAAGAATGGAAAGGGCTTTGGGTAGCGGCGTAATCATTTCTAAAGATGGTTATATTGTAACTAATAACCATGTGATTGATGGCGCGGATAAAATTAAAGTAACCATTCCAGGGAGCAATAAAGAATATTCGGCGACTTTAGTAGGCACGGATTCTGAAAGCGATTTAGCCGTGATTCGCATCACTAAAGACAATTTGCCCACGATCAAATTCTCTGATTCTAACGATATTTTAGTGGGCGATTTGGTTTTTGCGATCGGTAATCCTTTTGGTGTGGGTGAAAGCGT
The DNA here is from genome assembly GCF_001653455.1 of Helicobacter pylori. Classification (NCBI taxonomy): domain Bacteria; kingdom Pseudomonadati; phylum Campylobacterota; class Epsilonproteobacteria; order Campylobacterales; family Helicobacteraceae; genus Helicobacter; species Helicobacter pylori. Next base: position 434,756 of record NZ_CP011486.1, on the reverse strand, counting down.
TACACAAGGCATTGTTTCAGCGCTCAATAAAAGCGGGATCGGCATTAACAGCTATGAAAATTTCATTCAAACAGACGCTTCTATCAATCCTGGAAATTCCGGTGGCGCTTTGATTGACAGCCGTGGAGGGTTAATGGGCATTAATACCGCTATCATCTCTAAAACCGGAGGCAACCACGGCATTGGCTTTGCCATCCCTTCTAACATGGTTAAAGACATTGTAACTCAGCTCATCAAAACCGGCAAGATTGAAAGAGGTTACTTGGGCGTGGGCTTGCAAGATGTGAGTGGGGATTTGCAAAATTCTTACGACAATAAAGAAGGGGCGGTGGTCATTAGCGTAGAAAAAGACTCTCCGGCTAAAAAAGCAGGGATTTTGGTGTGGGATTTGATCACCGAAGTCAATGGCAAAAGAGTTAAAAACTCAAACGAATTAAGAAATCTAATCGGCTCCATGCTCCCCAATCAAAGGGTAACCTTAAAAGTCATTAGGGACAAAAAAGAACGCGTTTTCACTCTCACTCTAGCTGAAAGGAAAAACCCTAACAAAAAAGAGACCATTTCTTCTCAAAATGGGGCGCAAGGTCAATTGAACGGGCTTCAAGTAGAAGATTTAACCCAAAAAACCAAAAAATCCATGCGTTTGAGCGATGATGTTCAAGGGGTTTTAGTCTCTCAAGTGAATGAAAATTCCCCAGCAGAGCAAGCCGGCTTTAGGCAAGGTAACATCATTACAAGAATTGAAGACATTGAAATCAAGAGCGTTACGGATTTTAACCATGCTTTAGAAAAGTATAAAGGCAAGCCCAAACGATTCTTAGTTTTAGATTTAAATCAAGGTTACAGACTGATTTTAGTGAAGTAACTTAGGGGTGGGTTGTTAGTCGCATGTCTTTGATTAGAGTGAATGGGGAAGCTTTTAACCTTTCTTTAGAAAATTTGGAAGAAGACCCTTTTGAAACTAAAGAAACGCTAGAAACGCTCATCAAACAAACGAGTGTTATCTTGCTTGCTGCTGGGGAGTCTAAGCGTTTTTCTCGCACGATTAAAAAGCAGTGGTTGCGTTCTCATCATACCCCCTTATGGCTCAGCGTTTATGAGAGTTTTAGAGAAGCCCTAGACTTTAAGGAAGTTATTTTAGTCGTGAGTGAGCTAGACTATACTTATATCAAACGCCATTACCCCCAAATCAAGCTTGTGAAAGGTGGGGCGTCGCGCCAAGAATCCGTGTGCAACGCTTTAAAAATAATTGATAGTGCTTACACGCTCACAAGCGATGTGGCTAGAGGTTTAGCCAATATGGAAATGCTTAAAAATTTGTTTCTAACCCTTCAAAACACGAACCATTATTGCATCGCCCCTTACTTGCCTTGCTATGATACGGCGATCTATTATAATGAAGTTTTAGACAGAGAAGCGATCAAACTCATTCAAACCCCGCAATTAAGCCACACTAAAACGCTCCAACTAGCCCTAAAACAAGGGGATTTTAAAGATGAAAGCAGCGCGATTTTACAAATTTTCCCGGATTTGGTGAGCTATATTGAAGGCAGTAAAGATTTGCACAAACTCACCACAAGCGGTGATTTAAAAGTTTTCACGCCTTTTTTCAACCCGGCAAAGGACACTTTCATCGGCATGGGCTTTGATACGCATGCTTTTATTAAAGACAAGCCCATGGTTTTAGGGGGGGTTGTTTTGGATTGTGAGTTTGGCTTAAAGGCTCATAGCGATGGCGATGCTTTGTTGCATGCAGTTATTGATGCGATTTTAGGGGCGATTAAAGGGGGGGATATTGGCGAATGGTTCCCTGATAATGACCCTAAATACAAAAACGCTTCTTCTAAAGAGCTTTTAAAAATCGTGTTGGATTTTTCGCAAAGCATTGGATTTGAATTGTTTGAAATGGGGGCGACTATCTTTAGCGAGATCCCTAAAATCACCCCTTACAAACCGGTGATTTTAGAGAGCTTGAGCCAACTTTTAGGTTTAGAAAAATCTCAAATCAGCTTAAAAGCCACCACTATGGAAAAAATGGGATTCATTGGAAAACAAGAAGGGCTGTTAGTCCAAGCGCATGCGAGCATGCGTTACAAACAAAAACTTTAAATGCGATAAAGGAATAATTGATGAAAATCTTAATCATTGAAGATGATTTAGCGTTAGCTAGGAGTATCTCTCATAATTTGCATGATTTAGGGCATTTTTGCGAGATCATCTCTAGCATTTCAGAAGAAAACAAAGAGCCTTATGATGTGATTTTAGTTTCCTCTAAAGTTTGCACTCAAGGGCGTTGCGAACATTTTGTGCGTTATAATTCCAAGCAAATCATCATCATGATGGCTTCGCATGTCAATGAAGACGGCGTGAATAAACCCATTCAAGCGGGAGCGAGAGATTACATTTTAAAGCCTTTTAAAATGGATGAATTGTTGCGTAAGATCCAATACCACAAAGCCTACCAAGAAATGACCGCTCGCCTTGGATTTTATGAAAATTATTTGGATTTTATCCATGCGGAATTGCCCTTGCCTAGAGATTTTTCTTACAGACCGCCCTTTATCATCCACACGCTCTCTCAAGAGCTTGCAAACGCTTATTTGTTGCAATACGCTAAAGAAAGGCAAATGGATTTTTCTTTTTTCTCCTTAAAGGACACCACTTGGAAAGATCTATACAAAAATAAAGACAAACTAGAACGCCCTTTTTATATCATGCATTTAGAAGAGCTTAAAAAAGACGAGCAATTGAAATTATTAGAATTGGCTCGTTCATGCCCTATTGTGTTGTCTTACACCCATAAAGAGCCTTTAGAGTTTCCCAGAATTATCAGCATTGAATGCGACAACAAGCCCCTATCTTTGTTTAACAATAGCACGACTTTCCTTTCCATTCAAGAATATGAAAAAGAAGCCATCAGGCATTTTTCTTCCACTTGCACCGATACAGAATTGGCCAGCAAGCTTGGCATTAGCCGTAAAAGCCTTTGGGAAAAACGCCGGAAATATAACTTACCTCGCAAATAATGGGGAAATTCTTAAGCCCTATTTTTGTGGGGCGTTAATCATAAATGTAAAAATGCCAAAAACATTTTTAAGATCAAATCTCAAAAAGCTTGCATCAAACAAGCGATAACCTCTTAAAACTTAACTTATTTAATGAGAATAGAGCTAATTATTATTAAAATAACTTATTATTTGCTGTATATTTACTATAATAGTTTAATTTTTAAAAAGAAAAATTCAATTTAAGGATTAACCATTAGACAGGCGTTTAACCAAACAAGATCCACGCATTCAAAAACCCTTTTACTAGATATTGATTGCGTGATCCCTAATATTGTTAGGCGTTTGCTCTCTAATAAAACGCTCCCTAAAAAATTTGCCACTTATAGTTTGCAAGAAGTGGGTGTTATTTTCCTTACCACTCAAATTTTATCCATCATGCGTAAAACCCGTTGCTCTAAAACGCTTTTTTTTATCACTAGAGGCAGAGAGAGTTTCCGCTACCAGCTGTGCGATTATTACAAACAAAAACGATACCAATTTGATGAAGATTTTAGATCCCTTTTAAAAGCCCTAAAAATCGCTTTAGTGGAAAAATACCCCCTGAAAAAAGGGGCTAAAATCCAGGGCGAACATTGTTTTGAATATGAAGCGGATGATATTATCTCTTTTTACAAAAAGAAAGACCCCAAAAATTATGTGATAGCCAGCATGGATAAGGATATTTTATACTCTAATAGAGGCTCTCATTTCAATCTCAAAACAAATGCTTTTTTCAATGTGAGTCAAAAAGAAGCCCATTTTTTCGCTTATTATCAATGCGTTGTGGGGGATAAGGGGGATAATATTAAAGGGGTTAAAGGGATTGGTAGCTTCAACTATAAAGATTTTTTAAACGAAGACGCTAAAGAACATGAATTGTGGGAACAGATTATTCAAGCTTTCAAAATTAAAGAAGATTTGAGCGATAGCGAAGCTAAAGAAAAAGCTCTATTAAACATGCGTTTAGTCAATATGCACCAAATGACCCACCATGGCGTGATCAAACTATGGGAGCCTGAGTTTAAAAAAGCTTTTTTCCCTAAAAAATCAAAACCGCAAAATCCTAATTTCAAAAGAAGTTCTTAAACCATTTCACAAAACCTTTTAGGCTCTTTTATTTTTTGATTTTTAAAAAATATTTTTGATGACAAAACGCATTAAGGGGGTGTTTTGAAATCATTCCCCACTCTCTTAAAATTCTCCTAACCCCCTAGAACGCTTAAAAATTACCGCTCGCTTTTTTGCAAGCTCTCTATTATTTAATCTTAAAAAAATACTTTAAGCATTTTAAAACAAAAACTTCCCAAAAAAGACAAAAGAGCTGTTTCCAAGACTTTTTCTCGTGGCTTTGGAATTATAAGCATACACATACCCCCCACCCATATCAAAAGACAAACTCCTATAAGCCCAAACCCTAAAACTACTCATTAAAGAATATTCTTGATAATCCCCAAAAGCGACCATCGCATCTAAACGCACCCTTTTAGTTTTAAGCCCACCAAAAACATAGCCTGAAATGCTGGAGTTAGCAAAATAAATCGCTGGCACACCGGGCGCGTTGATCCCACGGCCATAGAATTTAGTCCGATCGTTAAAAGTCCATAAATAGCCCTTATTGTTTCTTGCGGGAACGATATAAAAACCCGTTCCAAAATTAAAAATTTTGTATTTAAAAGTTTGATCGATCAAAAACAGGCCGGCATTTTTAGCGCTCGTAACAGCGTCAGTGTTGCCGTATTGATACATGCCATGCACTAGGGTGTGCGAAGTGAAGCCCCTAGCTAGAGAAGCGTCATACTCCAACTTACCCCCCACTTGGACTAAAACATTTTGAGTGGGCAAAGGCAAGCGAGTGTCCATTAAAATAAAAGGGATAAATTTAAAATTTTCATGCTTGTATTCTGCCCCCAAAGCAAACACTTCTCCCCCAACATACAAGCGTTTAGACACAGGATCATACGACGCTAGAGCGTTTAGGGAAGTAGCGATCCGATTGCCTTGCTCTTTATTGATTTGATGCCCATTATAAAGCATGCTATCCATAAAAATCCCAAAATAACGCATGGAATTTTGCTTAAAAGCCACAGAGACCCCTTGAATATTGCCCCCTATCCAATCAAAATCCACAAAATCGGTATTGAAACGCCCCAAAGCGATTTTAAAGCGTTGGTTAGCGTATTGGAGGTATGCATCTGAAACATCGCCAGCACTCAAGTAAGGTTTCACGTTCTTAGAACTACCAAAAAAATTCCCCAGACTAATGTAGAGGTTGGCCAAACGCTGTTTGTTATAAATATTCCAAGCCCCAATAGCCCCAATACCAAAGGACCACCCATTACTATAAGAAAAATCCACTCCAAGGCGCGCCAAAGCCCCCACATAGCTATGGGGATTTTTTTGCGTCCCTTGATTATACAATAGCCCCAGATAGCCAAAAGGTTTGACTGCAATCTCTAAGGCTTTCAAAGACAGACCATTTAAAAAAAGGATCCATAACGCCAAATGATAATATCTTTTCTTATTTTTCTTATCTTGCATTAAAAACTCATCGTGGATTTAAACCTAATATTTTAATGAAAAATCCTTTTAATTGCACTGAAATGGGGTTAAAATCTTGATCGCTACTAAACATTATCAATAAACTTGATTGACTAACACTAAAGATTTATGATAGTATTCTAATAAAACTATTTTAAAGGTGATCCATGAGTAAGAGTTTATACCAAACTTTAAACGTGAGCGAAAACGCCAGCCAAGATGAAATCAAAAAATCCTACCGCCGCTTAGCCAGACAATACCACCCAGATTTGAACAAAACCAAAGAAGCCGAAGAAAAATTCAAAGAAATCAACGCCGCTTATGAAATTTTAAGCGACGAAGAAAAACGCCGCCAATACGATCAATTTGGCGATAACATGTTTGGCGGGCAAAATTTCAGCGATTTTGCTAGAAGCCGTGGTCCTAGTGAAGATTTAGACGATATTTTAAGCTCTATTTTTGGGAGAGGGGGCTTTTCGCAAAGGTTTTCTCAAAACTCGCAAGGCTTTTCTGGCTTTAATTTTTCCAATTTCGCTCCTGAAAATTTAGATTTGAGCGCCACTTTAAACGTTTCTGTTTTAGACACCCTTTTAGGCAATAAAAAACAAGTGAATATTAATAATGAGAGTTTTAGCCTTAAAATCCCTATCGGTGTGGAAGAGGGCGAAAAGATTAGGGTTCGCAATAAAGGGAAAATGGGGCGAACAGGCAAAGGCGATTTGCTCTTGCAAATCCATATTGAAGAAGATGAAGTTTATAAGCGCGAGAAAGATGATATTATCCAAGTCTTTGATTTGCCCTTAAAAACGGCTCTTTTTGGGGGTAAAATTGAAATCGCTACCTGGCATAAAACTTTAACTTTAACCATTCCCCCTAACACCAAAGCCATGCAAAAATTCCGCATTAAAGACAAAGGGATCAAAAACAGAAAAACTTCGCATGTGGGGGATTTGTATTTACAAGCTCGTTTGATCTTGCCTAAAGTTGAAACGCTTTCTAATGAGTTGAAAGCGTTATTGGAAAAAGAATTGTAAGGACAGATGATGTGTGATTATGATGAACCGCTTTATTTGATCAGCGTTGTGGCTAAAATTTTAGGCGTGCACCCACAAACCTTACGCCAGTATGAAAAAGAGGGTTTGATAGAGCCTAGCAGGACTGATGGGAAAATGCGTTTGTATTCTCAGCGAGACATGGATAAAATCAAAACGATTTTACGCCTTACAAGGGATATGGGGGTAAATTTAGCGGGCGTGGATATTATTTTGCGCCTAAAAGAAAAGCTTGATGAATTGGACGATCTCAACAAGGAATTGCAAGACGCTCTCCACAAACACTCTAAAAACAACAAAACCCCAACGAAAAATTTAAGCACCCCCACTAATTTTTATGAATTGATTCTGTTTAAAAAATGAGTTTGAGTGCACTTTTAAACCCCAAAAGATTAGAAGATTTTTTAGGTCAAGAGCATTTAGTAGGAAAAGACGCTCCCCTATTTAAAGCCCTACAATCCAAACACTTCCCCCATGCCTTTTTCTATGGCCCTCCAGGCGTGGGTAAAACAAGCTTAGCCCAAATCATCGCCCATTCGCTAGAGCGCCCCATTCTTTCGTTTAATGCAACGGATTTCAAGCTTGATGATTTGCGCCTTAAGCTTAAAAATTACCAACACGCCCTTTTAAAACCCGTTATTTTTATTGATGAAACCCACAGATTGAATAAAACCCAACAAGAATTTTTGCTCCCCATTATGGAAAAAGATCACGCTCTAATCTTAGGGGCTAGCACGCAAGATCCCAATTACAGCCTAAGCCATGCGATCCGCTCAAGAAGTTTTATTTTTGAATTGACCCCCTTAAAAAAAAGCGATTTAGACAAACTTTGTTCTAAAGCTTTAATATTGTTAAACAAACAAATAGAGCCTAGCGCTAAAACCTATCTTTTAAACAACAGCGCCGGCGATGCTAGAGCGTTATTAAACCTTTTAGATTTGAGCGCTAAAATAGAAAATCCTATCACTTTAAAAACGCTACAATCCTTACGGTCCCATAGCCTAAATGATGGATCTTATAGCGATGATACGCATTATAACCTCACTAGCGCTTTAATCAAATCTTTAAGAGGGAGCGATGAAAACGCTTCCATCTATTATCTGGCGCGCTTGATTGCTGGCGGGGAAAACCCGGAATTTATCGCCAGAAGGCTGGTGATTTTTGCGAGCGAAGATATTGGTAACGCCAACCCAAACGCCCTTAATTTAGCCGCTTCTTGCTTGTTTTCAGTCAAACAAATCGGCTACCCTGAAGCGCGCATCATTTTAAGCCAGTGCGTGATTTATTTGGCTTGTTCGCCCAAATCTAACACGGCTTATAAAGCGATCAATCAGGCTTTAGAATGCGTTCAAAAAGGCTTGCTCTATCCCATTCCTAAACACTTATTGCCTGATTCTAAAGATTACCTTTACCCACACGATTATAACGGCTATGTCAAACAAGACTATTTGGAAAAACCTTTGAATTTGGTTTCTTCTCAAGGCATAGGGTTTGAAAAAACCCTTTTAGAATGGCTTGATAAAATAAGAAATTAATCTTATAAGTTACATAAAAATGCGACAATGGTAATAAAAAAACAACATTTTTTGATTAAATTAAAATAATAATGAGTTTTATCTATGTTTAATCGCATTATTATTGTATGATAATACTTCAGTTATGAAAATCATTTTACGAAATAAGGAAGAAATTGAACATGAAAAGATTAGAAACTCTAGAATCCATTTTAGAGCGCTTGAGGATGTCTATCAAAAGAAACGGACTCAAAAATTCAAAACAACGAGAAGAAGTGGTGAGCGTTTTGTATCGCAGCGGCACGCATTTAAGCCCTGAAGAAATCACGCATTCTATCCGCCAAAAAGACAAAAACACTAGCATTTCTTCGGTGTATCGCATTTTAAATTTCTTAGAAAAAGAAAATTTTATTTGTGTTTTGGAGACTTCAAAAAGCGGCCGGCGTTATGAAATTGCCGCTAAAGAACACCATGATCACATCATTTGTTTGCATTGCGGTAAGATCATTGAATTTGCTGACCCTGAAATTGAACTCCGCCAGAATGAAGTCGTTAAAAAATATCAAGCCAAGCTCATCAGCCATGACATGAAAATGTTTGTGTGGTGCAAAGAATGCCAAGAGAGTGAAAATTAAAGATTTTAAAGAAGTTAAAGCTTAGATAGGGCTATCCTTAATGGTTTTAAGGACTTCGTTCAGGTTAAAACGCTTGAGCTTTAGATTTTTGATTTCTTCATCGCTCAGGCGCTTCCAAGTGAAAGTCTTGCCGACATACCCCCATCTGTCATAGCTTGAAGTGAATTCTAAATCCCCATTTGAATTTTGAGTAACCCTCACATAGTAGGTTTTGCCATCATAAAAATTATACGCCTTACCGCCTTTATAAGATCTTTCGCCAACTTTAATCAAATCGCTTAAAAACACCACGCCTTTATCGCTGCGATTCCTTAACTTTGGATTAGGATTCAACTTGTCTTTTTTAGCTTTAGAGCCATCCACATCAGAAATACCATAAGCATAGAATTTCCCATTATGCTCAAAAAACTCTACAAAAGAGCTTTTCATGTATAGAAATTCCTGAGTTTGATAAATTCCAGGCAACTCCACAGCCCCTAAAAAACGACAAAAAATTAATATTATAATAAGATTCATCAATTTCATAATTTTAACTTGATCAATCCTTTAGGCGCTTTAACGACCGCTTTAAAAATCGGATCTGTCTTGTATTTTTCAAAAGACTCTCCATAAAACCTCAACGCATGCACATCGCTTTCAAAAAAGACAGCCAGCATGCCTGCATCTAAACGCAAAAAAGAAGTCTCTTTGACCGGCTCATAAACGATCAAATCTCTTTTTTCATCATAAGGGGTTTTAAGGATAGCCTTTTTTGTATCCACCACTTTAGCCCCCTCAATGCCCTTGACAATCAATTGGAAATCCACATATTGCCGGTGGCTTTCAAAAAAACCTTTCTCGCTCTCTTTGGCATGCTCTAAACAATAGCTTTGCTCTATGCTAAACATACCATGCCCTAAAGGCACTTGAAATTCTGTATTAGGAGCGAGGTTTAAAACCCTTTGATAAGCCTTGCTCTCTTTTTGCATCACATCATGCAAATACGCATGCAAAATTTCTAATTCTTGCGTTTTTTTAAACAAATGCCCAAGCGAGCTTAATTCCCCAAAAATAGCCATAATCCTTCCTTTTTGACTCTAAAATGGTTTAATTTTTCAGTTGCTCTAAGCGTTCTTTTTTAGTGCCAATATCCGTGATTTGAATGCCAAAATTCCCATCCACGATCACCACTTCGCCTTTAGCGATCACCTTGTCATCTACAAGGATTTCTAAAGGGTCATTCACCAATTGATCCAACTCCACCACGCTCCCTATATCCATAGAAACCACATCTTTTAAAATCATCTTTTTTTGACCGATACGCACCTTAACATTCAATTTCACGTCTAAAAGCATGCTAATGTTGCGGATTTCTATATTTTCTAAAGACGCATCGTGGGTTTTGGTTTCTTCAGTAGCGCTCTCTATGCTTTCTGGCTCTTTTTTAGTTTCAAATTGGCTTTCAAAAGCTGAAGTAACCAATAAAATCATTTGACTTTCTTTTAGGGCTTCCATTTTAAAAGAAAACACCATCGCCTTAGTGTAATCTTCTTTTTTAGGAAGATCTTTAGCAATTTCGGCGTTTGTGGTGGTGAAATTGAGTTTAGGGAGCAATTCTTGAGATTTTAAACTGGTAGCGATCGCTCCAAAAATATTGGAAGCCATTTCCTTGAATGCGTCCAAATCGTCATTATCCATTTCTTCCTTACTAGCCCCCTCACCTCCTAGCATCAAATCGCTTAAAGCAGTTACTAAGCCCACAGGAGCTAGCAATTCAATATGGCTCTCGCTTTTATCAATCGCGCTAATCATTACCCTTGCATAAGGCGCGCTGATTAAATTCGCTTCTTCATCATTAGAAACCTCTTTTTCTAACCCTACGCTCGGGGCTTTGCCCACTAACCCTTCTAAAGTAGAGACAACCTCTTGAATAAAAATCTTAATAAAATCTTGCATCGCTCACTCTTCTTCTATCTTCATAATATCGCCCACTTTGCCTCTGCGCTGTTCTTCTAACATTTCTAAAATCTCTTTAGTGCGCTCTTTTTCGCTATAAACCACCTCTTTAATTTGAATGGTTTTCCTATACCCTTGAAACCCCACGCTCGCTAAATAACGCTTTTTTTTATGCACATACACGCTCACTTCGTCATTGGCGATTTTATTCAAACGGATAGTATCCCCCACATCTAGATCCAACATTTCTTTCAAGCTCAATTCCACCGCTCCTAAAAACACGATCATATCCACGCTCACCCCGCTTAATAGCGCTTGCAATTCCTTGTTACGGCTCTTTTTGGAGTTGGTTTCTGAAAGCATTAAATCCCTACTCCCCATTTTAGAAAGAATGCTTTCAATGGAAATCACCGGGTAGCAAATATTCATCATCCCACGGCTATGCCCGATAATGATTTCTAAGACTACCATGATAGAAATTTCATTTTGAGCGACGATTTGAACCACATTCGCGCTGGACTCTTTAGCGTCAATCGTGGGGAACATTTCCACCACAGGCGACCACACTTCTTTTAAAATTTGCATCACTTGGCGTAAAATCGTATCCAACAAATTCAATTCAATATCGCTAAACTCTCTGTTTTGATCATATGCGCTCCCCTTACCCCCTAACAACCTGTCAATCATAGGGAAAGCGATGCTAGGGTTGATTTCTAAAACCCCCGTCCCTCCCATAGGCTTCATGGAAAAGACATTAAAACTTGTAGGGCTAGGCAAGCTCATCAAAAATTCCCCATAAGTCATTTGATCCACGCTATGGAGCTGGATCTCCACAATAGAACGCATGATAGAAGAAACTTGACTGGAGAGATTCCTAGCCATTTTATCATGGATACTCCTAAAAGAACGCAACTGCTCCTTACTCACACGATTAGGGCGTTTGAAATCATAGAGGGTAACGCTACGCTGCGGGATAATATCTTTTTTTTGGACATTTTGAATATCCACATTTTCATCAACGACCTCTAAAAGCGCATCAATTTCTTCTTGGCTTAAAATATCAGCCATGACTAGCTCCTAAAGATTGGCGCACCTTTTTTATCACTTCTTTAATAATTTGAGAAATGCGCGATTCCGTAATCCCTAAAATTTCTTTAATCTCGCTCAAATTCAACTCTTCAAAGTAATAAAGCTGGATAAGCATTTGCTCCCTCTCGCTCATTTGATTCAACACTTTTTGGACATGCTCTAATAATTCTTCTGCTTCAATCTTTTTAGTGATTTCATCTTGTTCAATCGCATTGAATTGCTCATCTATAGGCACTAACGCATAAATATCTGAAGCGGTTTTGGCTTCTCTAATCTTTTCAATATTTTCGCCTAAAGCTTTTGCTAAATACTCATCGCTAGGCTCTTTCCCATGCTCATTAAGGTATTTGGTAATCTCAAAATCAATGCTTTTAATGAGCTTCCTGTTAGAGCGAGAGATCACATCTAAAGAGCGCAAATAATCTAACATCGCCCCATTGACACGAGTTTTTGCATACCCCCAAAAAGAGTCATTCAACGCGCTCTCATAACGCCTGGCTAGTTTGATTAATTCTTCAGTGCCGATAGAAACAAGGTCGTTAAAATCAATAGAGCTGGGTAAACGCTCCTTTAAGCGAAACGCCATCGTGCGCACGGCCGGTAGATATTGGATAGCGAGCGCGTCTTGATGGTGGTGTTGTTGCTTGTCATAAGCGTTCAAAACCTTTTCTATATTTTTTTCGCTTTTTTCGCTTGGTTCAATTTGTTGGATTTCTTGGGGCATTCTATTTTCCATCGTCAAAATCATAATTTCTAATGTAATTTAAAATACTAGCCACTTCTTTTTCTCTGTTTTTAAATTCATGGTTGAAACGAAGCAAGCTCTCTTCAGTGCCTTTTTTGTCAAAAAGACAAATATCTAAATCCGTGCAAGCGATAAAAATAGACGCAAACAACAACGCAATCAAGTATCCCCCAAGCGTGGATAACACCGTCCATAATAAAATGCTCTCTGGCTCATTGAATTTCAACACCGAAAACACTAGCCCTAAAAAAAACCCCACCACAACCGAAAAATGGATAAAATTTTGAACTCTCATCAGTCTACCCCAAATACTTTAAAAGCCTTTTAAAAAAGCTTTTCAACCCTTCTTTTGGTATTTCTAAAGCGCCGGTTTCTAGTTTAGAAACTAAAAGGCTCGCTATCTGGTCAATGGATTGCGAAAACAAATCATTAGGGGCTATTTTTCTCAAAATCTTTCGCTCTCTCACATAGCGTTTCAATAAGGAGCTGTTTTCAATCGCCCCTAAGTAGTGCAATTCTAATGAAGCGATATTGTTTTTAGCCACCTTAAATAGCCTTTCATAAGTCGCCCTGCCTTCTTTGGGTTGGGCTACCATGTTAGCGATAAGAAACAATTCATCTTTATTTTTGGAGTTGATTTTAATGCATGCATACGCATCTGTAATCGCTGAAGGATCTGGCGTGGTGATAATGACCACGCAATCGCTCGCATTCAAAAACGCTTGAGTCGTGGCTCCAATCCCCGCACCCGTATCAACCACAATATAATCCAAAGAGCTTAAAACCCCCTCTTCATCTACGAACTGATCCAAAGCTTCTGCACCGCTGATGTATTTTAAAATTTCTTCGCCGCTATCCCCAGGGATTAAGCAAAGCCCGGGTTCAATTTCACAAATAATTTCTTGCAATTTGGCTTCACCTTTTAGGGCATGCAAAATATTTTTATGGGTTTTCACCCCAAAAATGACATCTAAATTCGCCAAACCAATATCCGCATCAAACACCCCCACCTTATAACCTTTTTTGTATAAAGAATAAGCTAAATTAGCGCTAATATTGGATTTTCCCACGCCTCCCTTACCGCTTGTGATAGCGATGAATTTAGTATTCCCCTTATTTTCAAAAAAACTTTTAGGGTTTTTAGCGTTCATCAAATTATCTAAGCGGCTCGCTTGATTGTTCATGCTTGTTCCTTATTAGGGTTATTAAAGCCATCTAGCATGCAATCCACTAAATATTCATTAGTCGCCACTTTCAAATCCATAGGCACTTCTTGCCCGATAGAAAGATAACTGATAGGCTTTTGGCTCTCATGAACTAAAGAAAACAAATTCCCTAACCCCCTGCTCTCATCTAATTTAGTAAAAATTAAAGTGTCAATCCCTAACACCCCAAAAGAATCATAAATATCTTTCATGTCTTCGTATTTCGTGGTTACAGAAAGCACTAAAGACACATCAATATTATAACCCCCATCTATAAATTCCTTCAACCCAGCGATTTTTTCCTTATCGTATTGCGAATGCCCTGTCGTATCCACTAAAATAAAATCGCAATATTCCAACGCTTCAATTTCTTTAGCAAAATCTTTTGCATCAATCACGGCTTCTATACTCATTTTCATTTTATTAGCATACCAACTTAATTGCTCCAAAGCCCCAATGCGATAATTATCCAAAGTGATAATGCCCACCTTGTATTTTTTAGCCAGCATCCTAGAATAGCGTGCAGCTAGTTTGGCTAGAGTTGTCGTTTTCCCCACGCCTGTTGGCCCTACAAGCATTAAAATGCGTTTTTGCCTTAGATTCAAATCTTCAGGGCGGCACAAGATCATTTTACGCAACACTTCTCTAAAATAGCGCTTGATCGTTACGGAATTTTCCCTCATGCGTAAAGGCATCAATTCCAGGCTTAATTGCATGATTTCATCTAAATGGCTGGGTTTCATCCCGCTTTGTTTGGCCAGTTTGTAAATTTCGGCAAATTCTTGAGGGATATTGACAGAGTTTGGGTTTTTCTCATCCCAAAACATGTTTTGAATGAGTTTCAGGCTGTCTCTAATTTTGCTTAATTGCAAATTAATGTCTTTAATTTCTTCTTCTTGTTTAATCTCTTTTTCTTTTCTTTCTTTTTTATAGTCGGCTTCATCTTTTAAGGCTTGCAATAAAGCGTCTTGCTTACTGGCCTCTAAAGGCGCATCTTCTAACGGGGCGTCTTTTTCTAAAGGAGTCTTATTTTTTGAAAAAGTATAATGGCGCTGACTGGATGAAACCCCGGCGAGTTTGCGCATTTCTTCCACAGTGTTTGAAAGTTGCATCACCACATCTTCTTCACTCAATTCTTCATCATACAAACTCTCCGGGATAAGGGGGGCTTTAGGGGGCTTGTTTCCTTCTTCTTCAACCGCCACAACGATTTCATAAAGCCCAGAAGAAGTGAGCGTTTTTTTACGGATTTCTTGGGTTTTAAACACTAGCGTATCCACCCCATGGTGGCTTTGAGCGATCTTTAAAGCCTCAGCGGCCGTCTCCCCACTATAGGTATAGAATTTCACCACTCCCCTTTTTTAAAAAGCATTTGTTGCAAAGTTAAAGGCACTAACACCGAATCCCTTTCACTCCATTTAGGATGAGGTAAAGTCAAATCATTTTGTCTTAAAACGACTTGATTGAAAGCGATAATATCAATATCCAAAGTTCTTGGAGCGTCTTTAAAATCGCGCTTCCTTGCACGGCCAAAACGCCTCTCTATATAAAAAACCAAAGCAAAAAACTCTCGCAAATTTAAACATGTCCTAAGGATAATCGTAGCGTTATAAAAATCAGGTTGCTTAACATAGCCAAAGGGCGGATTCACATAAACGGGCGAAGAAAAAATTTTCCCGATTTTGCTATGATTTTTAAAATATAAAAAACAATTTTTTAATATTTTTAAAGGATTTTTAAGATTAGATCCCAACCCTAAAACCACTCTGTTAGAAAAATCAAGCCTTTTTTTAAAAAGGCTAGGGAAAAAGCGGCTAGTCAGGATCTCTCGCATCACAAAAGCTCAGCCCTAGAATTTTTAATCACCACTAAATCTTCAATGCGCACCCCAAAAAATCCAGGGATATAAATCCCAGGCTCCACAGAAAACACCATGCCTTCTTCTAAAATGGTTTCACTGCGCGATGAAATATAAGGGAGCTCATGAATGTCTAAACCAATGCCATGCCCAGTGCTGTGAGTGAAATACTGCCCATAACCATACTCGCTAATCACCCCCCTAGCCAAGCCGTCCGCTTCTTTACCGGTCATGCCCGCTCTAATGCCTGAAATAGCCTTTTCTTGCGCTTCTTTGACAATATCATAAATCTTTTGACGCTCTTTATCCTTAAAACTTTGCTCCCTTTTGAACACAAAGTCTTTTGGGTCAAAAAAAGCTGTGCGAGTCCTATCAGAGCAATAACGCTCGTATTTGATCCCCATATCCAAAAGAATGCTATGCTCCGCTTTTAAAAAATCCTTAGCGCTAGGCAAGGCATGAGGTTTGCTCGCATTCGCATTCAAGGCTAAAATGGGTTCAAAACTCAAATCATAAACCCCTTCTTTCGTCAAAAAGTCTTTAACTTTATGCTGCAAATACCGCTCGCTCAAGGACTCTTTTTCATCAAAAATCTTCTTCACATACTCGGCAAAATTTTCAAAAGCTTCAACATTCAAGGCTTGAGATTTTTTGAGGAGTTTAATCTCATGCTCGTTTTTGATGATGCGTTTTTTGCGGTGGTAACTAGGCACGCCCTCTAAGGTAGTCTTAGCGCCAATCGCTGAATCCAAACGCTTATAGGTTTGTAAATTCACTTGATTAGGATCAAAAAAGAGCTTTTTAACAGAACTTTTGACAATCAAATCAATCGCGCTTTGCACTAAATCGCTAGACTCTATCACTTCCGCTAAAACGCCATTTTTAGGCTGAACGCTTTCTCTAGCTTCTTGAGTGTAGCGAGAATCAGTGATAAAAAACGAGCGATCGTCCAATTGCAAAAACAAAGCGTTATCGCAACTATAAGCGCACTCAAAAAACATCGCATTTTCATCAAGCGTGAAATGCGATTCTCTCTCTAATTCTCTCATTGATAACCCCCTTTTATTTTTGGTTGTTGATCGGGTTATTAGGATTGTTTTGTTGGGCTTCTTGGAAAGCTTTCATCTCAGCTAAAATATTGACCATCGCCATTAAAGCCATGTTGTAACCAAGCGGGCCAAATCCCATGATCACGCCTCCACAAGCCGCCCCGGTGTAAGAATTTTTCCTGAATTCTTCTCTAGCTTGAATGTTAGTCAAATGCACTTCAATGACAGGTTTGCCCGCCAACATGATCGCATCTGCAATCGCAATAGAAGTGTGCGAAAACGCTCCTGGGTTAATGATAATCCCTTCATAATCGCTGCCCACGCTCTCTTGGATCTTGTCAATGATTTCGCCCTCAAAATTGGTTTGAAAAAACTCTAATTCCACATCTAAATTGCCTTGTTTCACGAAAGTTTGCATGATTTCATGGATTTGATCTAAAGTTACCATGCCATAAAGTCTTGGGTCTCTGTGTCCTAACATGTTTAAATTAGGCCCTTGAATCACTAAAATTTTCATTATTTCTCCTTGTTTAATACGCAATGTTTGAGCATTATAGCATAAGTTTTTACCTTACCCCTTAAATCCCCCTAAGACCGCATTGTTAAGAAACTACCGCTTGACTAGCGTTAAATTTTTTGATGGTAAAAAGCGTTTTTATCCCTTTTTAAAAAAACAGCCATCATGATCATTCCTACAAAAAAACTTCCCGTAATGAAGAAGTCAAAGGGGTCAAACCCAATGCCAAAAA
Source organism: Helicobacter pylori (assembly GCF_001653455.1). NCBI lineage: Bacteria > Pseudomonadati > Campylobacterota > Epsilonproteobacteria > Campylobacterales > Helicobacteraceae > Helicobacter > Helicobacter pylori. The sequence goes on along the minus strand of NZ_CP011486.1, from coordinate 417,340 downwards.
TGAGGTAAAAAGCGAGTGTCGTTAATATAAAAAACGATATTAAAGAGTTTTGTTTCACCCCGCTCCAAAAAATCTTTACAACCGCTAATAAAAAAAAGAGCCAGATTAAAAAGCCTATGATCCCCCTAGTGGCTAAAACATGAATGATTTGATTGTCATACCTTTCATAACAAAGAATCAAATCTTTTGCCCTATAAGACTGCGACAGAGATAAAATCTCTTTTAATCTTTGGCATTTCTCGCTAGCGGCCATGCCAAAAAAAGGCCTTAAACGCAAAACCGTTAGGGCTTCTTTCCAGCGCTCCAAACGCCACCCGATACTGCTATCAGCGTCCTTTTTAGCGTAGCGTTTCAAATCCGCTTCAAAGCTTTGATTTTGAACCCTAGATTGCTCTATTGCCCCCCTTTTTTCTAAAGCGTTATTCCCCATATACAAAGCGCTCAAAACAAAACTCACAACCACCATGTAAGCTAATGGCTTGAGCGATTTTTTGGCGTATAGAATAAAACAAGAAAGGATCAAAAAAGTAATCACAAAAGCGATTGTAGCGCTCCTTGTAGAGCTTAAAATAACGACTAAAAACCCTACAAAAACAGAAAGGGTGAAAAAAAGTTTTTCTTTTTGATTGCACGAATAAAGTGCATAAATATAACAGCCTAAAACGGACACGCTCACTAAGACCACATACTCTTTAACCGTGCTAAACCCTTGCGCTCTGGGCATGTTAAAACAGATTTTTTGCACCAATGAAAGCAAGCCGTTGATAAAATTTGCAACAGCCATGCTATAAAAAAGGACTTTTTGGTTTAATTTGATTCTTAAACGGCTCGCAAAAAGCAAGCATAACGCCCCGCAAGCATAAGTTAAGGACATGTTTAAAGCAAATAAATTGTAACGGAAAGTTTGGCTATCATACATGTTAAACATGTTAGGGAAAATGCTTAAAAACACGCCCAAAAAAGCCAGAGTGAGCCATTTAAAGGGCATTGATTTCAGGTGGTTGATTTTAAAAGTCTCTTTCAAAGACGCTTGGAAATAACACCTTAAAAACAAAAAAACCATTAAAACAATCAATAAGACTTGCGTTAAAGGTTTTTTAAATGAAGTGAGAAAAAAAAGGGCAAAAATGAGAGTGAAGACAGAGTCTGCATTGAAGAAAGCTTTCAAACGCTCTTTCAACACAGATTCGCCATGATTTGAAATATCCTATAAACCGACAAAAACTTAAAAACTATCTGTCTTTAATGCCTAGCTTTTCAATCAAAACCACATAACGCGCATGATCGGTGCGTTTGATGTATTTTAACAAATTGCGTCTTTGAGCGACTAATTTCAAAAGCCCTAAACGACTGGAATGATCTTTAGGGTTAGCTTTTAAATGCTCGGTTAAAAGCTTGATCCTTTCATTCAATAACGCCACTTGCACTTCACAAGAACCCGTATCGTTTTCTTTAGTGGCAAACGCCTTAATGATTTCTTGTTTTTTCTCCAGATTCAAAGCCATAACGACCTCCTAATTGGTATGTTAAATTTAAAAATGGTGATTATAGCGTAAAATGAGTTTTTTGTGCAAATCCTTTTAAACTTTATATTATAATAAGCCTAAAAGACAAACACACTTACCAAATAAGGCATTGATTTTAGATTATGGCAAACGAACGCTCCAAATTAGCTTTTAAAAAGACTTTCCCTGTCTTTAAACGCTTCTTGCAATCCAAAGACTTAGCCCTTGTGGTCTTTGTGATAGCTATTTTAGCGATCATTATCGTGCCGTTACCGCCTTTTGTGTTGGATTTTTTACTCACGATTTCTATTGCGCTATCGGTGCTAATCATTTTAATTGGGCTTTATATTGACAAGCCTACTGATTTTAGCGCCTTCCCTACTTTGCTCCTCATTGTAACCTTGTACCGCTTGGCTTTAAATGTCGCCACGACTAGAATGATTTTAACGCAAGGTTATAAAGGGCCTAGCGCGGTGAGCGATATTATCACAGCGTTTGGGGAATTTAGCGTGAGCGGGAATTATGTGATTGGCGCTATCATTTTTAGTATTTTAGTGCTAGTGAATTTATTGGTGGTAACTAATGGTTCTACTAGGGTTACTGAAGTGAGAGCGAGATTTGCCCTAGACGCTATGCCAGGAAAGCAAATGGCGATTGATGCGGACTTGAATTCAGGGCTGATTGATGATAAGGAAGCCAAAAAACGACGCGCCGCATTAAGCCAAGAAGCGGATTTTTATGGCGCAATGGATGGTGCATCTAAATTTGTCAAGGGCGATGCGATCGCTTCTATTATCATCACGCTTATTAATATTATTGGAGGGTTTTTAGTGGGCGTGTTTCAAAGGGATATGAGCTTAAGCTTTAGTGCTAGCACCTTCACTATCCTAACCATTGGCGATGGGCTTGTGGGGCAAATCCCTGCTTTAATTATTGCGACAGCGACCGGTATTGTCGCCACTCGCACCACGCAAAACGAAGAAGAAGACTTTGCTTCAAAACTCATCACACAGCTTATGAATAAAAGCAAAACTTTAGTGATTGTAGGGGCGATTTTATTGCTTTTTGCGATCATTCCTGGACTCCCTACCTTTTCTTTAGCGTTTGTAGGGAGTCTCTTTTTATTCGTTGCATGGCTGATTAGCAGAGAGGGAAAAGACGGGTTGCTCACCCAATTAGAGAATTATTTGAGTCAAAAATTTGGCCTAGATTTGAGCGAAAAACCCCAAAGCTCCAAAGTCAAACCCCACGCCCCCACCACAAGGGCTAAAACCCAAGAAGAGCTTAAAAGAGAAGAAGAACAAGCCATTGATGAAGTGTTAAAGATTGAATTTTTAGAGTTGGCTTTAGGGTATCAGCTCATCAGTTTAGCGGACATGAAACAAGGGGGCGATTTGTTAGAAAGGATTAGGGGCATTAGAAAAAAGATAGCGAGCGATTATGGTTTTTTAATGCCTCAAATCAGGATCAGAGATAACTTACAGCTCCCCCCCACGCATTATGAAATCAAGCTTAAGGGTATTGTGATTGGTGAGGGCATGGTGATGCCGGATAAATTTTTAGCCATGAATACCGGTTTTGTGAATAAAGAAATTGAAGGCATTCCCACTAAAGAGCCGGCTTTTGGAATGGACGCTTTATGGATTGATGCGAAGAATAAAGAAGAAGCCATTATTCAAGGCTATACAATCATTGATCCAAGCACCGTTATTGCCACACACACGAGCGAATTGGTGAAAAAATACGCTGAAGATTTTATCACTAAAGATGAAGTGAAATCCCTTTTAGAGCGCTTAGCTAAAGACTATCCTACGATTGTAGAAGAGAGCAAAAAAGTCCCCACCGGTGCGATCCGCTCAGTCTTACAAGCCTTGTTGCATGAAAAAATCCCCATTAAAGACATGCTCACTATTTTAGAAACGATTACCGATATTGCCCCGTTGGTTCAAAACGATGTGAATATTTTAACCGAACAGGTGAGGGCGAGGCTTTCTAGGGTGATCACTAACGCTTTTAAATCTGAAGACGGGCGTTTGAAATTTTTAACCTTTTCTACCGATAGCGAACAATTTTTGCTGAATAAATTGCGAGAAAATGGCACTTCTAAAAGCCTGTTACTCAATGTAGGCGAATTGCAAAAACTCATTGAAGTGGTTTCTGAAGAAGCCATGAAAGTCTTGCAAAAAGGGATCGCTCCGGTGATTTTGATCGTAGAGCCTAATTTAAGAAAAGCCCTTTCTAATCAAATGGAACAGGCCAGGATTGATGTGATTGTGCTAAGCCATGCGGAATTAGACCCTAACTCCAATTTTGAAGCCTTAGGCACGATCCATATTAACTTTTAATTGATAAAATAATTGATAAAAAGGAGAATGATGCAAGTTTACCACCTTTCACACATTGACTTAGACGGCTATGCATGCCAGCTTGTTTCAAAACATTTTTTTAAGAATGTCCAATGCTATAACGCTAATTATGGGCGTGAAGTCTCAGCGAGAATCTATGAAATTTTAAATGCGATCGCTCAATCTAAAGAAAGTAAATTCCTTATTTTGATCAGCGATTTGAATTTGAATTTAAACGAGGCGCAGTATTTGCAAGATAAAATCCAAGAACACCGCTTGCAAAATAAAGACATTCAAATCCAACTCTTGGATCACCACATTAGCGGTAAAGAAGTGGCTGAAAGTTTTCATTGGTATTTTTTAGACATTAACCGCTGCGCGACTAAGATTGTGTATGAATTTTTAAAAAAGCATTACACGATTTTAGAGCCTAAAGACACGATATGGCTAGAGCCTTTAGTGGAAATGGTCAATTCTGTGGATATTTGGGACACGCAAGGTTATGGCTTTGAACTGGGTAAGGTGTGCATGCGCATGATCAACCAAAGCTCTGAATTGAACCGCTTCATGTTTGATGAAGAGAACCGCAACTATAAATTAAAGCTTTTAGAAGAAGTTAAAAACTATTTGTTTTTAGAAAATGCCCCTGTAGCCTATGATAATGATTTGTTCAAGCTTAAAAAAATCGCTTTAGGGGGCGACCCTACTACAGAAACGATGGACAATATCTCTTCAAACGCGCAAACGCATTTGCTCTCTTTAAAAAAGCACGATTGCAGCGTTTATTACCAGGATAAAAAAGGGTTTTTAAGTTATTCTATGGGGGGTATTAGCGTGTTGGCTAACCTTTTCTTAACGCAAAATCCGGATTTTGATTTTTATATGGATGTGAATGCTAAAGGGAATGTGAGCTTAAGGGCGAATGAGAATTGCGATGTGTGCGAACTCAGTCAAATGTGTTTTAATGGAGGCGGTCATAGGAATGCGAGTGGGGGCAAGATTGATGGCTTTAAAGAAAGTTTTAACTACAGAGACATTAAAGAACAAGTAGAAGAAATTTTCAATAACGCTTAAAACGCTCAAAATTTAAAGCTAGCCCCATTTTTTTAAAAAGCATGGGTAATGAAAACTCTTTAATTTTTAAAAAATGGGGTTTTGGTTACTCTATGTTTAAAACTCGTTTTTTCTTAAAATCCCCCTAATAAAATCCCCCTAACCCCCCAAGACTGCTTTTTTAAGAAATTATCGCTTGCTTTTTACAAGCTCTTTTATCCTTTGATTGCAAAAAATGTTTTTAGCATTTTTTAAGTTTTATTATCCATATTTAGATAGGGTCAAAGTTTTATTTTTGTGTTTTAATGACTGAGATCAACATGATCTTTAGTATTTTTTAATCCAAATACCTCACTCATAAAGCTACAAATAAAACCCCAACTAAGGGGGCATAATGTGATTATTATTAATATATTATTAAAATATTTTCAATGATTTACCCGCTCCAAACCCCCATTATCATCAATAGTATTTTTTACAAAAAAGCCATGGAGCTTATTCTTCACATGCAGGTTTTGGGTAACAAAAACGATAGCCTCTGCGCCTTACCGTTTCAACCGTGGAAATCCCCAAAGGCTTATCCATTTTTTGGCGGATTTGATTGATCGCTACTTCAATCACATTAGGGGTAACCATTTCAGGCTCTTCCCAAATAGCGTCTAAAAGCTGTTCTTTGGAGACGATTTGATCCCTATGCCTTGCAAGATGCGTGAGCACTTCAAAAGGCTTGCCCTTAACTTCAACTTCACGCCCTTTGTAAACAATCTTTTCTTCATCAGGGCTGATGGTCAAATCCCCAATTTCAATCACATTAGATCCCCAAAATCTTAAACGAGCTTCAATCCTTGCGACTAAAGCCTTAATGCTGCGATAAGGTTTGGCGATATAATCATCCGCGCCTTGCTCAAACGCATGGACTTCTTCCTCGCTTGTGGGGTTATCAGAAGAAACTAAAACAACGATAGAAGGATGTTTCTCTTTGATTCTAGAAACAAAACTTAAGGCATTTTTATCGCTAACCATAACTAAGTCATAATTCCTAATATCCATAAGATATTCCCCATCCTCTAAACTTTCTGTTACATCAGCCATAAAGCCTTTAACATTCAAGCCCTTTTCAATCTCTCCACCCAAAACAGAATTTTTTTCAATCAGTAGAACGCGCATGGTGTATGGACTCCTGTATTTAAGAGTAATTCAAATGTTGATTATATCATAATTTTAAATTAGTTTAAGAAAATATTAATAAAAGTTATCGCTTGATGAGTGTAAGCTCTTGAATTTAGATTGTAAAAAATGCCTTTGAGCCTTTTTTGTTAAGTAATTTGAAAATCGCTTGCTAAAAATTACAATTCTATTGTATAATTGCAAAGCCGCTAAGATTGAAGGGTCACCTCCCCCTCCTTTCCCTTTGTCTTAGCGGTTGTTTTTTTAACCCTTATTTTAAACGCTCCATTACGATTTGATCCACAACTCGCTATTTTTAAGCTATTGAAAATTTTTTAACTAAAATGATTTTTAGGCAGAAGTCTTAGGTATGCGATCTCGCTAGGGGCTAAAAACCTTAAAGGAACGCCCCAATACCCTGCGCCACTACTCACATAAATTTGAGTGGTGTCGCTGTGTTTGTATAAACCATATAAATAAGTCTGCACCAACTTGACTAAAAGGCTAAAGGGGAAGATTTGCCCTGCATGGGTATGCCCTGAAAGCATTAAATCCACAGAATGGCTTTCTTTAAGGCTTCTAATTTGTTTAGGCTGATGGGCTAAAAGGATCGTGGGCTTACTGTTATTGCGTTTTTTTAAAGCTTTATCAATATCAGGGGCAAAATTTTGATGCTTTCTTGCGAAATAATCATACACGCCGCACAAATTAACCCCATCCAAATCCACGCACTCATTCCCTAAAATCTTCAAATTTAAAGTTTCAAGAAACGATAAAATCGGCTCTATGCCGTGATAATACTCATGATTTCCTGGCACATAAAAGGTGCCATGGGTGCTTTTAAGGTTGTTTAAAGGCAGTAAAAAAGATTTGACTTTTTCAATGTTTTCATCCACCAAATCCCCCCCAATCAACACCATATCCACTTCTTTTTGATTGACTTCTTCTACAATGTAATTGACAAAATCTTTTTGCAACAAACTCCCCACATGCATGTCTGTGAGTAAAATGATCTTTAATTCCTTGTCTAGTTTGTCTAAATAAATAGGGGTTTCTTTGATTTTAGGGCGAGCCAACCCTTCATAAAACCCGCGCCAAAAATACCCTAATAACGCTAAATAAAACCCCAATTTTAAAAAATTTTTTAAACTTTTACGCCTTGAATGCAAGAAATCTATTTTTTCTACGGAATAAGAAAACCCATAAAAACTTAAAGAAAGAATAAATACAATAAAGGTTACAAACGAACATGCTGAAGTTAAAACAAATAAATAGCTAGGCATGGTGTTTCTATAAAAAGCAAAAAGCGCCTCGCCTATACTTAAAAGGATAAAAAACCCCAAATAAGCGTATTGAGAGACTTTCTTTAAGGTTAAAAACGATTTTAACATCCTAAAAGAACTATAATTCAAGAGATATAAAACCAATAAAAACGCTATGGAAATCAGCATGTCAGCCTTTTAGTTATAAAGTGTTTTGTTATACTAGCATATTAACGCTAATATCCCTTTAGAGCTAATATCCTATCAATGCCTTATCTTATAACCAAACCATTCTTAAGCGTTATGACTAAGATCATTTTTAACATTCAAAAATCCCCTTTCACCACTCAAAAAGCGTTTTAACCTTTTTCAAATCCTTATACTCCACGCTTTTGATGGTGTGATCCTCTAATTCAAAATCCACGCTCAAATCGTTAGCGTCTTTAAGGATAGCTTGAAAGCTTTCTTTGTTCACAAGCTTGACTCCCACTTTTTCGCCTAAAGAAAGCTTGAAGTGTTTAGGGGTTTTAAGCACCCTTTCTAAACCCATGGAGCTCACTTCTAAAATGTAAGCGTCTTTGAGAAAATCGCACACATCTAATAAGGGCGAAATCACCTCGCTCACTTGTTGGCAATTATCCAAGCTAACCGCCCCATTAGGGTTTTTAAGACTCACTCTTAAAATATTGCGTTCATTTTCTTTAACTAAACTCACATCATAAAGCAAGTAACCCAAGCTTTCAATCACGCCCTCTATTCGCTCTTCTATTTTTTTAGTCATGATCTTTTCCTTTAGCGATTTCATCAAATATAGCGTCTAGGCGGAGCTGTTTTTCTAAACTATTGTCCAAAACAAAACTGAGTTTTGGGCATTTAAACCACCCGCTAGCTTGCAAAACAAACTGCCTGATAAGACCCTCAGCTCTTTTTAATTTAGAAAGGATTTTGTGATCTTGTGAAAGCACAAACACAAAGGCATGGTGCTTCCCTTTAGAGCATTCCACTTTAGTCACGCTCAAAGAATTCAACTCGCTGTCATTCAAACTTGATAAGGCTTCTTGCAACAACTCTAAAAGATTGGATTCTAAGCGTTCTTTATGGGCGTTCATTAGAGGGTTCTTTTTTTATGGATTTCTTTGTAGGTCTCAAACACATCGCCCACTTTAATCTCATTATAATTTTCTAGCATGATTCCGCATTCATAACCTTTAGAAACTTCTTTAGCGTCATCTTTAAAGCGTTTCAAAGAAAGGATTTCGCCGGTGTGAACCACCACGCCATCTCTAATCAAACGCACCTTAATGCCACGAGTGATCACCCCATCGCTCACCACACACCCGGCTATCGTGCCAACTTTAGGGATATTAAAGGTTTCTCTCACTTCAGCCTGTCCGGTATGTTCTTCTTCAATAATAGGACTCATCAAGCCCAATAAGATCGATCGCATTTCTTCAATCAAGGCATAAATCACCGTGTAAGTTTTAATGCTCACATTGTATTCTTTAGCCTTATTTTTCACATTACCGGTAGGGCGGATATTAAAGCCTAAAATCACAGCATGCTCACTGCTAGAAACTAAACTTAAATCATTCTCAGTAATACCCCCCACCCCTGAGTGGATCACTTGGATTGCCACTTCTTCGTTATTAAGCTCTAACAAGCTGTTTTTAATGGCTTCTAGGCTCCCTTGCGTATCCGCTTTAATAACCACAGGAATATTTTTCAATTCCTTATTAGCGACCATTTCTGAAAGCTCATCAAAAGACACTTTAGTGCTTTTACTCAACGCTTTTTGGCGTAAATAAGTCGCCCTCTTTTGAGCTTGCAAGCGCGCGATAGAATCGTTTTCCACCCCTATTAAAACAGAGCCAGCGGGTGGCACTTCGCTCAAGCCTGTAATGAGAGCCACCATAGAGGGTTTGAGACTTTGAATGCTCTTGCCTTGATCATCAGTCATCGTCCTTACTTTTCCAAACGCCGTTTCTGCAAAAAAGCTATCCCCCACGCTCAAAGTCCCGCTTTGCACAATCACAGTCGCCACTGCCCCACGCCCTTTTTCCACGCTCCCTTCCAAAACAACCGCTCTAGCCCTACCCTCTTCTATGGCTTGTAACTCCATAATATCCGCTTGAATAAGAATGGTTTCTAGCAAATTGTCAATGCCATCGCCTGTTTTAGCCGAAACAGGGATAAATTCATATTCTCCGCCCCAATCCACAGGGTTATAACCAAGCTCAGCGCATTCGGCTTTGAGCTTGTCCGGATTGACATTAGGCTTATCCATTTTATTCATCGCAAAAATCACAGGCACATTAGCCGCCTTCGCATGCTCTAAAGCTTCAATCGTTTGTTGCTTCACCCCATCATCAGCCGCTATCACAATCACTGCAATATCTGTTACTTGAGCCCCACGATTACGCATCTGGCTAAAGGCTTCATGCCCTGGAGTGTCAATGAAAGACACCCATTTGCCATTCTTTTCTACCATGTAAGCGCCAATGTGCTGAGTGATCCCCCCAGCTTCAGTGTGAGCGACTCTTTTATCACGGATTTTATCTAGTAGCGAAGTTTTACCATGATCAACATGCCCCATGATAGTTACCACAGGCGGGCGCTCTTTTTTCACGCCCTCTAACACTTCTTCCACTTCAAATTCTTCCAAAGTGTTTTGAACAGAAATTTCCAAATGAAACTCTTCGGCTAAAATCTCTATGCTATCCTTATCCAAAAAATCGTTTTTAGTTACCATAAGCCCTAGATTAAAAAGGGTTTTAATCACATCAGCCAGATTCAAATTCGCTTTTTGCGCGAATTCATACACGCGCACTTCTTCAGGGATAGAAATCGCGCTTTGGACTACTTTTTGGCTGTTATCGTTACGAAACACACGCTTTTTTTTGGATTGCCGTTTGATGCCGCTTTCATTCATCCAAGGGTTTTTCCTTTGGACGCGCACCCTATCGTTGATATTTTGGCGGATTTCTTTTTCTTCTTCTTCGTTTAAATTGTCTTGTTCATGCAAATCAAACAATAAGATTTCATCGGTTTCATCATCATAAATATCATTGCCCTTAAAATCCCTCGCATCGCTAAAATCAATTTTATGGGATTTGTTGTTTTTGGCTGTGGGGGTGGCTTTGGGCTTGCTCGGTTTTTTAGCTTTTTTAGTCTCTTTGTCTTTTTCTTGCCATTCTTTTTTAATGTCTTCAAAAATAGCCGCCGCGCTCTGAGTGGGTTTTTTGTTTTCGGTTACGCTGTTTTGCGTTTCATTTTCTGCTTCATCATTGCGTTTAATGACTCTAAAACCGGTGCGTCTTTTAATGTTTTCATGGCGTTTGTTGTCTAAATGCTCTTGCTCAAGCTTTTTAGTTTCGCTGATTTCTTGTTTGGCGTTGGTGTTGCTAATATTATTCGTGTTATTCGCAGTGTTGCTTTGGGTGAGCTTGTTTAGGGCTTCTCGGCTTTTTTGGATTTCTTGGAGCTTTTGCTTGGCTTTTTCTATTTGAGATTGAGAGGGAGCCACCGCTTTAGGAGCGTTTTCTACAGGGGGCGTTTTGTTTTCAAAAGTATCAACAATCTCTATTCCTTTCTTTTTAAGAATGGGCGTGGGAGCTTCTTTTTTCTTTTCTTTAGTTTTTTTGGGCTTTGACTGGCTTTTTGCCTCTTCTTTTTTAGGCGTTTTGGAAACCTTTTTATTAGAAGTTTTAGGCGTTGTAACCCCATTTTCTTTATTGTCTTGTTCAAGATTTTTAGCGGGCTTGTTAGCTTGCACCTGTTCTCTAATGCCTTCCATAATGTATTTGTATAGCTTGGCCGCTTGCTCTGGGGTCATTTTGGAATTAGTTTTAAGCTCCAAACCAATATCTTTGGCTTGTTCGATCACATTTTTAAGCTCTTTTTGCGTCTTACCCAGCTCGGTTAGAATTTTTTTTAAATCAACCATATCACTCATGCTATGCTTCTCTCCTTAATCCAATTGATGATATTTTTGGTATCTTTTGGGGCATTCTTTATTTTTGAAATCGCTTTCAACAATTTTTTTTCTCCATTCTTTAAACAATTTTCACACACATAAAAACTACGGCCTTTGCCGTCAAACTCCATGATTTGATTTTCAAAACTTTTCAAGCGCAACAAACCCTTTTGAGGTTGGCACACTCTGCACGCCACGCACATGCGGATTTTAATTTCAGTCTTTCTCAATAAGGACTCCATCATTATCAAAATCTAAAACCGCTACCCTAAATTTAGGGAATTTCTTGCTCAAAACCTGCTTTAATTTAGGGGCGTCTTCTTCATAACACATGTTAAAAAACGACGAACCGCTCCCTGAAAGCGTGCTCATTAAGGCGTTATTTTCTAAAGCAAGCTTTTGGATCGCAAACAACACAGGATAAGTTTGCATGCGTTTGTTTTGATGCATCCTATCTTTTGCACAACAACGCAACAAATCCCACTTGCCTTGCACAATCGCCATGGTCATCAAGCTCGCATGCGAAAGATTAAACACGCTTTCTTGCACGCTGTAACGCTTGGGCAAAAGGTGGCGCGATTGCTTAGTGGAAATGGCTCTATTAGGGATCACCATCACCGCTTTTAAAAAAGAAGGGATTTTGGTTTTTAGACTTATCACTTTCTTTTTTTCCACAAACGCCGCATTATACCCCCCAAACACCGCTGGGGTGATATTGTCCGGGTGGTTTTCATAAATTAAAGCGGTATTGACAATATTTTCTCTGTCAAAAGCAAACCCTAAAAACGCAAACGCCGAAGCGACTGCACCCACAATCATCGCTGAGCTAGACCCCATGCCCCTTGTAATAGGGACTTTATTATGCAATAAAAATTTAAACGATCCGTCATTGCCATGCTTTTTTAAAATCTCATAAAACACTTTAGTGAAAATATTGTTGGTTAAAAATTTAGGGATCCTTTCGCCCTCCCCAACCAATTTCACCGCATGAAAATTGCTAGGCTCAATAAAAAAACGATTGCGTAAATTCAAGCTCAAACCCAAGCAATCAAAACCGGGGCCTAAATTCGCACTTGTTGCAGGAACACTCACTACCAAATTTTAAACCCCTATTTTTGATACCCTATTCTTTTTTTAAGTCCGTATTATACACTAAATAGGAGGCAAAATGTAAAACGGCGTGTTGGATTGGGTGAATTTATCTTTCTCTAAATAAGAAGGCAGCATGAAATCTTTAGGCAAAACCTTTAAATCCTTAAAATCCCTCAAGCTCTCCATTTCTTTTGAAACAAAGTATTGATTAGCATACGCTAAAATGGGCGTGTTGTCGTTAAAATCAAAACCTGTGGTTGAATAGAGTTCAAAGTCGTAAATTGAAGCTAGAGTGTGCAAAAAAATGTGCGTGAGTTTTAGGCTTGTGAAACTCCCTGGCCCTTTAGCGTAATAAACCCCTTTAATTACCGGTGAAGCAGGGTAAAGATTTTTAAAATCTTTGAATAATTGCGAGAAAACTTCCACTAAAGCTTCGCTTGTTTTTGCTTTGGAAGTGTAAGAAGCTTTTAAAGAATTGTTTTGATACACACCGAGCAAAACCCCATCGCCTAAAGAGATAAGCGCTAAATCCAATTCCAAAAAATAAACCCTAGTTAAAAATTAAGCGAACGCCTTTTGCAATGCAACTTCTTTAGCTGGATCTGTGGTCACTAAAACTTCATAATTTTTGGCGTCTGCTAAAATAGCTTTAACCAACATGGAATTGAGTTTATGACTCCCTGAAAAAGAAGTGTATTTACCCATCACAGGCATGCCTAAAACCATTAAATCCCCCATGGCGTCTAAAATTTTATGGCACACAAATTCCTTTTCGCACCTCAAACCCTCTTTATTCAAAATGCTGTTTTCATCCAGCACGATGCAATTATTCAAGCTCCCCCCTTTAGCCAAACCAATGGATCGCAAATAATTCACTTCTTGCAAAAACCCAAAGGTGCGAGCTTTAGCGACTTGCTCTTTGTAAGCGCTTTTACTAAAAACAAAATGGTGGTTTTGTTTAGAAATAACCGGATGGCTAAAATCAATCGTAAAATTCAAAGAAAGCTGGTTGTCTGGCTCAATTTTGACAAATTTATCGCCCTCTCTCACCTCAACGACTTGCTTGATTTCCATCACTTTTTTAGGAGCGTCTAATTCCTTAATCCCCGCTTCATCTAAAAGCATGCAATAAGTCAAAGCACTCCCATCCATGATAGGGATTTCTTCGTTATCCACAGAGATTTTAAGATTGTCAATGCCATAAGCATGGATAGCTGAAAGCAAATGCTCAATCGTAGAGATTCTCGCATTATCCTTACCCAACACGGTTGCCATTTTGGTATCCGCGATGTTTTCAGGTTTTAAGGGGAGTTTCACGCCCAAATCAGAGCGGTAAAAAACAATGCCTTGATTTTCTTCTAAAGGCTCTAAAACAAGCTTCACAGGAACGCCCTTGTGTAAGCCTATTCCTACTAATTCTACGGAGTGGTTAATGGTTGTTTGTTTCATAATACTTCCTTTATGTCTAGTATATCGTCATTTTTAGTGATTATTTTAATATTTTTATTGACCAAAAGCCGTTCAATCTCTTTTAGAGATAAAATTTTATTTTGAAAAACGATTTGAGCGCTCTTGACTTCTTTCAAAATCAAACACTCCCCAAAGCACACAATCGCCCCTTCGCACACCCCATAAACCGACACACAGCCCTCTGAAATGATCTTCGCTCCATTGTGGATATTACCTAAAAAAATAAGATGGTTAGCGCTATAAATCTCTTCTCCGCTCCTAATATGGCGCTCATAGATCGTTGTTTTAGGCTCTATTGTGGGGTTACTTGGTTTTGAAGGGTTGGTTTCTTTTTCTAAAGGCATGGTTTTGATATGGCGTCCGTTTAGAGCGCGATTGGTCTCTAAAAACAACAGCTGGTGTTTGTGCAAAATGGCTTTGACTTCTAATTCAATATCGTATTTAAATATAATGAGAAAATACTGCAAAAGGGCATGGTTTTTTTCTAAAAACTCTATAACCGCTTTGGGATCTTGTTTTTCAATCTCAAACGCATGCACATTTTTTTGATTCGTTTTTAACATGACTATCCTTTCATTAAAAGCCGTTTGGCTTGCTCTATGGGGGCAATGATATTGGTTTTTATCCATTGTTCGTTAAGCCATTCATTAGGTCGGACAAAAACCCCTTGCAAAAGCATCCCTAAATGCAACCCGCTCTCCAATTTTAAACCACTACTCCCCACGCTTTTATCGTCCTTTAAATGGGCTAAAAAAACGCACAAACCCAAACCATAGCAATTGATTAGACTATTACCATAAAAATCCAACTTCCCTTCAAAAACCCTTTTTATGATTGGATCAAAGACTAACGATAAATCCTTGCCAGGCCTTAAATCCACCCCTAAATGCGAAAATTGGAACAACACCTGATCATCTTTTAAAAAACGCCGTCTCTCTAAAAAATTATTCGTCATTTTAAAAGGTTCATTCAAGGGTTTTAGCGCTTGAAAATCCGAAAAATCCTTATAAAAATCCCCCTGCTTTAAAGCGATTTCTTGGATCTTTTCTAAATCTTTTAAGCGTGCATGAGAAAGCATTTCTAATAAAGTTTGTTCAATATCGTTTTGAAAAATTTCTTGCTTTAAAATCTTATCTTTTAAAGCGCTGATGTCTATATCTTTTTCCCTCACATGATGGGTTTTTCGCTTGAACAATAAGGGGGTAGCGTTAGAGTTATTGGCTTTATCTTTTGCTACAACATAAGCCTTAAAATCCCTATTTTCATAAGACCATGGCACTAGAGCGATAAAAATATTGCGCTGCTCAAATTCCAAAAGCCTAAAAGCTTTAAAATCCTTTTTTTTGATACGCACAAACGCTTGAGACAAATTTTTATCCAAAGCTTCAAAGATCACTATCGCGCTCCCCCCATAAGCGATGCTTGGGGATCGGGATAAAACTTTAATTAAAGGTTTTATCGTATCCACACACACTTCTTGTTTGAAAGACGCCTTATTGCCATTAAAAAAATTAGCATAGCTCCAATCATTAGCGTGGATTTCATAATCAAGACACTTGTCTTCTAAGCCCATGATGTCAGGCTTGATTAAAGGCACTTCTAAAGATTTGGGCTTGTCTAAGACAAGGTTTTCTTTTTCGTATAAAATCAAATCATCTTTTGTGGTTACTTTGAGCGCGTAGCGTTTGATGCCTTTTGGGGCAGTTATTCTAATCTTGATGGGTTTTTTTAAATCCCAAAAAAGCGTTTCTTGATGGTCATTGTTAGCGTTCTCTCCACCATTTAGGCTAAAACTTAACGCTCTGGGTTTTGTGACAAAAGCGTTAAAAATCAAATAACCCCCTAAAATCAAAACGACTAACGCTAAAATCTTAAACCCTAACCCCAAGATCAAGCCTTAAAAAATGAACGCGTAATTCACTAATAAAAAACTGGAGCGTTTGAATTGGTTGTTAGCCGAAATCAACAAACGCTCATCATCTTCTTTATTTTGATAAATCGCTCCCTCTTCTACCCCCATCCTCAAATAGCTAATCGGTAATTTGGTGCCAATCTCTAAGCGGTGTTTCCTATAAAGCGTCAAACTCACGCCCACATTAAAAGTGTAATCCACTTCAATCAAGGATTTCCATAAAAAATTAGGGCTTGAATAACCCCCTACAATCAAATCTCTCCCGTTTTGATTAGGCTTGTCTTGATAAAGCATAAGCCCTATCCCAAAACCCGCATAAACGCCCAAAAAATGCTTTTTCGTCTTAAAATCTAAAGGCATATCAAACAATAAATCCGTATTGACAGCCCCTAAAACATAGATAAACGAGCCTACAGGTTGCTTAAGAGCAACCTCTTTTAACACCCCTCCCCCAAGCAATAAATCCCCATAAAATCGTGTCCCAAAATAAGGCACAAAGTATTTTTGATACCCAAATTTAGCGCTAATCATAGAAACAGGCGCATTAATTTTAATATTGTTTTTAAACGCGCTAGAGCTATTCACGCCATATCTGCCTAACATTTCCCCTTGATAAGATAAGTTAAGTTCGCCATAAGCATACCCACCCCCTAAAAACACCCCACTCTTATCATCGGCTATGGAATAAGCCTTGAGTAATTTTTTCCTCTTTTTTGAAGAAAGCTTAGGGTAAGTCCGCTCTAAATATTCTTCTTCAAACTTATCCTTATCCATCTCTTTGGGCGAAACCCCTTTTTCGGTAAGCTGTTGTTTTAAATTTTTTATTTTTTCATCTAATTGTTGGTTTTCTTCTTCTAAATTGTCATAATCTGTTGCTTGAAGCCCCATAATAAGCGCCAGATAAATCAAACCATATTTAAGTTTCAACATTTTAGCCTTTACAATAAATAGTTGTAACTAATATAATAAATATTAGTGCTTTTAAAATAATATAAAAAGGTTTGCGAAGTTTCTTTTAAGGGGGGCATTTTTAGGGCTAATTCAAAGCGGTGTTTGAGGTTGAGCGTCATGCTCACCCCTAGATTTAACACTAGCCCAAACGCATTGGGCTGCGAATACCCTTTGATTTCTTTTAAATTTTGATACATCCCGTTCCACCCCACTCCAACGCCTCCAAATATTCCTAACGCAAACCTTTTTTCTTTATCAATAGGCTTATCCATCAATAGATCAATATTCAAGCTTGCGGTTTGATAAGAGACTAAAGAATCGCTTTTAAACCCTTTCATCGCTCCCCCTAAATACTCCCCATAAAAGCGTAACCCGCTAATCCCGTTAGCAAAATACTTTTGATAGCCACTCCTTAAACCATACAATAAAGGAGACGCTTGAATGCCGCTTAAAAGTTCAAACTTCTCATAAGGATGGGCATTAATCCCTATATCGCCAAGGATAGCCCCTATAAAAAAACCACTCTTATTTTTAGCCATTTGCTGGAATAAAATAGCTTCATTTTTTTCATGCAATTCCCCTTTGAGCATGTAAAGCTGGCGTTTTTTCTTATGGATTTCTTCAAGCAAACTTTTTTCATCAACGCTCTTTGCAACTTCTTTTTTTTCTTCATTAAGCTCTAGCGTTTGGGCGCGTTTTTCTTCCAAAAGAATAGGGGCGTCTTTAGAAGTATTTTCTTCAGTCGCATTCGCTTCAGTCATGTTTTCTGTATTTTCTTCAGCATGCAAGCTTAATATCAAGCTCAAACATAAAATAAGATTTCTTATTTTTTTAGAACACATATTGATACCCAATGCTTGCTATAGCTCCCCACCAAGTCCCTTTTGAAGAATTGGATTGCAAAAAAGGGAAATTATTCAAAATTTTAAATTCAAATTCAATGCGGTTTTTTTCTAACACCGTTAGAGCCAATCCTGCATTAAAAGACATTCCCCATTCCGCCGTATAATTCACCCCATGCGCTACAACCCCTAAGCCTAAACCCATATACCCCCCCATATAAAGGTATTTCCCTACAAAAGGTAAGGGAATATCCAATAAAAAATCCCCATTCAACATGACCGATTGAAACCCCACGCTCCCAAAGCCCGCTTTCTTAGGGGTCCCTCCATAATATTGGATATAAATGCGCCTGCCAATGATATTAGGCCTAACCAAGCGTGCAAAAAACGACGGCCTAAAGGTTTGATAGCCAAAACGCAAGCCATAAGCAAACAAATAATTTAAAATATTCCCGGTAATGCTAGAGCTGTTGGTTTTAACCATGATTTCGTGGTTATAAAAAAACCCGGTATTAATCCCTAAAAGAAGCCCGCTTTTAGCGTTCGCCCTCTTCAAGTCTTTAATCAATTCTTCCACTTCTTTGTCTTCATAGGCTTTATAATACTTGATGTATTTGTAATATTTTGGGTCTAGGGTGTCATAATCAAGTGCATTCAACCCTGTATAAAACCCCATTAAAGACAATAAAATAGTGTGTTTTTTAAGACCCAAAATCGCCAAATCCCTTGAATTATTTGTTAAAAGTTTCTTTCAATTATACTAAAATAATCAAAATACTCAGTTAAAATGGGGTAAAATTTTTACCCACCCTTAAAGTCATGCTACAATGCCACCATATTTAACCATAGGATTTTCCAATGAGCATGCAAACCGCTAAAACCAAAAAAATCACCCTCAACCATCTCCAAGCTAAAAAAAATCACGAAAAAATCATCGCCATTACCGCTTATGATGCCCTGTTCGCTCAAATATTTGACCCGCTAGTGGATGTGATTTTAGTGGGCGATAGTTTGAATATGAGTTTTTTCAACCAAAACGACACTTTAAGCGCGAGTTTTGAGATGATGCTCTATCACACCAAAGCGGTTTGCGCGGGCGCTAAAACCCCTTTTATCATCACAGACATGCCCTTTGGAAGCTATAAAGACAAAAAAACAGCCCTAAAAAACGCCATTAGAGTTTATAAAGAAACCCAAGCGAGCGCGATCAAACTAGAAGGGGGGAAAGAAAAGGCAAAGCTCGTTAAAACGCTCACTAATGAAGGTATTATTGTAGTGGGGCATATCGGCTTGATGCCCCAATTTGTGCGCCTTGATGGAGGTTATAAGATTAAGGGTAAAAATGAAGAGCAACAAAAAAAGCTTTTAGAAGACGCGTTGAGTTTAGAAGAGGCTGGGGTGGGCTTGTTGGTTTTAGAAGGCATAACCACCCCTATCGCCCAAACAATCACCCAACAAATCAAAATCCCCACGATCGGCATAGGGAGCGGCAAGGATTGCGATGGGCAGATTTTAGTGTGGAGCGATATGTTAGGCTTTTTTGATGGTTTTAAGCCCAAATTCGTGCGAGAATATCTTAAAGGGAAAGAATTGGTTCAAAAAGCGATTGAACAATACGCTGATGATGTGAAAAAAGGGTTTTTCCCTAACGAGTTAGAAAGTTATCATTAATGAAAGAACGGATAGTCAATTTAGAAACTTTGGATTTTGAAACTTCCCAAGAAGTGAGTTTGCGCCCTGATCTTTGGGAAGATTTTATCGGTCAAGAAAAGATTAAAAACAACTTGCAAATTTCTATTTGTGCGGCTAAAAAACGCCAAGAAAGTTTGGATCACATGCTCTTTTTTGGCCCACCGGGTTTGGGTAAAACCTCTATCAGTCATATCATCGCTAAAGAAATGGAAACCAATATCAAAATCACCGCCGCTCCCATGATAGAAAAAAGCGGTGATTTGGCTGCCATTCTCACTAATTTGCAAGCCAAAGACATTCTTTTTATTGATGAAATCCACCGGCTTAGCCCAGCGATTGAAGAGGTTTTATACCCGGCTATGGAAGATTTTAGGTTGGATATTATCATAGGCTCAGGCCCGGCCGCTCAAACCATTAAAATTGATTTGCCCCCTTTCACCCTTATTGGCGCTACTACTAGAGCAGGAATGCTCTCTAACCCTTTGAGAGACAGATTTGGCATGAGTTTTAGGATGCAATTTTATAGCCCTAGTGAACTGGCTCTCATCATCAAAAAAGCCGCCGCCAAACTCAATCAAGACATCAAAGAAGAAAGCGCTGATGAAATCGCTAAAAGGAGTAGAGGCACGCCTAGAATCGCTTTAAGGCTTTTAAAAAGGGTGCGCGATTTTGCACTCGTTAAAAATTCAAGCTTGATGGATTTAAATATCACTTTGCATGCTTTAAATGAGTTAGGCGTGAATGAATTAGGATTTGACGAAGCGGATTTGGCGTATTTATCCTTGTTGGCCAACGCTCAAGGAAAACCGGTTGGCTTGAACACGATTGCGGCGTCTATGAGAGAAGATGAAGGCACGATTGAAGATGTGATTGAGCCTTTTTTACTCGCTAATGGTTATTTAGAACGCACCGCTAAAGGCAGGATCGCCACGCCTAAAACTTACGCGCTTTTAAAAATCCCCACTTTAAACCCCCAAACTTTATTTTAATCTTGTTTAGAAAGAAAATTACACTACAATAACGATAAAATTTTAAAGGGTGTAAAAGTAGATCATTATGTTTGGCATGGGCTTTTTTGAAATCCTTGTGGTGTTGGTTGTAGCGATTATTTTTTTAGGGCCAGAAAAATTCCCCCAAGCTGTCGTGGATATGGTGAAATTTTTTCGCGCGGTTAAAAAAACGCTCAATGACGCTAAGGACACTTTGGACAAAGAAATCAATATTGAAGAAATCAAAAAAGAAACCTTAGAGTATCAAAAACTCTTTGAAAACAAGATTGAAGATCTTAAAGGCGTTAAGATTGAAGAATTAGAAGACGCTAAAATAGTGGCAGAAAAAGAGATTAAAAGCGTTCAAGAATTGATGCAAGATTACAAACAAAGCCTAGAGAACAACACGCCCCCTAACCACTCCAATGAAGAAATCTCCAACGAAGAAGTTTCTAGTGAAGAAACTTTAAATGAAAAAGTTTCAAGCGGTGAATCTCCTAAAGAGATAGAATTAACCGCTAATAGCAGCACGACAAAACACAACAAAGAAAAAGAGCATGTTTGAAGATTTAAAACCGCATTTACAGGAATTAAGAAAGCGTTTGATGGTTTCTGTAGGAACGATTTTAGTGGCGTTTTTAGGGTGTTTCCATTTTTGGAAAAATATTTTTGAATTTGTTAAAAACTCCTATAAAGGCACGCTCATTCAATTATCCCCTATTGAAGGGGTCATGGTGGCGGTGAAAATCAGTTTTTCAGCCGCTATTGTCATTTCCATGCCGATTATTTTTTGGCAATTATGGCTCTTTATCGCTCCAGGGCTTTATAAGAATGAAAAAAAAGTGATTTTGCCTTTTGTGTTTTTTGGGAGCGGGATGTTTTTGATTGGGGCGGCGTTTTCTTACTATGTGGTGTTCCCTTTTATCATTGAATATTTAGCCACTTTTGGGAGCGATGTGTTTGCGGCTAATATTTCTGCATCCAGTTATGTGAGCTTTTTCACACGCTTGATTTTAGGCTTTGGCGTGGCGTTTGAACTGCCCGTTTTGGCGTATTTTTTAGCTAAAGTGGGCTTGATTACCGATGCGAGCTTGAAAGCGTATTTTAAATACGCTATTGTAGTGATTTTTATTGTAGCAGCGATTATCACTCCCCCTGATGTGGTGAGTCAAATCTTTATGGCATTGCCTTTAGTGGGGCTTTATGGGCTTTCTATTTTGATTGCAAAATTTGTCAATCCGGCTCCTAAAGACGAGGAAGAAAACAACAAAGAAAATAAAAAGAGCGAGTCGTAGTTGAAAGAATTTGATTTAGAAAGCTATGATTATCATTTGCCTAAAGAATTGATTGCAAACTACCCCATTTTACTCAAAGAAAAGGCTAAATTACTCGTATATGAAAGGCGTTCGCAAACAATCACGCACACCACTTTTGAGCATGTTTTAGACTTTTTCCCTAAGAACGCCCTTATTGTGTTGAATGACACTAAAGTGATGAAAGCTAGGCTTTTTGGATCTAAACATGCTTTTTTGCCATCAAAAACGACCGAAGTGTTTTTCCACCGCTTTTTTAAAGACAATAGCGCTTTAACTCAAATCAAGGGCAAGATCAAAGTGGGGGATAGGATTTTTTTTGATGGAAATCATTACGCTGAAGTCTTGGAATTACTCCATAACGGACAACGCTTGATCGCTTTTTATGACCATAAAACCCCCCTAGATCAAGCAAGCATTTTAAAACTTTTAGAACAATACGGGCATATGCCCTTGCCCCCCTACATTAAAAGAGCCGATGAAAGTTTAGATGCGCGTGAATACCAGAGCGTGTTCGCTAAACATATCGGCGCGGTGGCTGCCCCTACGGCGTCATTGCATTTTTCTCAAAATACTTTAGAAAATTTATTGAAAGACTTTAAACACACTTTTTTAACCTTGCATGTGGGGGCTGGGACTTTTGCTAGCGTAGAAACTAAAGACATTAGAGAGCATCAAATCCATACAGAGGTTTTGCACATTCCTAAAAAGAGCCAAGAAATTTTGCAAAAATCCCAAAAGATTTTATGCATCGGCACGACCGCTTTAAGGAGCGTGGAATATTTCAAGCGTTTAAAAAACCCTAATCAAGAGGCGTTTGAATGCGACATTTTCTTGCATCTTGCTAACCCGATCCAGCATGTTAATTACTTGCTCACTAATTTCCACTTGCCCAAATCAAGCCTTTTGATGCTTGTGAGCGCGATGATAGGCTTAGAAAAAACCAAAGAAATCTACCAAATAGCCATAGAAAAAAAGTATCGTTTTTATTCTTATGGCGATGGGATGTTGATTTTATGAACCCTTTATTGCAAGATTATGCACGCATCCTTTTAGAATGGAACCAAACGCACAATTTGAGCGGCGCGAAACATTTAAATGAGTTAGAACCTCAGATCACAGACGCTCTAAAACCCTTAGAATTTATCAAAGATTTTAAAAGTTGCTTGGATATTGGGAGCGGGGCGGGACTTCCTGCTATCCCTTTAGCCCTTGAAAAAACTAAAACAAAATTCATTCTTTTAGAGCCTAGAATGAAAAGAGCGGCTTTTTTAAACTACCTTAAAAGCGTTTTGCCTTTAAGCAATATTGAAATTGTGAAAAAGCGTTTGGAAGAGTATCAAAACCCCTTACAAGTGGATTTAATCACCTCTAGAGCGGTCGCTAACTCTTCTTTTTTGATAGAAAAAAGCCAACGCTTCCTGAACGATAAGGGGTATTTTTTATTCTATAAAGGCGAGCAGTTAAAAGATGAAATCGCTTATAAAGACACTGAATGCTTTATAAGTAAAAAGCGCATTTATTTTTACAAATCAAAGGAAAGTCTATGTTAAGAATTTTAATCCCCCTACTCATTATTGCGTGGATCTTATGGCGTTTGTTTTTAAAGCAAAGACCCCATAAAGACAACCACAAAGACAACCATTCTTACACGCAACAAACCCCTAAAGAATTAGAAGATCACATGATTGTATGCTCTAAATGCCAAACCTATGTCTCTAGCAAAGACGCCATTTATAGCGGGACTATAGCGTATTGCAGTGAAACTTGCTTGAACGATAAGAGGTAGATATGCTTATTTTAGGACACCCTTTAATCCCTAGTTCTCGTTTTGTTTTCATTAAAAACACCGATGATATTCATTCTAGCGCCAATAACGATATAGTGTACTTTGAAGCGCACCCCAAAAATTTGGAATTAGCCCAATATTGTTTTGAAAATAGCGTCCATTTTAGCGTCGTTTTTTTGTCGCACAAGATAGAAACGGATACCTTTTTTTTATTCAACGCTTTCAAGCCGCACTATTGCATTTTTAAAGATATTAAGCAAGCCATACTCGCCCAATCGCACGCTACTAATTATTTGTTGGATAGTAAAATTTTATTTTCTATGGATTTAAACGATACCGATTTGTGGGAAATTTGCGCGAAAAATCAAATAGATGGCGTTATTTCAAAAGATTTGATTCTTTTAAAATAAGCCCTTTTTAAACAAATCTTAGTTATAATAAGCCCCTTTTAAAGGGGAGATGTCCGAGTGGTTGAAGGAGCACGCCTGGAACGCGTGTAAGGTGCAAGCCTTCGAGGGTTCGAATCCCTCTCTCTCCGCCATTTAAAAATGCCATGAATGCGAAACAAAAAACAAAAAACTCCTTTCAAACAAGCTGCGCCTTTCAGGCGTTAAAAAGATTTTCATGCCGATTTCTACATCCACCTTATGATACAAAACGATCGTGCGAAACTGCACCCCAAATTTCCCAATAGCCCTAAAATAAGTGTTATGAAAATTGAAATCTTTTAACGAATCCCATGTATTCACCACCAAATCTTTGACTTTATTGTTGAGTATCCATGTGTTAGCCGCTAGTTGCAAACCAAAGAAAAAAGCCCAGCGATTAATGGGGTTTTTAGCGTAAGCGACCATAAAATCCCCTCCCACCCCATAAGTGAACATGTTCGCTTGTAAAGTAGAGTCCTCATTGAAAAGCACATTACCATAATCTATAAAGAAATAATACCTAGAATACGCCCAATCGTTTTTAGGATTCACTTCATAGCCTTGCAAGATTGAAGCCCCTTGCAAAAGCTTGTTAGCGTTTAAGGGACGCATAAACACCGTGCCTATTTGATAAGAAGAAGACATGTAACTCAAATTTTCAGCATTTAAAATATTTAAAAAACTTATACTTAGTATTAAAATTCTTAAATAATACACTTATTCGTAAAATCCTTGTCTTTCTTTTTCAAACCATTCAATGACCCTTTCACACTGTTAGGGGTGTCTTATTTTTAACCCTTATCATAGCAAACAAACTAAATTTTTTTACAAATAAGGACACTCATTGAACGCTCCATCTTGGCCAATGATTAATGTTAGTCAAGGTAATTTTAATCAAAACATGCTATTATTTGGAACAATTTATCATTATAAGGCGTTTAGGACGCTTTGGCTGTTTAAAAAGAGCCTGATTTAAATGCAATCTTAAAAGGAGAAACGCTTTGAAACTACTGGTAGTAGATGATAGCTCAACTATGAGAAGAATTATTAAAAACACGCTTTCACGCTTAGGTTATGAAGATGTTTTAGAAGCTGAGCATGGGGTAGAAGCTTGGGAAAAACTAGACGCTAATGCGGACACTAAGGTGTTGATTACAGACTGGAACATGCCTGAAATGAACGGCTTGGATCTCGTTAAAAAAGTGCGTGCGGATAACCGATTCAAAGAAATCCCTATCATTATGATCACTACAGAGGGCGGTAAGGCTGAGGTCATTACCGCTTTAAAAGCCGGTGTGAATAACTACATTGTGAAACCTTTTACCCCCCAGGTTTTGAAAGAAAAATTAGAGGTTGTTTTAGGGACGAACGATTGAGTGTTAAAATCAATGTATTATGAGTTTTTCTTTATCTTCCCTAAGGAGCGAGAGCTTTTTGAAAGCTTTCTTTTAGACGCCACGCATCTAGCCTTGGAAGAATCAAGCCTAGAAAATTTAAAAGCGTTTGACGATAAAGAAACCATTGGATTTATAAGCCAATCTGATTGGCATTATTTCGCCACTCATAGCCCCCTAAAAAAAGATTTAAAAGAAAATGCAAAAGAAAAACCCCCACACCTTGATGATTTTATTGTTCTACGCTCTGAAAAGGATTTGAATAGTTCGCTCATTCCAGCATTAGAAGCGTTTTGTTTAAATTTGCAACAAAACTTGCAAAACGAATTTGATTTTTTCTATCTTTCACGCAATCTCGCTTCAAAAGACTGGCTAGAAGCCTACAAACAAGCCATTTTACCGGTGCAATGCGCTAAATTTTACATACACCCTAGCTGGCATCAAAAACCAAGCCATATCGCTACGGATTCTAGCATAATGATTGACCCGGCTTTAGCCTTTGGATCAGGCCATCATGAAAGCACTGCTATGTGTTTGGAATTGCTCTCTGACCTTGATTTAAAGCATAAAAACGCTTTAGATGTGGGCTGTGGGAGCGGGATTTTAAGCATCGCTTTAAAAAAACAAGGCGTTAGTGCGTTAGTTGCTTGCGATACGGATAGTCTGGCCATTGAAGAAACCCTAAAAAATTTTAGTTTGAATCAAATTTTACTATCTGTGCAAGATAAAATCATTTGTGGCTCTACGCAAAAAATTCAAGGGCATTTTGATATAATTGTAGCGAACATTGTTGCAGATGTGATCAAGAGTTTGTATAGCGAATTTGTGCGGCTTTGTAACCACACTCTTATTTTATCAGGGATTTTAGAAACGCATTTAAACTCTGTTTTACAGATCTATTATAATGGGTTTGAGGTTTTAGAGCGACGACAGCGTAACGAATGGGTCGCTCTAAAATTGCTTAAAAAACAATCAATAATTTAAGGATTATAATGAAACCAACGAACGAACCTAAAAAACCTTTTTTCAAAGTCCTATTATCCTTGCAGTTCTTGGAGGGATTTTGCTCATCTTTTTTCTACGCTCTTTCAATTCTGATGGCGGTTTTTCGGACAATTTCTTAGCTTCTAGCACTAAAAATGTGAGCTACCATGAAATCAAACAGCTCATCAATAATAATGAAGTAGAAAATGTGAGCATCGGTCAAACTTTGATTAAAGCCAGCCATAAAGAGGGCAATAATCGTGTGATTTATATCGCTAAACGAGTGCCTGATTTAACCTTAGTGCCTTTGTTAGATGAGAAAAAAATCAATTATTCTGGTTTTAGCGAGTCTAACTTTTTTACGGACATGTTAGGGTGGCTCATGCCTATTTTAGTGATTTTAGGGCTATGGATGTTTATGGCAAACCGCATGCAAAAAAATATGGGTGGGGGTATTTTTGGCATGGGGAGCGCGAAAAAACTCATTAACGCTGAAAAACCCAATGTGCGTTTTAATGACATGGCAGGCAATGAAGAAGCCAAAGAAGAAGTGGTAGAAATCGTAGATTTCTTAAAATACCCCGATCGCTATGCTAATTTAGGGGCTAAAATCCCTAAAGGCGTGTTATTAGTAGGCCCTCCAGGAACGGGTAAAACCCTTTTGGCAAAAGCGGTGGCCGGCGAAGCACATGTGCCGTTTTTCTCTATGGGAGGGAGCAGTTTCATTGAAATGTTTGTAGGCTTAGGGGCAAGTAGGGTCAGGGATTTATTTGAAACCGCTAAAAAACAAGCCCCTAGCATCATTTTTATTGATGAAATTGATGCCATAGGCAAGAGCAGAGCGGCTGGAGGCATGATAAGTGGGAATGACGAAAGAGAGCAAACCCTAAACCAACTCTTAGCTGAAATGGATGGTTTTGGGAGCGAAAATGCACCCGTAATTGTCTTAGCCGCAACGAACCGCCCTGAAATTTTAGACCCGGCCTTAATGCGTCCAGGGCGCTTTGACAGACAGGTTTTAGTGGATAAGCCTGATTTTAACGGCAGAGTGGAGATTTTAAAAGTGCATATTAAAGGCGTGAAACTCGCTAATGATGTGAATTTGCAAGAAGTCGCCAAACTCACCGCAGGGCTTGCAGGGGCGGATTTAGCGAATATCATCAATGAGGCCGCGCTTTTAGCAGGACGGAACAACCACAAAGAAGTCAAACAGCAGCATCTAAAAGAAGCGATTGAAAGAGGGATTGCAGGGTTAGAAAAGAAAAGCCGACGCATCAGCCCTAAAGAAAAGAAAATTGTTGCCTATCATGAAAGCGGGCATGCCGTGATTTCTGAAATGACTAAAGGGAGCGCTAGGGTGAATAAAGTCTCTATCATCCCAAGGGGCATGGCGGCTTTAGGCTACACCCTTAACACGCCTGAAGAAAACAAATACTTGATGCAAAAACACGAACTCATCGCTGAAATTGATGTGCTTTTAGGCGGAAGAGCGGCTGAAGATGTCTTTTTAGAAGAAATTTCTACCGGTGCGAGTAACGATTTAGAAAGAGCGACTGATATTATTAAAGGCATGGTGAGTTACTATGGCATGAGCAGTGTCAGCGGGCTTATGGTGTTAGAAAAGCAACGGAACGCCTTTTTAGGAGGTGGTTATGGAAGCAACAGGGAATTTAGCGAAAAAACCGCAGAAGAAATGGATCTTTTCATTAAAAACCTACTAGAAGAACGCTATAACCATGTCAAACAAACCTTAAGCGACTACAAAGAAGCGATTGAAATCATGGTCAAGGAGTTGTTTGACAAAGAAGTCATTACAGGCGAAAGGGTGCGTGAAATCATCAGCGAATACGAAGTCGCTAACAATTTAGAAAGCCGTTTGATCCCTTTAGAAGAGCAAGCGAGTTAAAAGTGTGGGTTTTCAAACAGATCTTTAATAAGGGTTTTAAACCCTATTATCGGTATTCTGTTTGCTTGAAATCTCTTCTTAGATTGTGTTTTTTCAAATTTGCTACTTACAACCAGCGTTATAGAGCGTTTCTAACGCTCTTTTTTTATAATTTTTTTAACGCTTGTAAGGTTTTAATTCCCATAATTGATTTTAGGATTACTTATTCTAAAATACCCCATCAAACCCATTCAAAGAGCCTCTGATGCCCATTAACCCTCTCTATTTATTCCCTAACCTTTTCACCGCTAGCAGTATTTTTTTAGGCATGATGAGTATTTTTTACGCTTCAAGCTATCAGTTTGTCATGGCATGCTGGTTGGTGGTAGCGAGTCTTATTTTAGACGGGCTTGATGGGCGCGTCGCAAGGCTTACCAACACCACTAGCAAATTTGGTATAGAATTTGACTCCTTAGCGGATGTCGTCGCTTTTGGGGTGGCTCCAAGCCTTATTGCTTACTTTTATGTGGGGTATAATTTCGGGCGCATAGGCATGGCGGTGAGCGCGTTGTTTGTGATTTTTGGAGCGATACGATTGGCGCGATTCAATATCAGCACCAACACAAGCGATCCCTATTCTTTCATCGGTATCCCCATTCCTGCTGCGGCGGTATTGGTGGTGCTTTGTGTGTTATTAGACAATAAATACCATTTTTTAGAAGGAAATACCGAAAAGTTATTTCTAAGCTTTATTGTTTTGTTAGGGGTGCTTATGGTGAGCAATATCCGCTACCCCAATTTCAAAAAAGTCAAGTGGAATCTCAAGCTTTTCATCTTAGTGTTGATTTTTTTATCGTTAGTGTTTGTGCGCCCTTTGGAAGCCTTAAGCGTGTTTATGGGGCTGTATTTGATTTATGGCATCATTCGTTGGCTCTTTTTAATGGTAAAAATTATTTTTAATAAAAGTAAGAGTGCATGAAAGAATCTTTTTATATAGAGGGAATGACTTGCACGGCTTGCTCTAGCGGGATTGAACGCTCTTTGGGGCGTAAGAGTTTTGTGAAAAAAATAGAAGTGAGCCTTTTAAACAAGAGCGCTAACATTGAATTTAACGAAAATGAAACCAATTTAGACGAGATTTTTAAACTCATTGAAAAACTGGGTTATAGCCCTAAAAAAACCCCAACCAAAGAAAAAAAAGAATTTTTTAACCCTAATGTTAAATTAATCTTAGCGGTCATTTTCACGCTTTTTGTGGTGTATCTTTCTATGGGGGCGATGCTTAGCCCTAGCCTTTTACCTAAAAGTTTGCTCACAATAAACAATCATAGTAATTTTTTAAACGCATGCTTACAGCTTATAGGCGTGCTCATTGTCATGCATTTGGGGAGGGATTTTTACATTCAAGGGTTTAAAGCCTTATGGCACAGACAGCCCAACATGAATAGCCTTATCGCCATAGGCACAAGTGCGGCTTTAGTTTCAAGCTTGTGGCAATTGTATCTCGTTTATACAGGCCAATGGTCTTATGGGCATTATTATTTTGAAAGCGTGTGCGTGATTTTAATGTTTGTGATGGTGGGCAAACGCGTTGAAAATGTTTCTAAAGACAAAGCCCTAGACGCTATGCAAGCCTTGATGAAAAACGCCCCAAAAACCGCCCTTAAAATGCAAAATAACCAACAAATTGAAGTTTTAGTGGATAGTATCGTGGTGGGGGATATTTTAAAAGTCCTCCCTGGAAGCGCGATTGCAGTAGATGGCGAAATTATAGAGGGCGAAGGGGAATTAGATGAGAGCATGTTAAGCGGCGAAGCGTTACCGGTTTATAAAAAAGTCGGCGATAAGGTTTTTTCAGGGACACTCAACAGCAATACGAGTTTTTTAATGAAAGCCACGCAAGATAACAAAAACAGCACTTTATCTCAAATTATAGAAATGATCCATAACGCCCAAAGCTCAAAGGCAGAGATTTCTCGCTTAGCGGATAAGGTTTCAAGCGTGTTTGTGCCAAGCGTGATGATTATCGCTGTTTTAGCGTTTATAGTGTGGCTCATCATCGCGCCTAAGCCTGATTTTTGGTGGAATTTTGGCATCGCTTTAGAAGTGTTTGTATCGGTTTTAGTGATTTCTTGCCCTTGCGCTTTAGGGCTGGCTACGCCTATGAGTATTTTAGTGGCGAATCAAAAAGCGAGTTCTTTAGGTTTATTTTTTAAAGACGCTAAAAGTTTAGAAAAAGCAAGGCTAGTCAATACGATCGTTTTTGATAAAACCGGCACGCTCACTAACGGCAAGCCTGTCGTTAAAAGCTTCCATTCCAACATAGAACTATTAGAGCTATTGAGTTTAGCGAGTAGTATTGAACACAATAGCGAGCATGTTATTGCTAAAGGGATTGTAGAATACGCTAAAGAACATAACGCTCCCTTAAAGGAAATTAGCGAAGTTAAAGTAAAAACGGGTTTTGGCATTAGCGCTAAAACAGATTATCAAGGCGCTAACGAGATTATCAAAGTCGGTAATAGCGAGTTTTTTAACCCCATTAACCCCATAGAAATTCAAGAAAACGGGATTTTAGTGTTTGTAGCTAGAGTGATTAATGAAAAAGAAGACGAGCTTTTAGGGGTGTTTGTTTTAGAAGATTTGCCGAAAAAAGGCGTGAAAGAGCATATCGCTCAAATCAAAAATTTAGGCATTAACACTTTTCTTTTAAGTGGGGATAATCTCAACAATGTCCAAAAATGCGCGCTTGAATTAGGGATAGATGGTTATATCAGCAACGCTAAACCACAAGACAAACTCAACAAGATTAAAGAGCTTAAAGAAAAAGGGCAAGTCGTTATGATGGTAGGCGATGGCTTGAATGACGCCCCAAGCCTTGCTATGAGCGATGTGGCGGTGGTGATGGCTAAGGGGAGCGATGTGAGCGTGCAAGCAGCGGATATTGTGAGCTTTAACAATGACATTAAATCGGTTTATAGCGCGATCCAATTAAGTCAGGCGACCATTAAAAATATCAAAGAAAATTTGTTTTGGGCTTTTTGCTATAATAGCGTGTTTATCCCATTAGCTTGTGGGGTTCTTTATAAGGCTAATATCATGCTAAGCCCAGCGATTGCGGGTTTAGCGATGAGCTTAAGCTCTGTGAGTGTGGTCTTAAACGCCCAAAGGCTAAGGAATTTTAAAATTAAGGATCATTAAATGAAAGTAACTTTTCAAGTGCCAAGCATTACTTGCAATCATTGCGTGGATAAAATTGAAAAATTTGTGGGCGAAATTGAAGGCGTGAATTTGATTGATGTGAGCGTGGAAAAAAAGAGCGTGATCGTAGAATTTGACGCCCCGGCGACACAGGATTTGATTAAAGAAGCCTTATTGGACGCTGGGCAAGAGGTGGTTTGATATAGGGGTGGTTTGATATAAATAAATGCGTTGGGTTTAATCTTGCAGGTTTTTGCATTTTGAAGCTCTAAAAAAGAATGAAATAAAAAATAGGGTTAGATTTTTTCACTAAAACCTAACCCTTAAAAATTTTTTCGCTTTTTGTATTGTTTTCAAATCAATAAGCAAAGGATAAGCATGGGTATCAAAGAAAAAGAGATCGAGCTAGAAGCCTTAAAGCGAGAGATTGCGCAAGCGGAGACGAGCTTAGAAGAGGATTTTATCAAGCACATGGTGAGTAAGACTGATGAGAAAGTGGAAGATTTGTTTTTTGGCAACAAGCCCGAGTTTTATCGGTTTGTTTTTACGGAGCAAAACAACTACTTGAGAGAAAAGCTAACCGACAAGGTAAGCAAAGCCATGAGTTTGGGCGATGAAATCCAAAGAGACAAAACAGAAAATAAATCTTTAGAAAATGGTGCGAAATTCAAAAAGAGGTTTGTGTTTGAGTTGCAAGATGATTTGATATTTTTAAAAACAAAAAGGAACACCTATAGCGCTAAAACCGAGCATGAAAATTTTCAAGAAAGATTGTTAGCGGCTAAAGACACTTTTAGATTGATCAAAGCAAATGATTTTAAAACTAAAATTTACCCCTTTCAAATCACCCTACGCTTAAAAACAAAACATGTTATTGTTTTTAAATGATTGAAAAGAGAAATCATCAAACGCTTTGTTAAAAAGGATCTTTTCACCGAGACCCTATCCATAGAAATAACGGATAAAAGAGAGCGAAAATACGCCTTAATCGCAAACTATAACCATGCAAGCGATATGATTGAGCTAACGCTTGATGATAAAACCTACACCACCACCCTCTACTATCAAAAACCGCTTTTTGACCTGATTAAAAATTCTAATTTTAATTTGACAATCAAAGACAACACGCTAGAAATAAATCAAGCTAAAAACGCCTATTCGTTTAAAGCGAAAAATACCAAAACCCTTGAAGATTAAAATGCAATGAGATTTATCCGTATTCACACAAATTTCACTAAAATCATCCCGCTAAACGCATCATTTTTATAAAATTCTATGCGATAGATTTTTTCTTGCTTGTCTAATGAAAAGCGTTTTTGAAAATCTTTAAATTTAATCGTATAGCCCGTTTCATTAGGCTTACTTTCATTAGAAACGCTAAAGCCAATCACATTCGCGCGGATATTATCCAGAGCATGGATATAAAAACTCTCTTTCACTTCAACCACGCTCCCTATCTTAACCATTTGATCCTTATTGTCAATTTGCATTTTCACTGCTTCTAAAGAATGGTCAAACTCTATGTAAAAAGGCGATAATCGTGTCATGAGCTTGTTGCCGTATTTTAAAAACACTTCTTGCTTGTTTTTGACTAGCCCTACAATGTAAGCGTTGCTCTCTATGGGGATTTGTGGGATTTTAGTGTTGTGGGGTAAAGGGAAATGGTTGAGTTTGGGGCGTAAGTTAAAAAGGGGTATTTTGGGTAGAGAGCTGATTTTTGCCCACAAACTTTTATCATTAATAAGAGCATGCACGCTGCTAGGGTTAAGCTCAAAATCGCGCTCAAAAGGGATATTAAGCTGATTGAGTAAGCCCTCAATGGCTTGCAAATGGTAAAACACTCTTGATGCTAAAGGGAGTTCTTTGCTGGCTTCATTGGCAAAAGCGCTCTTTTGGTGGTTGATCGCATAAAAAGTTAGGGCTTTTTGCATTTCTGTATCGCCTTGCGCGGTATGCGTGTTTTTTAAATGGTATTTTTCAATGGGGTGCAATAAATGGGCGTTAATGCTATTAATCGTATTGTTTGCAAAAGTGAGCAAATTAGGGAATTTCGCCCCCTTAACCTCATCTTGGTCAATAATAAAACAATTCCCCCAGCGCTTAGGGTTAAGCATCGCATCAATATAATTAGGGCGATAATACCCACCGCCATCATGCAAGTGCAAAATAGCGTCTATAGTGGGTTTTACAATCAAAGATTTAATTTCTTGGATAGTGGGGTATTCGGGGTCATTCTTGTCTAAAACGGCAAATTTGCGGTTCATATCCCCATACAAGCCCCTATGATTTCTTAACATGGAAGGCTTATTCAATACCGGAACCACCTCAACCAAGCCTTTTAAAACGCTATAGTGCATTAAAAACAAATTAGTTGCATTAAACCCTCCAGGCTCATCGCCTTGAATCCCTGCTAAAAGCAACAAATGGGGGGCTTTGTCTCTATCCTCTGCATTTTTAGGGGCTTTTTCTATCGTTTCTATGGCGTTCAAAAACACCAAAGAACACAAACCCCACACTACAAGCCATATTTTTTTCATCCAATCTCTCTACTCTTTGAAACTAAAAGATCGTTAATTATACCTAAAACCTTTTTTTAATTGAGCTTATTGGGGGCTTATTTAATATTTCCATAAAAAGGGAACGAAAAATGCTTGTGAGTGTTTAATTCTATTTAAAAGGTTTTTTATGGATATTTTAAAAACTCTTCAAAAGCATTTGGGCAATGTTGAAGTGAGCGATTTTAAAACTAGTGCGATAAACAAATCCCAACAAATCGCCCAATTCAATAGGGACATGAAAAATATTAATGAGAGCGTTGGAGCGTTGCAAATCTTGCAAATCGCTTGCAAAAAACTCTTCAATAAAAGCATGGGTTTAGAAGATAAAGACGCTTTGCAAGCTTCTATCGCTAAACAAGAATTGCAAGAAATTGTAGAAAATTGCCAGTTTTTAGCCTCCCCTTTGTTTGACACCCAGCTCAACATTGCAATTCATGATGAAGTTTTTTCTATTATTGTGGATAACCCTTTGCATTTGTTAGAAAATGCGGATGCGTTTCAAGCTTATTTGGAAGAAAAATTAAACGAAATTAAGGAATTGTTAGCTTATTTGAGTGAAAGCCTTTCAAACCCTAAAGCCTTTATGCCAAGTTTTTCAAACAAAAGCCTTAAAGATTTGTTGGGCGATGATTTAAGGGCTTAATCTAGCCCTCTAATTTAGAAAATTTGATTTTCCATAAAAAGAACGAGCCTAAAAACGCTATCACGAATAAGCCCACCAAGTAATAGCCTAAATCTGTAAATTCTAGGCTTTGTAGGGCGTTTAAAAGGCGGTTTTCAAATTTTAAATGGAGTTTCTCGCTAACGACTTGAAACAGCTCAATCAACCCAATAAAAAGAGCGATAAACACGCTCAAGGCGGTGATGGAGATATTGTAATAGATTTTTCTTAAAGGGGTTTTGAACGCCCAATCATACGCTTTTAACATGAACGCCCCATCCAGCGTGTCAAACAAACTCATGCCAGCGGCAAAAAGAATGGGTAAAGAGAGCATGCCCACCACACTCACCTTAATCGCGCTGCTAGAAAGGGCCAAAAGTGCGATTTCACTAGCGGTATCAAAACCGAGTCCAAAAAGAAAACCCACCGGATAAATATGCCACGATTTGGAAACGAAATTAAACAAGGGTTTAAAAAAGCGATTGAGTAAGCCCCTACTCGTTAAAAGCCGTTCGATCTCTTCGTTTTGTTGCTGGCTCAAGCGTTCATTAGAATGCGATTTTTTGAATATTTTTAATAAATCCACCAGAATAATCGCATTCAATAGCCCTATGATGAGTAAAAAAAGCCCAGAAACCAAAGTCCCCACTACCCCCCCTACTTCTTCTAGCATCGGCGTATGCTCTTTAGCCCAAGCGATTGCAAACGCGCTGACAATGGTCATTAAAATCACCACGCTTGAATGCCCCATAGAAAAGTAAAACCCCACACCATAGGCGTTTTTACCCTGTTGGGTGAGCTTTCTAATCGTATTGTCTATGCAAGCGATATGATCCGCATCAAACGCATGCTTTGCCCCTAGCATGTAAGCCATAGACGCCGCTGCATAAAACGAGGCGTTATTAGCCATAAAAAGCAACGCTAAACCCAAGATGTGCAAAAACACAATCGCTAAAAAATAAGGAAACCACAATTTCACAGCACGCCTTTAATAATATTTTTTGAGTAATTGTAATATAAAAAGCCTAAAGAAAGCGAGCGGTGTTAAACATTTTAAAAAAAAGTAGGCATTAAGCTAGTTCTTAAATCAAAGAATAAAAGAGAGAACTTGTTACTCCCTTTAAAGAGCGCGGGTTGAGGGATAAAAAACCGCTTAAAATAAAAAACCGCTTAAATTAGATTGAACCTTGGATTTTAGGGTTTGTTTTTTACTTATTTTTTGCAAATTGTTCTAAAAATTTTTTAAGGGGAATGAGAGATTTTGAGTTAAAATCAATCACTTCTTTTAGTCTTTCATATTCTCCTTTACATTGTTTTTTTATTTTACCTTTATTATCAAAAATATCCTTTGTCAAATTCTCTAATCCAAGCGCTTCTAAATAGGCATACCACTTACTTTTTCTTATGTTTTTAATCGGTTCATAATGTTCTTTACTTTTAATACATTCTAAGTATTTTTCAAAGCATTTAAGAAATTCATCGTGTTTAGCAATTTTTAATAATAGGGTTTCTAAATCACCATCATCTTGATTGTTAGGGAATAAAAAGATCTGTTCTTTTGGAAAATCACTCTTTTTTTCTTTGGATTTTTCTTTGAGTT
The DNA here is from genome assembly GCF_001653455.1 of Helicobacter pylori. Classification (NCBI taxonomy): domain Bacteria; kingdom Pseudomonadati; phylum Campylobacterota; class Epsilonproteobacteria; order Campylobacterales; family Helicobacteraceae; genus Helicobacter; species Helicobacter pylori. Next base: position 381,274 of record NZ_CP011486.1, on the reverse strand, counting down.
TTTCACGAATATACTTAAGCTTGTTATCAAAACCTGCATCGCTTTCTTGATTCTCTTTTTTTATGTCTGCATCAAAAATAATGCACACTTGTTTGTATCTTGGGTTTTTATTATCTAAAATATTCTCGATTTTTTTACAAAATTCATCTGAGAATAATTTATCTTTACCATCTAAAGGGAATATATCAAAATGAGCTTGATATTCCCAAACATCAAGACACCAACTTAGAAAATATTTATCGCTTTGTCCTTCTGTATAAATGAGCATCTTTTTACTCATAATTATTTTCCTTAAACCTTTCTTTACCTCCAAAAAGATTGGCGCTATTCTTGAAATAAAGAGATAAATTTTCTCCATAATAAGGCTCTGCAACAATTAAATCATCGTATCGCTTCAAGCAAAACAACTTAGTTTCATGTGCAAAATCCTTTTCTCTGATAACTTGGTCTAAAATTTCTATAAATTCTTGGCTATGGGTAGTCATAAACACTTGCAAATTACCATCTTTATTGTTACTGATAAAATCAATAATATTTTTTAACAATAACCTCATGCGAGAAAAGTGCAAGCCGTTTTCCACTTCATCAATATAAATCGTTTTTGCATTATTGGCCATAAAAGCGCTTACAATATACAAATACTTAATCAAACCATCGCCAAATACAGATAACGGATTTTTTTCTTTCATGTTTTTCACTTTTAATTTGAGTTGGTTATTGGCACTAAAACTAATGGCTTGGATATTGTTATCAAATTGATTAAGATGTTTGTTTAATTCTTCTTCTAATTGGTTGTTACTGCAAATCTTGCTCACTGCTTGAATAATGCTATCTCGCCCACAAACAACATCTCTAGGCGTTATGATGGCAGCGCTTTCAAAAGGTAAAAGTTTTTGCAATTGACTGGGTTCAAAATTCTTAAATTGCCTGTTGTAGCCTGACTGATTAGGGATTGGTGGAAAATTAGGAATTTTAGCAATATTCAAATGATCGTTATAGATTTCTTTATTGTTTTTTTTAAGAGTGAAATTAAGCTGAGAGAGCACTTGAGTTTGTTCTATTATGGGTATTATTTGCGATTCTATTACCTTTTGGTTTTCACTGGCTATGAATTTTATTTGCAAGTCTAAGGCTCTTTGCGTATATTGTCATAAATTTCCGTTAGATTAGCGCATGGGTGCATGGATTTTCCCACCAAACAATACAACGCTTCTAACAAATTGGATTTATCCGCATTGTTTTGGCCGGTGATAATATTGAGTTTGGTAAAACCATCAATTTTAGTGTCCTTAAAATTCTTAAAGTTTTTAATACGAACAGACTGAATCATTGAACCTTATCCAAGTAGAAATTTGTGCTAAATTTCATATTATAACGCATGAAATTACAACAAAATTCAATGAGAAACAATAGAAATAAAAGCGTTATATAAAATTATCCTAATTGGATTATTTTTTCCCATTTAAAAACCTGACCCATTCGTCCCTATCAATTAAAAGCACATCATTAGCTTGAGCCAGTTTTTGAGCCGCTTGCGTGAAATAGCTGTTAGTGATCACGCAAGCTTTTTCGCAAGCGTAGTAAGCTTTAGAAGAGACCACCTCTTGAATGGCTTTGGGCGAAACTTTGTGCGAGTAGCGTTTGGCTTGAACCGCCCATTTGATGCCGTCTTTTTTTAAAATCAAATCCGCTCCATAATCGCCGCTTTTTTGAGTGATACTCACTTCAAAACCCTTTGAAGTGAAAAACATTTTAGAATATTCTTCAAATTCAAAGCCGTTCATGGCGTCTATTTTTTGCAAAATGCGTTTGAGTTGGCGCTCTTTATACGAAGAAATAACGCCTTGAAAAAGCACCAATATAGAAAAAACGCCAAGAATCGCTAACAATTTTAAAAGCAAATCGTTAGCTGAGGTGGCTAATTTCAATTCTAAAGATTTTTCCAATAAAACATTCCAAATTAAATAAATCCCTACCGAAAACAAAACAATAAAAATGAAAAATAAAATCTTTTTCATGCTTTAAAGCCATGTTGCATTTTCTGTAGCGTTCAAACGCTCTTCTAAATTTTGCATAAGGGAGTAATAAGCCTTGTTAAGGGCTTTGATCAGGGCGTTATGATAGGATTTGTCTTCTTGAGAAAAAAGAGAGGGGTTATCGCCTAAACGATTAGCGTAATAAACAGGCACGCTGAGAGCGGTGGGGATTAAAAGGGTGTCAAACGGGCAAGCGGTTGGTGAAACGCATTCTAAAATCAAGCTCGCTTGAAGGTTTAAAAAACGCATGACATCTTTAGGGTTGGCGTTAGGCTCTATGGTTTTTTTAAGCCTTTCTTTAATAGCTTTAAAATCCTTATAACCCTCTTCAAAAGCCATGAAAACATTGCCTGAAATATTGAGGGTGAAACCCTTTTTATCTCTTAAAAAATAAGCGATTTGCTGGGTGATCGCTTTTTTAAATTCTTTTTGATAAAAGGGCGGCACAAAATGGGCGTTAAAAAAGATTTTAGGGGGGTTTAAAGTGAATGCGGTTTTTAAAGTGCTGTTTTTAGGAGCGTCTTTATATTTTAAATGGAGCGTTGTGGTGTTAAAGATCTGACACCCTAGAAAGATAAAAACAACGCCTAAAATCCTTAGCATTCTATCAAACGCCCATGCTCTAATTTCACATGTTTAGTGGCTAATTGGAGCGTGCTTATATTGTGCGAAATGAGAATGATCAAGCGGTTTTCTTTCAATTCTAAAATGCTTTGTTTGATATTTTCTTCTGTGGCGCTATCCAAAGCAGAAGTGGCCTCATCAAAGATTAAAACTTGTGCATCTTTATACAAGGCTCTTGCAATAGCGATCCTTTGGCGTTGCCCTCCGCTAAGATTGGCGCCAAATTCATCTAAAACGCTCTCTATCCCATTAGGCATTTTTTCCACAAAATCTAAGGCTTGAGCTTTTTTCAAACATTCTTTGATTTTTATTTCATCAATTTCTAAACCATACGCCACATTTTCAGCCACGCTCCCGTTAAAAATAAACACCCTTTGAGTGACAACGCTAATCTTTTCTCTCAAGGATTTTTGAATGATACTCTCTATTTTTTGATCATTGATGAAAATTTCGCCCTGGCTTGGCTCATAAAGGCGTAAAATTAGATTCACTAATGAACTTTTACCGCTCCCGCTTTCGCCTTTTAAAGCGATGATTTCATTTTGTTGGAATTTCAAACTAATATCGCTTAAGACATAACGCTCTTGGTTATCTAGCGCATAAGCGAGCCATACTTTTTTAAATTCTATGGTGTGGATGGCGTTATCAAGCGTTAAGACCCCATCAATAATCGCCGGCTCTCTTTCTAAAATTTCATGAATCCTATCGCTAGCGACTAAAGCTTCTTGAAAATTAGAAACGATCCTAGTTAGGCGTTTGATCGGCGTATAAAGCATAAAAAGGGCTGTGATGAAAGAAAAAAACGCCCCCACGCTAATATGCCCCCTAATCACTTCATTCCCCCCTAAATAAATCACTAACGCTATCGCAATCGATCCTAAAAACTCCATTAAAGGCGAAGAAATCTCAGCCACAGCGATATTTTTGATACCGATTTTAAAAAACGCTTCATTTTCTTTCACAAAAGCCTTATGCTCTAATTTTTCGCCATTAGAGATTTTAATCGCTTCCACATTATTAAAAACTTCACTCAAACGAGCAGTGATTTTGGCGTTACTCTCTTGGTGGGATTTGGCGAGTTTTTTAACCTTACGAATGATTTTACCAATAGGAATGGCGGCTAGCGGCATGATCACTAGCCCCACTAACGCTAATTTAGGGCTTTGATAGATCACCACTCCCACTAATCCAATAATCGTTAGCCCTTCTCTTATGCTTTCTGAAAGGTAATTAGACAAACTCGCTCTAATCAATCCTATATCGTTGGTGATCCTTGCGATCAACTCGCCCTTTTTAGTCCTGTTGAAAAAATCCATCTCCATTTTGAGAAGGCTTTCTAGCATGGTGTTGCGTAATTTTTTAATAATATCAAGCCCAATGAAGTTGGTGAAATAAGTGCCAAGATACATGCCCCCACTCTTGCCCAAATACGCTAAAACCACTAAAAAAGGTAAGATTTTGAGCATGTGAGTGTCTTTATTGATAAAAATCTCATCTAGAGTAGGCTTGACTAAATAAGTCCCCCAAGCCGTGCTTAAAGCCACCACTAAAGAAGAAAATAAAACCACTATAAAACTTTTATAATGCTCTTTAAGATATTTAGAATAACGCCTGAAAAAGAGTTTCAAATGTTTAACCTTTGGATTTGATTAAACTCGTATTATAGTGTTTTTATTAGGGGATTTTTAACGCTTTAATAAACAGCTTAAGGCTATCTATTAAAATTTAGCGCTAAGGGTTGTCATCAAATGGCTTCTGTCAGAATAAAGCGCTTTAGATCCGGGTGTGGGCAAATAACTCCCCACCGTAAAGCCTGAATGCGTCATCACGCCCAGATATTCTAATTTCACGCTCGCTGTCAAACTCTTACTGATCTTATAGCCCACATTAAGAGCCGCGCTCGCTTCATTGGCTAAAGTGCCGCTAGTCCAACGCCATAAAGTCCCCCACAGCCACTTTTTATGCACGCCCCCACCAAAAACCCAGCCAGAGACTGCATCCGCAGTTACCACATGGCTTAAGGCTTGCCCTATATCATAAACGCTATTGGTCCAAAAATCAATGCCTAAAGGGTTTCCTGTCGTGCCTATGTAAGCGTTAGCGTTTTTCCACACTTTATAAAACGCTCCCCCAAAATTAAATTCATTGTAATCAAATCGTTGCCTAATGAGCAAACTTTGCCCGGCGGTGCCAGCTTTCACAGCATAACGATAAGTATCCCTTTTTAAGGGGGCATGGACAGGGAGTAAAATATAAGCCTTGGTTTCTGATCTAAAGCCCACGCCATTGAAATTAGGGTTACTATCATAGCCCACAACCACCCCAGGGCTATAGTAAGTTCCGGGAGAAAATTGGAAAAAAGGGCTGACGCTAACCCCTTTTCTTTCGTAAGTGTAATTCACTAAATGGATGCCATAATTCAAAGTGCGTCCGTTTTTAGTCACGGTTCTTGGAGAGTAGAAATCATAAATCCACTCCCCATAAGCGAACGCCCTACCCCATGAGCTAAACCACCATAATTTATGGATTCCCTCATTTTTATCTTTAACTTTAGCGCTGATTTCAAAACCTTGCGTGTAACCACTCATATAAGGAGCATTAGATTGGTAACGCCCCCCTTTAGCTAAAAAAATATCTTTATAGCGGTATTCTAAAAAAGCGTTATTCATCAAGTAATTACGGCGTATTTTATTGGCTTTAGCGTTCCCGCACGCTATAGAATCAATCACCTTGCCATCAGACCCAAGCGCACACTCATGGATACTCGTGCCATCAAGCAAGGCTGTTTTACCCCCTAAATAGCCATTCCAATAACCGATGTAATTATAAATGACTGAGCCGCCTTGATTGAATTTGGTATCATCATAAGCGATCCCTCCTAGCGTGCCGCCAACTTTTCCCTCTAAAGTATGCCCTTGATCTTTAAGGCCTTTGGATAAAAAATCCGCATAGATATTGCCCTGCCCTACAGCGGTTACAAAAGTCTCTGTAGGATAGATCCCCCTAGCAATATCAATCTTTTTTTTATTAAAGCCAACTTTAGAAAAGGACTCCGCTAAAACTTCAATCTTATAATCAAACGCTTGCAAAGAAGCGCTTAAACTTAAAAAATATACCCCACAAAAAACTTTATTCTTTAAAGGCGCGCTATTTTTCATTTTTATCCTTTTAATAGCAAATACATCTTAAAGACTATGGCTTAAAGACTATACGATTCTTAACTAATCTACAAAACAAAGAACATAATCAAGCTATTTATTTACTTTTAATTAACTCAACTATTTTTGATTATAACGAAAAATTTTTTTAGTTTCATAACAAAATGAGAGAAAGTAAATCAAAATTTAACCAAAGTGGGATTTTTACACCTATCAACTTAAAAAGTTAAGATTTGTTCTTATTGAATACAGACAATTAAAACCTTTTTATTTTTAAAAAAGGGTTTTTGTTATTTTTTTATCGTTTTAAATTTTATTTTAAAACAAAACTTATTCTCTTAAAGGGATAGGGGGTATTTTGAAATAATTCTCCCCTTAACCCCCAACTAAACCCCCCCTAACCCAAGAAAACCGCTTTTTTAAAGAGACTATCGCTCGATTAAAATCAAGCTTTCTAATATATTTATTTTTTTTTAAGTTTTATAATCAATCTATTAACAAAAACTCCAACACCGCCATGCGCATTGCCACGCCATTTTTGACTTGCTCTAAGACTTTAGATCGCTTATCTTCTAACACCGCGCTTTCTATATCAATATCCCTATGCACCGGGCCTGGATGCAAAATGATCACCTCTTTATTTTTAGCGTGATCATCTAAGCGTTTTTGAGTGATGCAATAAGCGTTAGCATAATCTTTCAAGCTCGCAAAAATAGGCGTATTGTGGCGTTCGGTTTGGGTCCTCAAACTCATTAAAATGTCTGCGAATGCTATCGCTTCTTCAATGTGATGCGTCGTTTTTAAGGAAACGCTAGGGAGCATGGAGCTTGGAGCGCACAGCATGATCTCAAGCCCTAGTCTTTGGAGCAATTTGATATTGCTATTAGCCACTCTTGAATTTTTCACATCGCCTATAAAAGCGATTTTTTTCCCTTTCAAATTTTCTAAACTGCCAAAATATTGATAAAGGGTGAGTAAATCTAATAACGCTTGGGTAGGATGAGCGCTCACGCCGCTTCCTGCGTTAATTAATGGGCATTGTGAAAATTCGGCTAATTTAAAAGGCGCGCTTGAAAAGGCATGCCGTGTGATGATAGCGTCAGGCTGCATGGCATGGATATTTTTAAAAGTGTCTATTAAAGTTTCACCCTTTGAAGTGGAGCTTGTTTGCATGTTTAATTTCACCATTTTCGCCCCTAACCTTAGGCTTGCGATTTCAAAGCTAGACACCGTTCTAGTGGAATTTTCAAAAAATAAAGCCACGATGATCTTATTGTGCATTTTTTCTTTTACCTCTAAAGAAACCGCATTAAAATCGTTCGCATAAACGCTCGCTTTTTCTAATAAAAGCTTGATTTCATCTACACTCAAATCGCTGGTTTGGAGCAAGTGTCGGCATTGTTTTGGCATAAAACCCCCTTTTAGTTATAATAAAGATTTTATTTTAGCTAAAAATGGTAGGGGTTTTAGCAAGGAATGGGCTTGAAAAATCTCTCAATACTTCTAGTGTTTTTATTCTTTTGTTTGGGGTGTGTGAGCAATTTTAATGAAGACACTTACACGCTAGACTTAGTGTTAGAAAAAAAGATTCAAGCCAGCAGGAAAGGCGAAATCACCCAAGATAATGTCCCTATCATCACGGCGATCGCCACGCATTTAAACGATGTGGATAGCGGCACTTACTATGACCATGAGTATTTTTTAGTGGAGATTTTCACGCAAAATAACGACTGGATAGATGATGGCTATATCTCTTATGAGCTTTTTGGCACAAAACCTACAGGCTCAGAACCTTTATGGGTGCGAGAAATCATAAGAGATGAATTTGATGGCATTTTAGAAACCACGAACCGGTGGAGTAGAGCCTTTTTGCTCGCTTTTGACAAATTAGATTATTTAGCGGTGCAAGAAGCTAAACTAGAACTTGATGCCTATAGTTTAGGCAAGATTGTTTTTAATTTCGCTTATCAAGTCCCCCTACCTCAATTTTAATGCGCCTAGATTACGCCTTATTTGACCAACATTTAGTGAGTAGCAGAGAAAAAGCGAAAGCGCTAATTTTAAAAAACCAGGTTTTAGTCAATAAAATAGTGATCTCTAAACCCTCTTTTATCATTAAAGAGAACGATCAAATTGAATTAATCGCCACAAATTTATTCATCAGCAGGGCTGGGGAAAAATTAGGGGCTTTTTTAGAAAACCACTTGATAGATTTTAAAGAAAAGGTTGTTTTAGATGTGGGAGCGAGCAAGGGGGGTTTTAGCGAAATGGCTCTTTTAAAAGGGGCTAAAAAGGTGCTTTGCGTGGATGTGGGGAAAATGCAATTAGATGAAAATTTAAAAAAGGACAAACGCATAGAATGTTATGAAGAATGCGACATTAGAGCGTTTAAAACGACCGAAAAAATAGATTTAGCGCTTTGCGATGTGAGCTTTATTTCCTTATATTGTATTTTAGAAGCGATTTTGCCTTTAAGTAATGAATTTTTGATGCTTTTCAAACCGCAATTTGAAGTGGGCAGAAAAATAAAACGCAATAAAAAGGGGGTGGTTATGGATAAAGAAGCCATTTTAAACGCTTTAGAAAACTTTAAAAACCATTTAAAAACAAAGGGTTTTCAGATTTTAAAGATCCAAGAAAGTTTAGTGAAAGGGAAAAATGGGAATGTTGAATTTTTTATCCATTTCAAGCGAGCCTGAAATTAAAAGCTTAGCGATCGGTAAATTTGACGGCTTGCATTTAGGGCATCAGGCTCTTTTTAAAGAATTAAAAGATCCTAAAGCCCTTTTAGTCATAGAAAAAAAACATTACACTAAAGGCTATTTAACCCCCCTAAAATACCGCGCTAAACTCGTGAACATGCCTTTATTTTTTGTGTATTTAGAAGAGATTTCACGCTTAAACGCTCTGGATTTTTTAGAACTTTTAAAAAAGAAATTCCCCAATTTAGAACGCTTGGTGGTGGGCTATGATTTCAAGTTTGGATACCAACGCCAAAATGACGCTTTATTTTTAAAAGAGCATTTTAAAGAAAGCATTATTGTGCCTGAAGTGAAAGTCCAAAACATTAGCGTGCATTCTAAAACCATAAGACTGGCCCTAGATCATGGCGATTTGGCTTTAGCCAACAAGCTTTTAGGCAGGCCTTATGAAGTGTGCGGGGAAGTCATTAAGGGGCAAGGTTTGGGGCATAAAGAATTAGCGCCCACTTTAAATATAAAAACCAAAGATTTTATCCTCCCTAGCTTTGGGGTGTATGCGAGTTTGGTGAAAATAAAAGATCAAACCTATCAAAAAAGCGTGAGTTTTATAGGCAATCGCTTAAGCGCGGATCAAAACTTCGCCATAGAATGCCATGCAATTGATACTATCATAGAAAACCCGCCCCAAGAACTCGCTTTGCGTTGGGTTGAAAAAATACGAGACAACATGCATTTTCATTCCTTAAAAGAGCTTAAAAACCAGATCCAACAAGACATCTTAATGGCCAAAGAGATTTTGAGGTAATTTGTGTTAAAATGACTCTTAAAAACCTTAAAAACGGAAAAATTTGATGCAATTGAGTAACGCTGATTTGGAACGATTAAAAAGCATGGCCAACACGCTTCGCTTTTTATGCGCAGACATGATAGATAAAGCCAATAGCGGGCATCCGGGCGTGTGCTTGGGGCTGGCTGATGTGATGGTGGTTTTAAGCTTGCACCTCAATCTCAACCCCACCAACCCTAAATGGCTCAATAGGGACAGGTTGGTTTTTAGCGGAGGGCATGCGAGCGCGTTAGCTTATAGCTTGTTGCATTTGTGGGGCTTTGATTTGAGCCTAGAAGATTTAAAGCAGTTCAGGCAATTGCACTCTAAAACCCCAGGACACCCCGAATTGCACCACACCGAAGGCATTGAAATCACAACAGGCCCTTTGGGGCAAGGCTTTGCTAACGCTGTGGGCTTTAGCATGGCAAGCCAATACGCTCAAAACCTTTTGGATAAAGAAACGATCTCTCATAAAGTCTATTGCTTGTGTGGGGATGGGGATTTGCAAGAAGGCATTAGCTATGAGAGCGCTTCTTTAGCCGGGCATTTTCGCCTTGATAACCTCATCGTGATTTATGATAGTAACCAAATCAGCATTGAAGGCGCTATTAATATTAGTTTTAGCGAACATGTTAAAATGCGCTTTTTAGCGCAAAATTGGGAAGTGCTAGAATGCGATGGGCATGACTATCAAGCCATTCATGACGCTTTAGAAACAGCCAAAAAATCCACCAAACCCACGCTTTTAATCGCTCACACGATTATTGGTAAGGGAGCCATTGGCTTAGAGGGGAGTGAAAAAACGCATGGCTCGCCCTTGAATAAAGAAGTGTTAAAACAATCCAAAGAAAACGCTTGCATCAATCCTAATGAAAGCTTTATAATTAGCCCCAAAAACAAAATGCATTTTGAAGAGGTGAAAGTTAGGGGTATCAGTTTAGAAGCCTTATGGGAAAAATCCTTAAGCCCTAAAATAAAAGAAAAAATCCATGCGTTAAAGAATTTTGATTTTAATAGCATTAATTACCCCACCTTTAAACAAGGCGAATCTCTAGCCACTAGGGTGAGTAACGGCATGATTTTAAACGCTATCGCTAAAGAATGCGAAGGCTTTTTAGGAGGGAGTGCGGATTTAGCCCCCTCTAATAACACGCATTTAAAACATTCTAGCGATTTCCCTTTAGGGCAGAACTTGCATTTTGGGATCAGAGAGCATGCCATGGGGGCTATCACTAACGCTTTAGCGGCGTATGGCTTGTTTGTGCCTTTTTGCGCGACCTTTTTTGTGTTCAGCGATTATTTAATGCCAAGCATGCGTTTGAGCGCTTTAATGCGATTAAAAGCCCTTTTTATTTTCACGCATGACAGCATTGGTGTGGGCGAAGACGGAGCGACACACCAGCCCATAGAGCAATTGAGCCATTTACGTGCTTTGCCCAATTTCTATGCTTTCAGGCCTAGCGATGCTTTTGAAAATACCGCTTGCATGCAAGCAGCACTCAATTTGAATGCCCCTAGCGCTTTTATTTTATCGCGCCAGAATTTACCCGTGCTAGATGAAGTCTCTAAAGAGCAGGTTTTAAAAGGGGCGTATGTTAAACACCCCTCTAAAAATCCTGTGATCACGCTCGTTGCAAGCGGGAGTGAGGTTTCTTTAGCTCTAGAGAGCGCTAAAATTTTAGAGCGAGAAAATATCCCCACTCAAGTCATCAGCGTGCCATGCTTTGATTTGTTGATAGAGCAAGATGAAAGCTATCTTAAAACGCTCTTTAAGGGTAAAGTTTTAGTCATTGAAGCGAGCCGCGCGATAGAGTGGTATCGTTTTGCGGATAAGATCATTTGCATGGATTCTTTTGGGAGTTCAGCAAAGGGCGATAAACTCTTTGAAAAATTTGGCTTTAGCGTTGAAAATATTACTAATCAAGCAAAAAGGTTACTCAACGCATGCATTTAGAAAAACTTTTTTTAGAAAAAACCCCCCTGTTTGTTTTTAGCTCCACTAGGCGTTTGAAACATTTCTATTTAGAGCAAGGCGAAGGGTTTTTGCCTAATGCGATGAGCATGGGGAGCTTTTTTGAACAGGCTTTTTACATCCCTAATAAAAAGAAAATCCCTAAAAGCGTGAGCCAAATTTTAATGATAGACACTATTAAAACGATCGCTAAAGAAAAAGGCTCTATCCTTGAAGGGCTTTTGCTTTTTGAAAACAGCTTTTTAGGGTATTTGGAAAGCACTTCTTTTTTATTTGATTTGTTTGATGAATTGAGCTCTGCTTGCATCAAACTCAACGAACTTTCTTCTAAAGACATTTACTTGGATTATGAAAAGCATTTAGAAATTTTAGAAATGATTTATGATCGCTACATCAAAAAGCTAGAAAAACTAGGCTTTTATGACAAAATCATGCAAGAAAAGCCCGCTATTTTAAAAGAATTTTTTGAGCATTTTTCCTCCATTGAATGGCATTTAGACGGCTTTATGAGTGTTTTTGAAAGGCAATGTCTGCTAGAAGTGGCGGAGTTAGTGCCTATCACTTTACACCTATCTTGCGATAAATACAATCAAAAATTTTTGGAATTTTTAAACCTCAAATTAGAGACAGATTGCAATTATTCCATTGACTTTAAAACCCAAAAAATCCTTTCTCAAACCCCTAATGATCAAAAAATAGAGCCAAAGCTTTATGCAAACTCTAGTTATTTAAAACAAAGCGCTTTAGTTTTGCAAACCATAGAAGAATATTTGCAAAAAGATAACGATCCTAATAAAATGGCGATCATCACGCCCAATGCGGATTTTTTGCCTTTTTTAAAGCTTTTAGACAAAAACAATAATTTGAATTTCGCTATGGGTTTAGGGGCTAAAAATTGCTCTTATTATACAGAGCTTGTAAAAATCTTAGAAGATTCAGAAAACAATGATGGTAGTTTGAGCGCTTCTGCTCTATTGGATTTAGAAAATCTCACGCTCTCGCTTTTAGAAGAACAAAGCTCTAAAGAACAAGCATCATTAAAAGAAACGCATTCTCAAATCATGCACCAGTATCATCTTTTAGAAGACACGCTTAAAAACTATAGTTTTAAAGATTTATTGCATTTGTATTTGCAAGAATTTGAAGCTAACTTCCGTTTAGATGATTCTAGTGGGGGTAAAATACGAGTCATGGACACTTTAGAGACAAGGGGCATGCAATTTGATAAAATTGTCATTGCGGATTTTAACGAATCTTGCGTGCCTAATCTCAAAGATTGCGATTTGTTTTTAAACTCTGCTTTAAGAAAATCGCTCAACCTCCCCACTTTATTGGATAAGAAAAATTTACAAAAACACTATTACTACCAACTCTTTAAAAACTCTAAAGAAATGGTGCTTTCTTACATAGAGAGCGAAACTTCAAAAGCCTCCAACATGCTTTTGGAATTGGATTTGAATTTAAAGCCTATCAAAGACGCTTACACGCTTTTTGCAACAAGCCCTTTAAAAGACTATCAAGAAGAAGACATCAAAGCCACTATCCCTAAAGGTTTTGGCTTTAGCGCTAGCTCATTAAACACCTTTTTAGCTTGCAAGCGCCGTTTTTACTACCACTATATCAAGCGTTTTAGAGAAAGCTCTAAAGATGAAAGTAATAGCACGGTAGGCAGTTTGCTCCATGAGTTATTGAAAGAAGCTTATGAAAAAAATAAATCCCCCAATCTCTTAAAAGAAAGGCTCATCCAGCTCTTAGAAAAAAAAGAAAACACCACCCCTAAAGAGCGTTTAGACACTTTGGTAGCGATTGAAAAAATCCAAGCTTTTTATAAAAAAGAACAACAACGCTTTAGTGAAAAAATCACCATTCTTGATCTTGAAAAAAGCTTTGAAACGGCCATTGAAGGCGTTCTTTTTAAAGGGCGCATCGATCGCATTGACAAGAGCGCTGACAATGAGATCATTCTATTAGATTACAAATTCAAAAGCGAATTGCAATTAGACAACATGAGTAAAAAACAAAGAGAAAACTTAAGCCCCATAGAAATCGCTCAAATCAGCCCCGATTATCAAATGGCTATCTATGCGTATGCCCTTAAAAATCTAGGCTATAAAGAGCCTATAAAAGCCTTTTTTTATGATTTGAGGAAGGGCGAGTTAGTGGAAGAAGATGGGCTTTATTTACAGGCTAAAATAAATCATTTAGTGTATTCTCTTATCCCCGAGCTCAAGGAAGAAATTGATTTTAAAAAAACTTCAGAGATTAAAAATTGTGAATATTGCTCCTTTAAAGATATGTGTAATCGTAATTTATGAAATCTAAAAAACTTTATTTAGCTTTAATCATAGGGGTTTTATTAGTGTTTTTGACCCTATCTTCATGGCTGGGTAATAGCGGGTTAGTGGGGCGTTTTGGGGTGTGGTTTGCCGCAATCAATAAAAAATATTTTGGGTATCTTTCATTCATTAATTTACCCTATTTAGCGTGGGTTTTATTTCTTTTATACAAGGCTAAAAACCCTTTTACAGAAATCGTTTTAGAAAAAACTTTAGGGCATCTATTAGGCATTTTGTCTTTGCTTTTTTTGCAGTCTAGCCTTTTGAATCAAGGGGAAATCGGCAACAGCGCGCGTTTGTTTTTACGCCCTTTTATAGGGGATTTTGGGCTTTATGCGCTTATAATACTCATGCTAGTCATCTCTTATTTGATTTTATTCAAACTGCCCCCTAAAAGCGTTTTTTATCCTTATATCAATAAAACACAAAACCTTTTAAAAGAGATTTATCAACAATGCTTGCAGGCTTTTAACCTTGATTTTACCCCCAAAAAAGAGGATTTTGAAAAAACCTCGCCAGATTTTCAAAAAAAAGAAACCCAAGACGACAAAGAAAATCCCAAAGAAAGCCCCAAAGAAAACTCTAGCAATGAAACCTTAAACCACAACACCCCCAACGAAGAATCGTTTTTAGCGATCCCTACCCCCTATAACACGACCTTAAACGCTTTAGAGCCGCAAGAAGGCTTGGTTCAAATCTCCTCTCACCCCCCCACTTACACCATTTACCCTAAAAGAAACCGACTTGATGATTGGTTTAACCCCACTACCCCCCCTTTAAAAGAACCCCAACAAGAAACTAAAGAAAGAGAACCCACGCCCCAAACTTTTACGCCCATTACGCCTACCACACCCACGCATGCACCCAGCACAAAAAATGGCAACCAAGTAGAAAATCCTAACCAAAAAACCCCCACTAACCCCCCAACAAAAGACGATCCACAAGAAAACCCTAAAAAAGAAAACATAAAAGAAAACATAGACGAAACCCCCCCAAAAGAAAACATGAAAGAAAACATGAAAGAAAACATGAAAGAAAACATGAAAGAAAACATGAAAGAAAACATGAAAGAAAAAGAGCCAGAAAATGCCCCAAACTCTCACTTAACCCCCACAAGCGCTAAAAAACCCGTTATGGTTAAAGAATTGAGCGAAAATAAAGAAATATTAGACGGATTGGATTATGGCGAAGTGGAAAAACCCAACAATTATGAACTTCCTACCACGCAATTATTGAATGCGGTTTGTTTGAAGGACACTTCTTTAGATGAAAACGAGATCGATCAAAAAATCCAAGATCTATTGAGCAAGCTGCGCACCTTTAAAATTGATGGCGATATTATCCGCACTTATTCAGGCCCTATTGTAACCACCTTTGAATTCCGCCCAGCCCCTAATGTTAAGGTGAGCCGTATTTTAGGATTGAGCGATGATTTAGCGATGACTTTATGCGCTGAATCCATTCGCATTCAAGCCCCTATTAAAGGTAAGGATGTCGTTGGTATTGAAATCCCTAATAGCCAAAGCCAAATTATTTATTTAAGAGAAGTTTTAGAGAGCGAGTTGTTTCAAAAATCCAGCTCGCCTTTAACTCTCGCTTTAGGCAAAGACATTGTGGGTAACCCTTTCATCACGGATTTAAAAAAGCTCCCCCACTTACTCATCGCCGGCACGACAGGAAGCGGTAAGAGCGTGGGCGTGAATGCAATGATTTTATCCTTACTTTATAAAAACCCCCCTGAGCAACTCAAATTAGTGATGATCGATCCCAAAATGGTAGAATTTAGCATTTATGCAGACATTCCTCATTTACTCACGCCCATCATCACTGACCCTAAAAAAGCTATAGGGGCTTTGCAAAGCGTGGCTAAAGAAATGGAGCACCGATACTCTTTAATGAGCGAATACAAGGTTAAAACCATTGATTCTTATAATGAGCAAGCTAAAAACAATGGCGTTGAAGCGTTCCCCTATTTGATTGTAGTGATTGATGAATTAGCGGATTTGATGATGACAGGGGGCAAAGAAGCGGAGTTCCCTATCGCTAGAATCGCTCAAATGGGGCGAGCGAGCGGCTTGCACCTCATTGTAGCGACCCAACGCCCAAGCGTGGATGTCGTGACCGGTTTGATTAAAACCAACTTGCCTTCAAGGGTGAGTTTTAGGGTAGGCACTAAAATTGATTCTAAAGTGATTTTAGACACCGATGGGGCGCAAAGCTTACTAGGAAGGGGCGATATGCTCTTCACCCCCCCTGGCGCGAACGGGTTAGTGCGCTTGCATGCCCCCTTTGCCACTGAAGATGAAATCAAAAAAATCGTGGATTTTATTAAAGCCCAAAAAGAAGTAGAATACGATAAAGATTTCCTTTTAGAAGAATCGCGCATGCCTTTAGACGCATCTAGCTATCAAGGTGATGACATGCTAGAAAGGGCTAAAGCGGTGATTTTAGAAAAAAAGATCACTTCTACGAGTTTTTTACAACGACAATTAAAAATCGGCTACAACCAAGCCGCCACCATTACCGATGAATTAGAAGCTCAAGGCTTTCTATCCCCAAGAAACGCCAAAGGCAACAGAGAAATTTTACAACACTAACGCCATAAACTCCTAACTTTAGCTATAAGAATAGTTGATAAAACGCCTTTAGGCGTTAAAATGTCAATGTGAAATCATCGTATCAGTGTTAATATTATGTAAAAATAATATGATGAATATCTTTTATAGGAAAATCTTAATGAAAAAATTGATTTTAGCCATCTTTTTAGCGCTGACGCTTTCGGTATTTGCCAAAGAAGTGAAAATAGTGTTTTTGGAAACTTCAGACATTCATGGGCGGCTTTTTTCGTATGATTATGCCGTGGGGGAACAAAAACCCAATAATGGTTTGACAAGGATTGCGACTTTAATCAAAAAGCAAAGAGCTGAAAATAAACATGTGATTTTGATTGATAGCGGGGATTTGTTGCAGGGTAATAGTGCAGAGTTGTTTAATGATGAGCCTATCCATCCGTTAGTTCGAGCCGAAAACGATTTGAAATTTGATATTCGTGTGCTTGGCAATCACGAGTTTAATTTTAGCAAAAGTTTTTTGGAAAAGAATATTAAGGGGTTTAATGGCGATGTTGTGAATGCGAATATTATTAAAACTGCGGACAATAAGTCGTTTGTGAAGCCTTATCTTATTAAAAACATTGATGGCGTGAGGGTGGCGATCGTGGGGTATTTGGTGCCGCATGTCCCCACTTGGGAAGCCTCTACGCCTGAACATTTTGCAGGATTGGAGTTTTTGAGTGCCAAAGAAGCGTTAAAAAAGACTTTGAAAGAATTAAAAGGGAAATATGACATTTTGATTGGCGCTTTTCATTTAGGGCGAGAAGATGAGAAAGGTGGCGATGGGATACCTGATTTAGCGAAAAAATTCCCGCAATTTGACATTATTTTTGCAGGGCATGAACATGCGGTTTATAACACAAAAATGGGAAAAGTGCATACCATTGAGCCTGGAGCGTATGGGGCTTATCTTGCAAAAGGGGTGGTTGTATTTGACACCAAAACAAAGAAAAAAACTATAACGACTGAAAATTTATCCACAAAAGATGTGCCAGAAGATGAAGAATTGGCGAAAAAATATGAATACGTGGATCAAAAATCAAAAGAATACGCTAATGAAGTGGTTGGAGAAGTCACAAAAACCTTTATTGACAGGCCTGATTTTATCACAGGAGAGGCAAAAATCACCACGATGCCAACCGCCGCATTGCAAGAAACACCTATTATCACATTGATTAACAAAGTGCAAAAATATTACGCCAAAGCCGATGTTTCGGCAGCAGCCTTATTCAATTTTGGTGCAAATTTGAAAAAAGGGCCTTTTAGAAGGAAAGATGTTGCGTTCATTTACAAATTCACCAACACGCTCATTGGAGTGCATATAACGGGTGAAAATCTATTAAAATACATGGAATGGTCATATAGATTTTACAATCAGTTGCAACTAGGCGATTTGACAATCAGTTTTGATGAAAACATTCGTGGCTATAATTTTGATATGTTTTCTGGCGTGAAATATCAGGTTGATGTTACAAAACCCGCTGGACAAAGGATTATTAATCCAACAATTAACGGAAAACCCATTGATCCCAAAGCGAAATACAAATTAGCGATCAATAATTACCGATTCGGGACATTGTCGGCATTGCAATTGGTTACAAACGCTGACAGGTATTATGATTCTTACGATGAGTTGCAAGATGGCGGGCAAATACGAGAGTTGATTATCAAATACATCACTGAAGAAAAAGGCGCGAAAGTAACCCCTGAATTGGAGCATAACTGGGAAATCGTAAACTACAATTTCCAAAACCCGTTGTTGAAAAAATTGGCAGAAAAATTAAAAGAGGGAAGCCTAAAAATCCCTACCTCAAAAGACGGGAGGACTTTGAATGTCAAATCCATTAAGGAAAGTGAAGTGGAATAAAAAATGAGGGAGTTTTAAAACCTCTCTTTTGCCATTAAAGAAAATTAGTTTTATAAATAGAATGATACGGGAGCGATCTTTTAATGATTTTCCTAATGACACAAACGCCATAATCCTTTTATTGATTCATCAAATGTTGTTGGTGTATTCCCTAACTATTAGTAAAATTACCTAAAAATTTCATATTCAAGGATAGCCATGAATCCCCAACCCGCCACCAAAAAACCCTTAAAATCTCTTTTAGCCGCTAGTTCAGGCAATTTAGTGGAATGGTATGACTTTTACGCTTATGCATTCCTTGCCCCTTATTTTGCTAAGGAATTTACCCACACTAATGACCCTACTTTAGCGCTAATCTCAGCTTTTTTAGTTTTCATGCTAGGGTTTTTCATGCGCCCTTTGGGGAGTTTGTTTTTTGGTAAATTGGGGGATAAAAAGGGGCGTAAAACCTCTATGGTGTATTCTATTATCCTTATGGCGCTAGGCTCTTTCATGCTGGCATTGCTCCCCACTAAAGAAGTCGTAGGGGAATGGGCGTTTTTATTTTTATTGTTAGCCAGGCTTTTGCAAGGCTTTAGCGTGGGAGGCGAATATGGCGTGGTCGCCACTTATCTCTCTGAATTGGGCAAGAATGGCAAAAAAGGTTTTTATGGCTCTTTTCAATACATAACTCTGGTTGGAGGGCAACTCTTAGCCATTTTTTCACTTTTTATCGTTGAAAATATTTACACGCATGAGCAAATCAGCGCGTTCGCTTGGCGTTATTTATTCGCTTTAGGGGGTATATTAGCCTTACTCTCGCTCTTTTTAAGAAATATCATGGAAGAAACTATGGATAGCGAAACAGCTCCCCAAAAAGAAAGGGGCAGTTTAAAGGAATTGCTCCACCATAAAAAAGCCTTAATGATAGTCTTTGGGCTAACTATGGGAGGGAGTTTGTGTTTCTATACTTTTACGGTGTATTTAAAAATCTTTTTAACTAATAGTTCGTCATTTAGCCCTAAAGAAAGCAGTTTTATCATGCTTTTAGCGCTCAGTTATTTTATATTCTTACAGCCCTTATGCGGGATGCTTGCAGACAGGATCAAACGCACCCAAATGTTGATGGTTTTTGCTATCGCAGGGCTTATTGTAACGCCCCTTGTCTTTTATGGTATCAAGCATGCCACTAGCGTGTATGAAGCCCTATTTTATGAAATGCTTGCATTGAGTGCGATGAGTTTTTACACTTGTATTGCTGGGGTCATTAAGGCGGAATTATTCCCTGAACATGTGCGAGCGCTTGGCGTGGGCCTGGCTTATGCGATTGCAAATGCACTTTTTGGGGGGAGTGCGAGCTATATAGCGTTAGAATTCAAACAACATGGTTTTGAAGTGGGGTTTGTGGGCTATGTCATGTTGAGCATTATTATTTTTATGGTTATGGTTATCATATTCCCTAAAAAAACCTATTTGGAATAAATTGGTTCTTGTTTAATTTTTGCTATAATTTTGCATTTAAAAGGATTATTGCATGCAAAATGGGTATTATGCGGCCGCAGGAGCAATGGCCACGCAATTTAACCGCTTGGATTTAACCTCTAATAATTTAGCTAATTTAAACACCAATGGCTTTAAAAGAGACGATGCGATTACAGGCGATTTTTTAAGGCTTTACCAACAATACCGAGAGCAACTACCCCTAGAAGATCAAACCAAAGCGAGCGCGAAATATTTGAATCGCAATCTCAATCGTGTGCCTATTCTATCAGAAATTTATACAGATAAAAGCCTTGGCGCGTTTGAAGAAACGCATAACCCCTTAGATTTCGCCCTAACAAGCCCTAACCTCTATTTTGCGATACAAACTAATGAGGGCATCGCCTACACCAGAGACGGGCATTTTAGCGTTGATAAAGACGGCTTTTTGGTTACCCTTAATGGCTTTAAGGTACTTTCACGCTCTGGCTTGAACGAACAAGGAGGGATCATGCTCATGCCTAACGCTGAAATTGAGGTGGATCAAAATGGTGGAATCACTTTTAGGGATAATGAAGCCCCAATTCAAGCGGGCGCGTTGGCTTTAGTGAGTTTTAGCGAACCAAAAAACCTTAAAAAAATAGGGCAAAACCTTTATACCTATCAAGGCGAAGGCGTCCATCAAGTCTCTGACTCTGGTGCGTTAAGGCAATCCATGCTAGAAAAAAGCAATGTCAATGCGGTGCGTGAGATGAGCGCTTTGATTGAAATCAACCGCTTTTTGGACATGTATTCTAAAGTGCTAAAAACCCATCAAGATGACATGAACGCTGAAGCGATCAACAAGCTCGCTACAAAAGCTTAAACTTTTGGTTGTTTTAAATTTATAAGGGGGTTTTTGCGATACCCTAACTCCCTAATCACGCTTTTTAAAAGCCTTGTTAATCTTTAAGATTAGTTTTAAAAGAGTTTAGAGGATTAATGCGCTTTTCTTTTGCAATCGCTTGCAAAGTCGACGGTAATGCAAGCTCCTCTTTATTTCGTAGTTTATAGCCGCTAACTATTCAATAACAATTCAACTTTACTATTTTGCTTGTTGTTTAAAACGCTCTTTTTTGTGGTATTCTGTAAGCAAACGCCCCCATTTTTCTTGTTATGGCTCTTGCGTTTTAAACTCGTTTGTGGTAGGATCAGTCCCATTAAGGTTTGAGACGCTATAGTTGATGCCGTCTTTATAATCGTTAGAGAGTGTCGCTCTCTAACTCCCTTAATGTTTTATCGCACCATTCAAATCAAGCTTTTTTATCATCAGCGTTCATTTTAAGATAGAGCCATTCTAAAAGCTTGTAAAATTTTCTTTCTGCTTCCACTAATCTTTAATTTAATTGCACCCTTTTAGCATAACAACACCATATCTAAAGAGATCTTTTTTATTTATAAATGTAATTTTTGTAATTTTATATTTTCACTCCAACGCCAAGTCAATCAAAATTTGCCAATTCTCTTTATAATGTTGTAGTTGCGACAAACTCTTTGTGTTTCCCCATTCTTGCGTCTCTTCAATAGGGATAATATAGCATTCACTCGTGCGAGTGTCTATCCCTAAAATCAAATCGCAATCTTTTTTGGTGTATTTGTAAGTGCGTTTAGGAGCATTCCTATCAATTTGAACCCCACTCCTAGAACCCCCCGTAAAATTTAAAGTTATTTTATTTTATTTGCCCTATTAAGTGGTATTCTAAAACGCTTTTTTGCTTTCTTTCGCATGCTTTAAACTCTAAATGTTTTAAGGGGTTAGCGATAGATAAAAGATAGGGTTTTTCACTTAAATTCAATACCACTACAAGCACATAATCATGGCTATAAGTTCGCGCTTGTTCGTATTCTTTTTGAGTCAATCTCAATGTTCCTTGCTTTTCTCTAATGCCCTTAACTTCCACTAAAAACGCCCGCTTGTTAGTTTGAATATAGAAATCATACCCATCGCCAAAAAGACGCATGTCTTTTAAATGCCCATACGAAAATGTTTTGATGTTTTTATAGTGGTTTAAAAAATACAATTCTGCTTCTAAACCTGTTTCTTGCATGCTTTTATAGCGGGTTGTAAGATAAGCGTTAGGGGTAATGCCTAAATTTTTGATGCCGTATTGTTCTTGCAAAAACAATTTCACAATATGGCTAAAACCCTTAACGCTTTCATCTTTAAACAAACTATCAATCCATAATTTTCTATGGATATAGGCATCGCCTTTTTGCCACCAGCCTTTGCGTTTGTTAGGAAAAAAATAATCAAATAAATCCATGCGATTTTTGATAACGCCAGTCGTATCAGCCAAGCCAATTTGGACGCAATATTCAAAAAAAGCATTTTTGGTAGAAAAGCCAAATTCTTTAATGAAATCATTATCAAATTTTGCCAAAGCATAGCCTATGAGATTTAAGATTTCATAGTTCTTATGTTTTGCCATTGAGTTAAAATTGCCTAATCAATCTTTAATATCGCTAAAAATGCATCTTGGGGAAGTTCCACTTTACCGATAGCTTTCATGCGCTTCTTGCCTTCTTTTTGCTTTTCTAAGAGTTTTCTTTTTCGTGTAATATCGCCCCCATAGCACTTAGCCGTTACATTCTTACCAACGGATTTGATCGTCTCTCTAGCGATGATTTTATTCCCCACGCTCGCCTGGATAGCGACTTCAAAAAGCTGGCGCGGGATAAGCTCTTTCATCGCTTCCACTAAAGCGCGCCCCTTTTCATACGCCTTATTTTTATCTATGATGATAGAAAACGCATCCACTATATCGCCTGCAACCCTCACATCTAATTTCACCAAATTAGCTTCTCTGTTTTCTATGGGCTCATAATCAAAGCTCGCATACCCTTTAGTGCAAGATTTGAGCTTGTCATAAAAATCCATCACAATTTCATTGCTCGGCAAAGAATAAGTGAGCATGACACGAGACTGGTTTAAATACTCCATTTTTTCTTGAATGCCTCTTTTATGATTCAATAACTGCATTAAATTACCCAAAAATTCGCTAGGCGTGATAATCGTGGCTCTCACGAAAGGCTCTTTGATGCAAGCGATATGGTTTTCAGGGGGTAATTCGCTAGGGTTTTGGACATATTTGATGCTATTATCCGTTAAATGCACTTCATAGACCACCGTGGGAGCGGTAGCGATTAAGTTAAGGCCAAATTCCCTCTCTAGCCTTTCTTTGATCACTTCCATATGCAATAGCCCTAAAAAGCCCACCCTAAAACCAAAGCCAAGCGCTACCGAGCTTTCAGGCTCAAAATTCAAAGCGCAATCGTTAAGCTGGAGTTTCAATAACGCTTCTCTCAAATCTTCAAACCGGTCCGTTTCTATAGGGTAAAGCCCCGCAAACACAAAGGGCTTAGCCGGCATAAAGCCTTCAATGGGTTTAGGGGTAGGGTTTTTAGCGTCTGTGAGCGTATCGCCTACCGCAATATCAGTAACGCTCTTTAGCCCCAAACTCACAATACCAATCTCGCCGCATTCTAAACTTTTGGTGGGGATTTTTTTCAAAGGGTTGGGGTAGTATAGCCCTAAAACGCCATGTTTTTTACCCGTCCCCATCACTAAAATTTCCTGCTCTGTGTTGATGCTCCCATCCATGATGCGCACTAGCGCTAACGCCCCTAAATAATTATCAAACCATGAATCATAGATGAGTGCTTTTAAAGGAGCGCTAGCATCACCGCTAGGGGCAGGAATAGTGGTAATGATTTTTTCTAACAAATTCTTAATGCCAATCTTAGCTTTAGCGCTCACTTCATTAGCGCTAGAACAATCAATGCCTATCGTGTCTTCTATATCCTGTTTGACTTCCAAAACATTCGCATTCGGCAAATCAATCTTATTGATCACCGGTAAAATTTCTAAATTGTTATCCAATGCGATATAAGTGTTTGCAATGGTTTGCGCTTCCACGCCTTGAGTGGCATCTACCACCAATAACGCCCCTTCGCACGAACACAAAGAGCGAGACACTTCATAGCTAAAATCCACATGCCCTGGGGTGTCAATGAGGTTTAACACATAATCTTCCCCCTTCAATGTGTAATTCAAGCGCACGCTTTGAGCTTTAATCGTAATACCCCTTTCCTTTTCAATATCCATAGTGTCCATCACTTGGCTGGTCATTTCTCTGTTGCTAATAGCGTTGCATTCAGCGATCAAACAATCCGCTAAAGTGCTTTTACCATGGTCAATGTGAGCGATAATGGAAAAATTGCGGATATTTTTCATAGGCGTTGGCGTTGTTGGTTTCATTTCTCTTGTCCTAAATCTTTTAAAATAGCGTCAGTCAAACTCTCTGTGTCTAAGCCTAAGGATTTTTCCACTAAAGCGGTGTTCCCATGCATGATAAATTCATCAACAATTTCAAAGCTTTTAACAGGCTTTAACGCGTTTTGTTCGCTCAAAAACTCTAAAATCGCGCTAGCCACCCCCCCAAGCTTGTAATTATCGCTAAAAACATAAAGCTTTTTATAAGGTGCAACCATTGAACTTAAATTGCGATCCAAAGGTTTAAGGAATCTCAAGTCTAAAAGAGCGCACTCTATGTTTTTTTCTTTTAAAGCCAGTTGGACCAAATAAGCCCTCCCCACGCCATTACCATAGCCAATGAGCAGAATTTCGCCCTCTTTTTGCAACCATTCGCTTTGCCCTAAAACAAAACCGCTAGGCTCAAAAACCCCCTCTTTTAACACAAACGACCCCCTAGGATAGCGGAAAGCGCAAGGGCTTGAATGGTATTCATTAGCAAAATGCACGGCGTTCTTTAAAGTCTCATTGTCTCGTGGGGCAAAAACGACCATGTTGGGGATAGAGCGCAAATACGACACGTCTAAAAGGCCTTGGTGCGTCTCGCCATCTTCGCCCACAATCCCAGCCCTGTCAATAGCTAATTTAATCGGTAAACTAGAAATGCAAGCGTCATGCACGATGGAATCATAAGCGCGTTGCAAAAAAGTAGAATAGATGCTCACAAAAGGTTTAAACCCTTCTTTAGCCATAGCGCTGCTAGAAGTTAGGGCATGTTGTTCAGCGATAGCGACATCAAAAAAGCGCAAAGGGTAGGCGTCAATGAGCTTGTCTAACCCTGTGCCGCTAGGCATTGCAGCGGTTACGCCTACAATTTTGTCATCTTTCTTGGCTAATTCTAAAAGGGTGTTAGAATACGCTTCAGTGGGCGATAAAGTCGCGCTTTTAGATTTTTTAGACAGACCGGTATCCAAATCAAAAGGCCCTACCCCATGCCATTTTTCATAGCGCCCTTCAGCGATTTTATAGCCTTTACCCTTTAAGGTTTGCGCATGAATAAGCACCGGCTCTTTAAGCTCTTTGGCTAATTTTAAGGTTTCAATAATAGCACCTAAATCATGCCCATTAATAGGCCCTATGTAGTTAATGCCTAATTCTTCAAAAAACACACCCGGGGTGATGAGCTTAAAAGATTCTTCAAAACGGCTCGCTAAATAATTCACGCTTTCCGGTAAGGTGTTTAAGATTTTTTTCACTTTAGAGCGGAAAGACTGATAAAACGGGCCTTTCATCAGCTGGCTAAGGGCTTTGGATAAGGCTCCAATAGGCGTGCTGATACTCATTTCATTATCATTTAATATCATGATCATGGGGTATTTCCTATCGCCTAGCTCGTTTAAGGCTTCATAAAAAATCCCCGCGCTAATGCTCCCATCGCCTAGTAAAGCGATAGGCATGCCTAGTTCTTGTTTCAAGCGAAAGGCTTTCGCCGCCCCCACGCCTATAGACACCGAAGTGGAGCTATGCCCGGCGATGAAATAATCGTATGCGCTCTCGCTGGGTTTAGTGAAGCCGCTCAAACCTTTAAATTGCCTTAAAGTGCTAAAGCTTTCAAAACGACCGGTTAAAAGCTTATGGGCGTAAGCTTGATGCGAAGTGTCAAAAATAAAAGGGTTTTTTTGGCAATCAAATAAGGCGTGCATGCCCACAATCAGCTCTACAGCCCCTAAAGAAGAACTTAAATGCCCCCCATTAGCGCTCACCACTTCTAAAATACGCTTCCTTAGCGTTTGGCACACCGCTTCCAAGCTTGCAATATCATTAGGGTTTAAATCAAAAGTTTTATTTTGCAAAATCACACCTTAAAATTATCCAACACGCTTTCTTTAAGCGTTCTAAAGCGTTCCATTAAATTCCCATCAAGACTCCCGTTAGAGCTAGTGATCATAACGCCTCCTTTAGAAATAGCCTCATTACTCTCTAACTTGATTTTGGAAGCGTTTTGCAAATGTTCGTTTAAATAAGGGTAATCCAAGGGATTGACTTTTAAGTGAATATCCGTTGCGTCTAAAACATTTTTTAAAAGCTCTTCAGCCAAAGCGAGAGCCACTTTCTGGCTATTGTCTTCCACTTCTTTAAGGATCACTTCTTTAGCCATATCTATCGCAATCGCGCTCAATTCTTTTTCCAAAGCCATTAAATGGTTTTGTGAACTTTTCATTTTTTCATCTAAAGCGGTGATCGCATGCAAAAGCTGGTTTTTTTCTTCATTCACGCTATGAGTGAGTTCGTTACGCATTTTTTCTTCGCCCTCTTTAAAGCCGATTTTATAGCCATCGTTTTTAGCGTTTTCAATCAAAGATTTGCTCTCTTCTTGAGCCTTTTCAAATTGCATTTGCAATTTCACTAAATGGCTTGAAAGCTCGTCAGTTTTTTTCAATAAACAATCGATCAAATCGTTTTCTATCGCTTTTTTTTCCAAAGGTTCTTGCGAAATAGGCGTTTCTAAAGAAGCGTGATTAGGGTTAGTTTTAGGGGGTAAATTCGCCATGCTTTTAAACTCGTATTTTTGAATGTCATGCTTATTCAAATGGTCTTTTTGGATCAAATTTTTACGGCTATTCAATGACATCTTCCTCTTCGCCCGTTTGGATCACGCCTTTTTCTTGCAAGCTTTGCACGATTTCAATGATCTTTCTTTGAGCCACATCCACATCTTTGATTTTAACCGCCCCTAAATACTGCATTTCTTCTACAAATTGCTCTGCCGCTCTGCTGCTCATGTTGTTTAAGAATTTATCCGTTAAATCTTGGGTAGAAGTTTTTAAAGCCAAAGACAAATCTTTTTTATCCGCTACTTTTAAAATCTCTCTGATAGCGAAATTGTCTAGTTTGGCTATATCTTCAAAAGTGAACATCATTTCTTTAATCGCACCGGCGAGTTTGTTATCCACGCTTTCAATGCGAGCGAGCGTGGTTTTAGCGCTCTTTTGACCCAAGCGGTTAAAGATTTCAGCCACAGCTCTTAAGCCGCCCACTTCAATTTTATAGCTGGTGAGCGATTCTAATTTGTTTTCTAGCACGGTAGAAACCCTTTTTACCACTTGAGGCGATATTTCGCCTAAATTCGCCATTCTAATGGAGATCTCGGCTTTCATTTCATCAGGAAAATAGCTCAAGGTTTCAGCGGCATTTGGGGCTTCCATGTGGGCTAAGATCAAGGCGATGGTTTGAGGGTGTTCGTTAATGATGAAATCAGCGAGTTGTTGGGGTTTGATTTTGCCTAAATAAGCGAAATTTTTTTGCGTTTGCAAGCTTTTAGTGAGTTTGTCCATCACTTTTCTGGCTTCTTCGCTCCCTAAAGTCCTGGTTAAAAGCTCTCTAGCGTATTCTAAACCGCCGGTGTTGATGTATTGGTTGGATTGGAAAATTGCAAAAAATTCCTCTAAAACCGCTGCACCGATTTGTTTGTCTGTGCCGTTTAGTTGCACGATTTGTTTAGAAATTTCTGTAATGGAGTCAATGTCTAAATGCCTTAAAATCTCGCCTGTGGTGTCTTCGCCCACTTGAATGAGTAAAATGGCGATTTTTTCACTCATGGAAAGTTCGTCTAATTGAGCCTTTTGTTTAGGGGTGAGCTTGGTTGCCATTTTTAACCTTTATCTTTAACCTTTAGCCTTTTTAGCCTTTGATGCCATCTGAAGAAATTTCATCTTTGATTAGGAGTTTAAAGAGCGTTGCGATTTCATCAGGGCGCTCTTTAAGGGTCCCTCTAATCTTTTCTAAAATAATTTCATATCTTACTTCTTCTTCGCTAAAGGTTGCATTAAGCCCTAATTGATCTTCTACTTTTTTTCTCAAATCGCCCAATTTATTCAACTCATCTTCTTCTTCATCCATTTCTTCAAACATGGATTTCACTTCCTTATCTTCATCAGGCACTACTTCTAGCATGCGCTCGCTGAAAGGCACGATCACTTTTTTATAGAAAATGAATAGCACTATAAACACCAAAACATACTTGATTAAAGGCGTGAAAGATCCTAAGATTTTTTGAGTCTTGTGCATGATTTTTTCGCTAAAGGTAGCGTTATCAATCATAGGCGCCATGGGGTTAAATTCAAAATTACTCACCGCCACATCATCGCCTCTATTTTGGTTATAGCCAATGGCTTGTTTCACTAAAGCGTTGATTTTTTTAAGCGCTTCATCGCTCAAAGGCACATATTCTAAAGTGTTCACATCATCTTTAAGCGCGATTTTATACTTGCCATCCACCACAACCGCCGCATTCAAGCGCACTAAAGTGCCAAACTCGCCCTTAATTTCGCTAATGGTTTTACCCACTTCATAATTGGTCGTGTTTTGAGATTTTTCGTATTTTTCTGGCTCTTTATTGTCCTTTAATCCTTGCACCGGGCCGATATTGCTCACCACCCCAGGCACACCGCCAACTTGCTTTTTAGAAGCGCCTTCTTTTTTTTCTTCTAAATTTTGCTCGCTCCTTACGACATTGTTAGGATCAAAAGTCTCTTTAGTGCTTTTCTTTTGGCTGAAATCAAACTCCGCATTGACCCTTGCGACCACCTTGTTTTTACCCCCCACAATAGGGGCTAAGATATTAACGATCTTACTTTCTAAAATGTTTTCAAAATTTTGTTTGTAATGCAATTGCTCTAGGGCTAATTCTTTAGAGTTTTCTAAAATATCGCCCTCGCCTAAGGACTCGCCATTTTCATTCACGATTTTCACATTATCCACGGTGAGCTTAGGCACAGAAGCGGCGATTAAGTTTTTAATCCCTAAAATTTGAGTGGGTGAAAGCTTCATATCAGGCTTAAGCTTGAGCATCACTGAAGCGCTAGGAGGGACTTCTTTAGCCACAAACACGCTGTCTTTAGGGATTGCGATATGCACATTGGCTTTAAGAATGGGGTTTAAGCTTTCAATCGTGCGCGACAATTCGCCCTCAATAGCGCGAATGAGTTTGACATTTTGATCAAAATCAGTCGCCCCAAAGTCTTTAGTGTCAAAGATTTCAAAGCCCACTTTACTCGTTTTAGGGATTCCTTGAGAGGCTAGAGTGATCCTTTCTTCATACACTTTATCTCTAGGGATAAGAATGGTATCGTCTTTGGAGACTTTATAAGGGATTTGGTTTTGCTGGAGGTGCTGTAAAATAAGAGCGTTATCGCTAGGATCTAGTCTTTCAAATAAAACCCCATACCCCCCTTGCACATAATTTTTTTCTTTAAAGGGATAGATCAATAAAAACACGATCAAAGCCGTGATCAAAACCCCCGCTGCAATCAGGGCGATTTTTTGCTTTTTATTGAGTTTGATGAAAAAATCAACAATCCGTTGTAATAATACCTTTAAATCCAATATTAAAACCTCAAATTTTTCATTCTTTTAAGCCGTTTGCTGGAATCAGATTTTTTGAAACACGCTCAAATAAACCCCTATGGAAAAACAAGCCCCTAACACTCCTAAACAAAACCCCCCTAAAACACCGCTAAAAGACACCCCTAAAACCACCAGCACTAAGCTTATTAAAAGGATCAAACCCAATAAGCTATAGGAAAGAATGTTTTGGAGCGTTTTATGCGCAATGAAATGGGGTATCAGTAAAATAAGCAGCCCGTAAAAAAGGGCTAAAGAAAGTGCAGTAGCGTTAGGGAAGTTAACATTATGCGGATCAGAAAACCACTGAATGGAGCGTGCAAAAAGGTGTTTTAAAGATTCTAAAAGGGCTTCAAACAGAATCACGCTTAACACTAGCCACACCCCAAGCGCTAAATTCTTGCGATAAAGGCTCAAAAACACCCCCACTAACAAACTCAAGGGCAACACGAATTGAGAAGAGCCTAAAAAAGCGATGCTTTGGAGCGCTTGATTTAATGCAAAATTAGAGTTAAAGGGGCTTGAGTGTATTAAATTAAAAATCGCATTATCCATGGGGTTAGTGTAACCAAAAAGGACTAAAACAGCAATCATGATAAAAAGCGCGCTAAAAACGCCTCCTAAAAGAAAAAGGGTTTTCACTGGTAATAAAAAGAATGGTTTGGGTTGTGTGGAAACATTTTTGAAAGAATTTTCAGCCATTGTTTAAAACCCTTTTAGTCAGTTCATTCAAACTTGATATTATACGCCAACAAACTTTAAAATTGCTCTTAAAAAATTTAAGACAATGGAGTTTAAACGCATAAAAGCTTTTTATTTTAATCAAACCTAGCTAATAGGAAACTGAAATTGTTTTTTTTTTTTTTGAAATCGCTTTAATTTTTGCCCTCTTTTAAAGCTTTTTAACCCTTTTTAGACTACAATGTGAGAAGTAAAAATCAAAGGAACGCATTAGTTTATGGATAGAGCCAAATTTATATTCGTTACAGGGGGCGTGTTAAGCTCTCTAGGGAAAGGGATTTCATCTTCTTCAATCGCTACGCTTTTGCAGCATTGCAATTATCAAGTTTCTATTTTGAAGATTGACCCTTATATTAATATTGACCCAGGCACCATGAGCCCTTTAGAGCATGGGGAAGTGTTTGTTACTAGCGATGGCGCTGAAACGGATTTAGACATAGGGCATTATGAGCGCTTTTTGAACAGGAATTTAACCCGGTTGAACAACTTCACTACCGGGCAGATTTTTTCAAGCGTGATAGAAAATGAAAGGAAAGGGGAATATTTAGGCAAGACCATTCAAATCGTCCCCCATGTAACCGATGAGATTAAAAGGCGCATTAAAAGCGCGGCTAAAGGACTAGATTTTTTAATCGTGGAAGTGGGTGGCACTGTGGGCGATATGGAGGGCATGTTTTATTTAGAGGCGATCCGCCAGCTTAAATTGGAATTAGGGAATGAAAAAGTCATCAATGTGCATGTAACCTTAATCCCTTATATCCAAACCACTAACGAACTAAAAACCAAGCCCACGCAACATTCCGTCCAAGAATTACGGCGCCTTGGCGTAACCCCTCAAATCATTTTAGCCAGATCGCCAAAGCCTTTGGATAAAGAATTGAAAAAGAAAATCGCCTTGAGTTGCGATGTGGAGCAAGACAGCGTGATTGTCGCCACAGACACTAAAAGCATTTACGCATGCCCTATCCTTTTCTTGCAAGAAGGCATTTTAACCCCCATTGCAAGACGCTTTAATTTAAACAAATTGCACCCTAAAATGGCGGCGTGGAACACTCTAGTAGAAAAGATTATCGCTCCTAAACACAAAGTCAAAATTGGTTTTGTAGGCAAGTATTTGAGCTTGAAAGAATCTTATAAATCCTTGATTGAAGCCTTAATCCATGCAGGGGCGCATTTGGATACGCAAGTCAATATTGAATGGCTCGATAGCGAGAATTTCAATGAAAAAACCAATTTAGAGGGCGTTGATGCGATTTTAGTGCCTGGGGGCTTTGGAGAAAGGGGGATTGAGGGTAAAATTTGCGCCATTCAAAGAGCGAGATCAGAAAAACTCCCCTTTTTAGGGATTTGTTTGGGCATGCAATTAGCGATCGTGGAATTTTGCAGGAATGTTTTGGGGTTAAAAGGGGCTAATTCTACGGAGTTTAACCAACACTGCGAATACCCAGTGGTGTATTTGATTGAAGATTTTATGGATCAAAACCACCAAAAACAAGTGCGTACCTATAATTCGCCTTTGGGTGGCACCATGCGATTAGGCGAATACGAATGCGAGATTATGCCTGAGAGCTTACTAGAAAAAGCCTATAAAAAACCAAGCATTAAAGAAAGGCACCGCCATCGCTATGAAATCAACCCCAAATACCGCCAAGAGTGGGAAAATAAAGGCTTGAAAGTGGTGGGTTTTGGAGCGAATCATTTGATTGAAGCGATTGAATTAAAAGATCACCCTTTCTTTGTAGGGGTGCAATTCCACCCGGAATTCACTTCCAGGTTGCAAAGCCCTAACCCTATTATTTTGGATTTCATTAAGAGCGCTCTTTCTAAATCTTAAACAATGAAACAAAAGCTTAAAGCTCAAATGAAAGAGCGAGTGGCTTCTATCGCTTACAATGAAAAAGGGTTTCCCAGCCCCTTTTTATTTAAAGACTTGAAAAAAGCCGCGCTCAAAATCATAGAAGCGATGGAAAAACGCACAGAGATTCTAGTCGTGGGCGATTATGACGCTGACGGCGTGATTAGCTCCACTATCATGGCAAAATTCTTTGCGAGTTTAAATTATAAGCATGCACGCATTGCGATCCCCAATCGTTTCATTGATGGCTATGGGATTTCTAAACAATTTTTAGAAAAACACCACGCCCCTTTGATCATCACCGTGGATAACGGGATCAACGCCTTTGAAGCCGCGCGATTTTGCAAAGAAAAAAACTATACCCTTATCATTACCGATCACCATTGCTTGCAAGATGATGCAATCCCGGACGCTTATGCGGTGATCAACCCCCAGCAACCGGATTGTCATTTTATCCAAAAAGAAGTGTGCGGGGCGTTAGTGGCGTTTTATTTGTGCTATGGAATCCATCAACTTTTAAAAAAAGAAAAAAGCCATTCTAGCGAGTTATTGTGTTTAGCGGGCGTGGCGACTATC
Organism: Helicobacter pylori; assembly: GCF_001653455.1. NCBI lineage: Bacteria > Pseudomonadati > Campylobacterota > Epsilonproteobacteria > Campylobacterales > Helicobacteraceae > Helicobacter > Helicobacter pylori. The sequence continues at coordinate 348,814 of NZ_CP011486.1, read as the reverse complement.
GCTGATATGATGCCTTTGACTTTTTTTAACCGCTTTTTGGTTTCTAAAGCCTTGTATTTTTTGCAAAAAGAACCTTTAGGGGCGATAGGGTTTTTACGCCAAAAGGAAGTTTTTAGAAAACGCTCTTTAAAAGCGAGCGATATTTCTTTTAACATTGCCCCCCTAATCAACTCTGCAGGGCGCATGCAAGACGCTAGAGTGGCTTTAGATTTTTTAAATGCGAACAATTTGCAAGATTGCTGTTTTTTGTATGAACGCTTGAAAGCATGCAATAATGAACGAAAAATCACCCAACAACAGGTTTTTGAAGAAGCCTTTAAGCATGCGTTGGTTGGGGAAAAAATCATCATCGCTTTTAAGGATAATTGGCATGAGGGCGTGCTTGGGATTGTGGCTTCAAAATTAGTGGAAGCCACTCAAAAGCCAAGCCTGGTTTTTACTTTTAAAGAAGGGGCGTATAAAGGGAGCGGGCGCAGCTCTCAAAATGTTGATTTGATTGACGCTTTGAATGGGGTTTCTTCTTTATTACTCGGCTATGGGGGGCATAGGCAGGCGTGCGGTTTGAGCGTTGAAAAAAATAACATGGTCTCACTCTTTGAAACTTTAGAAAATTTTGATTTTAAAATCTTACCCTTTTGTGAAGAAGAACCCCCTTTGATATTAAGCCTTAAAGACATTGATAAAGAGCTTTTAGAGATTATAGAAACGGGCGAACCTTATGGGCAAGAAAACCCTGAACCCTTATTCCAAGCGCAAAATTTAGAAGTCATAGAAGAAAGAATCATTAAAGAAAGCCATCAAGCGTTGCGTTTTAAGGATAAAGAATGCATCAAAGACGCTATTTATTTTAACACTGAGCGGTTTTTAAAAGCGGGCGAAAAGGTGAGCGTGCTTTTTAGCGTGGAATTAGACGAGTATTCTAACGAGCCTAAAATGCTTGTTAAAAGTTTGTTGTAGTGCCGTTTGTTGAAGAAGAATTTGAAATTTTAAAACCCACCAAAGCCTTATTTGTGGTGCGCGATATTTTAAAATGCTCTTTAAAAGAAGCCCAACGGCACCTTGACAAACAACGCTTAAAGCAAAACCAACAGATCGTGTGCAAATCTCAAACCATTCAAGGGGCCGTTAGCTTGATTTATTTCAAGCCCAATGAAAAGCAGGGAAAGCTTGTTTTTGAAACTAAAGATTTTGGCGTATTTGACAAACCCCCTCAAGTCTATACCCACCCTAAAGGCTATTTCTACCATGAAAGCTTACTAGATTGCATCCAATCTCATTTTGGCAAAAACGCCCACCCAGCCCACAGGCTAGACTATGAAACGAGCGGGTTAGTGTTAGCGGGCAAAACCTTACAAAGCGCTAAAGATTTAAAGGCGCTTTTTATGCAAAAAAAAGTGCAAAAAACTTATTTGGCGCTAGTGCATGGGTTGGTGGATAAAAGTATCATAGTAGATAAGCCCATTCTAACGCCAGAAAACATTCAAAAAGATTTGCGCATTCGATCTCAAATTTCTCCTTTAGGCAAGCCTTCAACCACTCTTGTTAAGCCGTTAAGCTATAATTCTTTTTTAGATGTGAGCTTACTGAAAATAACCCCACTCACCGGGCGCACGCACCAGATCCGCTTGCATTTAAGCAGTGTGAATCACAGGATCGTGGGCGAAGGGCTTTATGGGGTAGTAGATGAAAACGCTAGAGAGTATATTCAATTAAAGCGTGAAAATAACGCTCCTTTACTCATGCTCCATGCCGCTAGTTTAGAATTTGAATTTAAAGGGGCGTGCTATAAAATCGCTTCCCCCATGCCCCAACGCTTCATGCCTTTTTTAAAAGATTGACTCTCATTTATTGACTATCCTCTTGATTGTTCTCTTTTGGGGGAGTGTTTTGGTTGGGATCTTCTGTATGCCTTTTTTAATTTTCTTTATCCTTGTTAGCTTTCAATTCCTCTTGTTTTTTAAGAATCATTTCTTCGGTAATGTTAGAAAGCTTGTCTTTATGAGATTTATCCTTAGAATCTTCTTGATGGTGGAACTCTTCTTGTTTTTTTGAAATGATTTCTTCAGCAATATTGGAAATTTTTCCCGCATTTTTAGCGTCTTTTTGACTGAAGCGGTTTTTTAAATTCTCTCTGATTTGCCTTTTTCTTTGAATGAGTGCAAACATTTTTTTACTGAATTGGTAGCATTTACGCGCGCTAAAAACAATCACGCCCCATTTGATTAGTAAAGCGATTAAAAGCCAAATAAAAGAGCTTGAAGTGTCCAATAAAAATTGGCGCACATCGCTATAAACCCAAATATCCACCAAAATAATTAACAAAGTGATCAAAACAGAAAACGCAATGTTTTTAAACCTAAAAAGCCACGCCACTATCACAAACCCTCTCGTGTGCCTGTGGGCTAACAGCCAGCGCTCATTCTTTTCACTGAAAAAATTCATTAGGCTAGAAAACACGCTATTTTTCTTGTTCATTTTCGCCCTTTTCCCAAACTTCTTTAAAATGCTTGGTGTTTTTTTCTTGTTTTTCTTTCAATTCTTTAGCGTGGATTTGCTCTAATAATCTTTTTTCTTCAGCTTCAAACATGATTTTTAATTCTTCTTCACTGAAATCGCTTAATTGCATGTTCTCTTTTGTCAAGCGTTTTTCTACGATTTTAACCGCCTGCTCTCTGATTTTTTGAGATTTTTCTTTAAAAAATGCCCGCTTGGTTTTTTGAAACGCTTCATTAGAATTTTTGTGGATCGTTTGTTTGCAAAAATCTAAAAAATCCTTGACTTGATGCATAATTTTCATGGTTATCCGTTTTTAAAGAGTTTTTAAGACTAATGACCCTTAAAAGAATACCAAAAAAAGATTAAAACTCTCTAGTAAAAGTATTTTCTTAAAAGAATAAGGGGAGTTGTGGCGATGCTCTAACCCCCTAAAAAACCTAAGGCTTTTTGCTTATCATATTCCATACCACATGCCTTTAGATCTGCCATTAGAAAGCAACGCACCATAAGGCCAACTATCTCGCATGCTTCTTTATGTCCTAATTCGCAAAGCCCTTTATAAGTAACTATCTCGCATGCTTCTTTATGTCCTAGTTTTCCTAATTTGCAAGCCTTTTCAAAATTTTCCATCGCTTGTTTTTCATTTTTGACTACGCCCTTACCAACATATTGCATAGCTCCTAGACTGGAACACCCACTACCACTATTTAATTCACAAGCTTTAGAGTAGTATTGAACAACTTTTTTTATATCTTTGTCTTTCCCACCATCATAGAATGTCCCCAATATAAGACACCCACTACCACTATTTAATTCACAAGCTTTAGAGAGATATTGAACAAATTCTTGTTTGGTCACTAGTTTATCTGTTGTTAACCTTGCTAACAATATGAAACACCCTCCAACATCATCTAATTCACACGCTTTAACATAGTATTGAATGGCTTTTTTTAAATCCTTCTTTACTACTCCATACCCATTTAGTTCATATACCAACCCTAAAAAACTACACCCTTCACCATCTTTTAAATCACACGCTTTAGAGTAGTATTGAACAGCTTTTTTCAAACGCTCTTTTAAACTAGGATTCTCTCCTATTACTAAATTTTCACCCTCATATAGACCTCCTAGTTCAGTACACCCCTTAGCATAGTTTAAATTACACGCTTTTTCAAAATATTCCTTAGCTTGAATATAATATTCCTTAGCTTCAAGACTATCTCCTCTAAATGTGCCACCCCCACCATGCACGGCAAAATTAAAAATCTCTTTGCCCTGATCAACAAGCTCTTTAGGGGTTGGCTCTGCCATTAACCCCCCCCCCCAATAAACACCCAATGCACCCAAGCATAAAACCCTAAAAATCGCTTTTTTAAAACTTCCTAGCATGACGCTTCTCCCTTTTATTAAAAAATTTAGACTTTATTATAATCAAATATTGATGACTAAAACCTTTTAATTTTTACAAATGGGGGTTTTAAACTTCAATTTTTATAATAAAACTCATTCTCTTAAGGGATAGAGGATATTTTGCGTTTAATACCCCTAACCCAAAAAGCGCTTTTAAAAACTATCGCTTGATTAAAATCAAGCTCTTTGATTATATGGATTTTAAAAAATATCTTTGAGCATTTTTTATATTAGAATTTTATCCCTAATGTTTTTTTAAAACCTGCTGGCAATAGCGCTCCAAAATCCTGCAAGCGCTCAAAGAGTCTAACCGGCCATCTTTGATAGCGAGCCGCTTATTTTTCCTGCCCAAATGCTCTAAATTTTCACAAGCTTCTATACTAGAACTATCTTCATTAATAAAAACGATTTCGCCCTTAAAATCGACAAGCTTGATAAAATGCTCAACGCGAATATTCGTATCCGCATAATTTTCACTAGGCTTGCCCACCACCAGCACTTGAATGTTTTTTTCTTTCAATAAAACGCTCAAATCCCTAGAGGCCTGATTCCTGTTGTGGCGCAAAATCGCTTCTAAAGGCAAGATAATACCATTGAAAAGCATGGCGATGCCAATGCGTTTTAGCCCCACATCGCATGCTAAAATCACGCTAACACCACGAAATGATTGACGCGCTTGATCTTGCCTAATAACTCGTATTCTAAAAGTTTATCCCCAAATTTGAGATACGCTTCTTCATAGCTAGGGTTTTTCGCGCAATATTCTAAAAATTCATCTTTATTTTCATTTATTTCTTGTAAATGATAGTCTTTTAAAAGGGTGTTTATAAAATGATAAATGTTAAATATCCCTTGAGCCTGCCCTTTTTCTAAAAGCTCATTAGTGCCGTCGCTCTCATTCAAGCGTTGGGGCAAAACAAATAGGGGTTTTTGGTATTTTTGGGCTAATCTCGCGCTGCTCATAGAGCCGCTTTTCAAATCCGCTTGGGGGATAATCACCACATCGCTTAAAGCGATCACTAAGCGGTTTCTCGCTAAAAAAGAGCCTTTAATGGGCATGAAATCCTTTTCATATTCGCTTAAAATCAAGCCGTTTTGCGCGATTTCTTGGATCACTTTATGGTTGTTGGTAGGATAGACAAAATCCAAACTGCAAGGCGAAAGCATGATTGTTTTTGGTAAGGCGTTTTCTTGAGCGATAATATCCACGCCTAACGCTCCCCCACTCACAATAACCGCGCCATTTTTGGCAAGCTCTTTAGCTAGCGTGATGGTGTGTTGCTTGCTATAAGGGGTGGGTCTTCTTGTGCCTATGATAGCCACTTTTAAAGGTGCATCTAAAAGCTTGGTATCGCCCACACAATAGAGCTTTTTAGGGGGGTCTTTGAGGATGTCAAAAACTTTAGGGATATTTTCTAGCGCACTGTATTGGAAATGGCTTTTCATTTTAAACTATTTAGGCAATATAATCTCCACTTCAATCGTTTCCACGCTTTGGTTGCTATCAAGGGTTTTGAAATGGATGTCTGAAGATTTAGTGTATTTTTGAATAACGGCAATGATTTCTTTACGCATTTCTTCCATGTAAGGCAAATTTAAGGTGCGCTCTTTGGCTAAAATCAATTTTAATCGGTCCGTTGCAGTAGCTGCACTCCCTTTAGTTTTAAAAAAATCAAACAAACTCATGAAAACATCCCTTTTAAAGCCCTAAAAAAGCCTTTTTTAGCCTTAAATTCCACATACTCCACTTCTTCGCCTAAAATCCTTCTGGTGATGCGCTGGTAAGCTTTTGCACTCTCGCAATCGGTGCGAATCACCGGCTCGCCCTTATTAGTCGCTGAAATAATGTGGCTATCTTCAGGAATGATCCCAATCAAAGGCAAACACAAAATATTTAACACTTGTTCTATTGAAATCATCTCGCCGCTTTCCACTAACTCAGGTTTTAAGCGATTGATGATTAAATATTTATGCACTTCTTCGCCCCTTTTAGCCCGGTTAGACTTCGCATCAATGATGCCAATCACTCTGTCGCTATCCCTTAAAGAACTCACCTCCGGCGTTACCACCACTAACGCCATGTCCGCATGCAAAATCGCATGCTCAAAACCGCTTTCAATCCCAGCGGGCGAGTCAATCAAAATATAGTCAAAATCCGCCCTTAAAGCGTTGATTAAAATCGCTACTTTTTCCTTATCTAAAATGTTTTTATCTTTACTTTGTGAAGCCGCTAAAAAAGAAAGGTTTTTAGTTTTTTTATCCACGATTAACGCTTGCGAAAGGTTGCAATTTTTCTCCATCACATCCACCACATCAAAAACAATGCGATTTTCTAACCCTAAAATCATGTCCAAGTTTCTCAAACCTATATCAAAATCAACCGCTACGACTTTTTTACCGCTCTCAGCCAGCCCGATCGCCAAATTAGCCGTGGTGGTGCTTTTACCCACGCCCCCCTTACCTGAAGTGATAGTAACTACTATTGCCATATGATTCCTTTATTTTAATGATTTATTTTTCATGATTGAATGGGGTGCGTAAAATTTCCCCAATTTGCTCTATTTTAGTCTCTTTAAGAGCTTTTCTCTCTGTGTTTAACCTGGGGTAATTCAAGCTTTTTTCTAGTAAAAAATCCTTAGCGAATGAGCCGTTTTGAATCTTTTTTAAGATTTTTTGCATGCGTTTTTCTAACAGATTTGCCATAGGCTCTCTAGCTTTAATCGCCCCAAATTCAGCGGTGTTAGAAATGTGTTTTCTCAAGCCCTCCACCCCCTTATAATGCAACAAGTCCGCTACTAATTTCACTTCATGCACGCATTCAAAATAGGCTAATTCTTCAGGGTATCCTGCTTTGATTAAAGTTTCAAACCCCATTCTTACAATCGCTTCCAACCCCCCACACAAAACCGCTTGCTCGCCGAATAAATCGCTCTCGCATTCTTCTTTAAAGCTCGTTTCTAAAACCCCCATTCTCCCCCCACCCATCGCCTTTGCATAGCTTAAAGCCACGGCTTTAGCGTTGTTTTTTGAATTTTCTTGCTCTATGGCGATCAAATGGTATAAGCCCCTATTTTTAAGGTATTCTCCTCTTAAAGCGCTCCCTGGCCCTTTTGGCGCGACTAAAATCACACCGATGCCTTTTTTAAAAGAGATTTGATTGAAATGCACGCTAAAACCATGAGCAAAGCCCACGATCTGATTCTCTTTTAAAAAAGGGATCACTTCTTTTTCTAAAACTTCCTTATGCAATTCATCTGGGAGTAACGCCATGATCACATCAGACTTTTGGACTAATTCCTTGACTTCTAGCACTTCAAAGCCCTCTGCCTTTGCTTTTGGAATACTCAAACTCCCTTGATACAAGCCAACACGCACTTTCACTTTAGAATCTCTCAAATTGAGCGCTTGGGCTTTTGCTTGAGCGCCATAACCAATAACGCCCACTTGTAAGGATTGGATAACGCCTAAATCAATGTCTTTATCGTAATAAATGGGTAATGCCAAATCAAATCTCCTAGCGTGTTTAAGCGAGTGTTTATTTTACCATAATGGGAGCGATAATGTTTAAAAACATGCAGAATATTAAAAACTCATTAAATGGTGTGCTCGGAGGGATTCAAACCCCCGACCTACAGGACCGCAACCTGTTGCTCTATTCAGCTGAGCTACGAGCACTTTTAAAAGAAGTGAAACAAAAATTATAGCAAGAAAAACTAATTTTTTACTTAAAGGATACATTTTTTCTATTATAATTCAAAGCATGCAAAAACACTACCACGAACTCATATCTTATTTATGCGATTTTTTAGAAAAAGAAGTTCACAAAAGAGGCTTTAAAAAAGTCGTTTATGGGTTGAGCGGGGGGCTGGATAGCGCGGTCGTTGGGGTGCTGTCTCAAAAGGTTTTTAAAGAAAACGCTCATGCCCTTTTAATGCCCTCTTCAGTTTCTATGCCAGAAAGTAAATCAGACGCCCTAAATTTGTGTGAAACCTTTTCTATCCCCTATACAGAATATTCTATCGCGCCCTATGATGCAATCTTTGGCTCTCATTTTAAAGACGCAAGCCTTACTAGAAAGGGGAATTTTTGCTCAAGGTTGCGCATGGCTTTTTTATACGATTATTCTTTAAAAAGCCATTCTTTAGTCATTGGCACGAGCAATAAAAGCGAAAGAATGCTAGGCTATGGCACTTTGTTTGGGGATTTGGCGTGCGCGATTAACCCGATTGGGGAATTGTTTAAAACCGAAGTTTATGAACTCGCTTGCCATCTAAATATCCCTAAAAATATCCTAGATAAGCCCCCTAGCGCGGATTTATTTATAGGCCAAAGCGATGAAAAGGATTTGGGCTATCCTTATAGCGTGATCGATCCTTTATTAAAAGATATTGAAGCGTTGTTTCAAACAAAACCCATCCATTTAGAGACTCTCATTCAATTAGGCCATGATGAAACTTTAGTGAAAAACATAATAAGCCGTGTCCAAAAAAACGCTTTTAAACTGGAATTACCCACCATCGCCAAACGATTTGATCCTAAATGAAAAGCGATAAACCCTTTTTAGAACGCTATTTTTACGCCCCCACTCTTTTGCAAAAAGGGTTGATTTTTGCACTCTACCCTTTTTCTTTAATCTATCAATGCATCGCTACCCTTAAACGAAAAGCCGCTAAAAAGTATGATTTTAAAATCCCTATTGTTAGCGTAGGCAACTTGATCGCTGGGGGAAGCGGTAAAACGCCCTTTATTTTAGAAATCGCGCCAAGATACCAAGAAGTGGCGGTTGTTTCTAGAGGGTATCAGCGGGATTCTAAAGGTTTAGTGGTGGTGAGCGTTAAAGGGAAAATTCTAGTCTCCCAAAGCACAGCCGGCGATGAAGCCTATCTTTTAGCCTTAAATTTAAAACAAGCGAGCGTGATTGTGAGCGAAAAAAGAGAGCTAGGCGTTTTAAAAGCCCTTGAATTAGGAGCAAAAATCGTGTTTTTAGACGATGGCTTTAGGTTTAATTTCAACCAATTCAATGTGCTTTTAAGACCTAAAATCCCCCCCTATTACCCTTTTTGCTTGCCTAGCGGGTTGTATAGAGAAAATATTAAAAGCTACAAAGAAGCCCATTTAGTCATTATAGAAGATAAAGATTATAAAAGAATCACCTCTATTACCCACCCCACCAAGCGCATGCTTTTAGTAACGGCTATCGCTAACCCTAGCCGCTTAGACGCATTCTTGCCCAAAGAAGTGGTTAAAAAAATCTATTTTAAAGACCATGCCCCTTTTGATTTGAAGCTTTTAGAAAAAAAGTTTCATCAAAATAACGCCACTTCCTTGTTGGTTACTTCAAAAGATTTAGTCAAATTGCAAGATTGCAAATTGCCTTTGAGCGTGCTGAATTTAAGATTAGAAATTAGCCCTAAAGTTTTGGAAAAGATTGACCATTATGTTTTTTCTTATCCTTATAATACAAAAGAACGTCTATAAACCCCTTGTCTTTAGAGATAAAGCCTTTCAAACGCCCCTCTAACTCATAATGGTTTTTTTCATAGAAAGCGATCGCTTTGAAATTATCCTCCATCACTTCCAAATGCAAAGAATTTAATTGAAACTCTTCAAAAGCGATAAATTCTAAAGCTTTTAAAATAGCCCCTCCCTTATTTTTTAAAAAAGGGTTTTTATAAATCCCCAAATACCCATGCTGATGGAAAAGATTGATTTTAGTGATAGAGCCAACCCCCAAATAAACGCCCTCTTCTTTAAACAAAAAATAGCGGTGGTTAGGTGAAGTTTTTAAATCTTCTATGAATTGCAAATGCGTTTTTAAAGAAATATTAGCGCTATACATCCATAAGGCAGTGTTTGGGTGGTTACGAAATTCTAAAACCAGCAACTTTTCTTCATCGTTTAAATTAGTAAAATCAACCGCTTGGATATTTTCATAACAATAATTTTTTTTCAAACCCCTAAAAACTCCCTTAATGCGCCCTCTAATTTGCTCCCAAAAACTAGGTTTTTTGCCCAGGCTTGATTTTTTTGAATTTGCAATTTTTCAAAATCTTTAGCTAAAGTTTTTAAACTCGTTTGTTTGAAAATGCCTGAATTTTCAAATTCCTTGCTTTGAAGGATTTGATTAGGCGCAATGGGGATAATGAGCGAGGGCGTTTGAGAAAGGGCTAATTCATAGAGGGTTTGGCCAGCAGCGCTAATGGCGCAAGCGCAAGATTTCATCAAAGAGCTAAACTCTAAAGGGCTTAAATGGCTGTAATAATGCGTGTTTTTGGGAGGGTTTTTAGGGATATGAGATGAAATGATATGCAAATTTATTTCATTATTTTCTAAAATTTTGACTATCTCTTTTAATATTTTTGGCTCGCTCCCCCCTAGCGTGATCAACACTTCTTTATTTTCTGCATTGATAGGGCGATCATAAATAAAACGAATGTCAACAGGGTAAAACCCCACCCCCAAATAATGATCTTTAGAAAAATAACTATAATGATTTGAAGCATTGAGCATGCAATTGATGATTTTAGTCTCTTTAGGGTAAAACCCCTTTGCATGCTCTTTGTCTTCTATCACCATAAGGTTTTGAGATTTTTCTTTTAAAAGATAAAAATCTTTTGAATTTAAACAATAGCTGTCCGTAATCAAAAAATCATTACCATTAACGCTCTCTAAAAAAGCGCTTATATCGTTTTGTTTGTGCAAATAAAGGCTCGCTCCAACGCCTAATTTTTCTATGTAAGAAAGGATTTTTCCACCACGCCTCACATGCCCTAAACCGCTCGTTGCAAACGCATCGCACAAAATTTTTACTGGCATGAATTTTTTAAACGGCTGTATTTGAGCTTGGCCAATTCCAAATCTTCTAGAGTGTCAATATCTTGGACTTCTAGGGGCGATAATTCTAAAGCGATAGAATTTGAGCTAAAAATGGGTCGCATTTCTTTAAAGGCTTGAGCCTTCCCCATATAAAGCAGTCCGGCGTCATGATAGAGCGTTTTTAAATCTTGCGTGCGCGCGTTTAAATGCTCTTTAAAAGCCATTTGAACGCCGTTTTCAAGGCTAAAAGAACGATAGGGCGAAGCGCTAAAGGGAGAACAAGTGAAAACATAATCCGCATTTTGATTTTCTTTTAAAGCCTCAAAGGCGCGTTTTAAATGCTTTTCTTGCAAAAAAACTGAAGCGCCATACAAACAACACGCTATATCATCATCTTTTAATTTCAATTCTTCCATGTGATAGGCCATCACCTCTAAAGTCGTAGCCCTATCGTTGGCTAAAACTTCAGGGCGTAGATTCAAAAAGCTCGCCCCATAATTCTTGGCTAGATTAACATACTCCATGCTGTCGCTAGAGATAAACACTTTTTCAAAGATCTTGGAGTTTAGTGCTGTTTCAATAGGGTAAGCGAGCATGGGCTTATTGAAAAAATCTATAACATTTTTATTTTTGATCCTTTTACTGGAGCTTCTAGCCAAAATAATAGCGATCACTCTCATGCGGTTTTCAAACGCCCTTTTCAATAAGGCATTTGGGTTTCCATCGCATCAGCAGCGAATTTCTTTTTGTTAGAATCGCTCAAATGCCCCAAATTCGTGTATTCAATCTTAGCGTCGGCTAAAAACTTGGATTGGATGGTGTTATTCCTTTCAATATCATAAGGGCGGATCACCCCACTCACTTTAAGGATTTGCTTTTCCCCATCCACTAGCACTTCCTTATTCCCATAAATGAAATAATTCCCGTTTTCTAGCACTTTAATAATCCTAGCGCTCAACACGATCTCTAAATCCTCACTCTTTTTTTGCGAGCCACCGCCTTTAAAATTCGTGTTGTTGCTGGATTTAGTGAAATTGTAATTATTCTTATCGTCTAAATACTCCGCTTCTTTTTTCTTTTTCTCATCTAAGCCGTTATAAGTGAGCCTTGGGGGCGTGGAATTACCCCCTGAAGCGCTTTTATAGTCTTTAGAGCTAGAATAATTCGCACTCGCTTTTTCAGAGACAATGATTGTGATCAAATCATTAGGCTTCATCGCTCTCCTGTCCGCAAATAAAGGGCGTTCACCCTGCCCGAACAAACTCCCTAACTTGTTCAATTCTGGGATAAATTCTTTAGAGGGGGTTTCTTCCACATAATTAGGAGGGTTAAAATCAATTCCAGGCTCATTGGCTGACATGCTCAACAAAATAGCCCCTATACAAAGCGCTTTTTTCATTCACTAGCCTTATTCACTATTTTAAGCCTCAAAATTATACTCTCTTACAAAGAATAAATGCTTAATTTTGCACAAGTTGTTGTAAAATTTAGGTCTTTATAATGAATTTAACTTGTAGGAGATAAAATTGAGAACCTTGTTAAAGATGTTGGTTGGTGCAAGCTTACTGACACACGCCTTAATAGCTAAAGAAGAAAGCGCTGCACCTTCTTGGACAAAAAATTTGTATATGGGATTCAATTACCAAACAGGTTCTATCAATTTAATGACTAATATCCATGAAGTTAGAGAAATAACTAACTACCAAACCGGTTATACTAATGTGATGACTAGCGTCAATAGCGTTAAAAAACTCACCAACATGGGATCGAATGGGATTGGCTTGGTTATGGGCTATAACCACTTTTTCCATGCGGATAAGGTCTTGGGTTTGCGTTATTTTGCTTTTTTAGACTGGCAAGGCTATGGCATGAGATACCCTAAAGGCTATTATGGCGGCAATAACATGATCACTTATGGCGTGGGCGTGGATGCGATATGGAATTTCTTCCAAGGGAGTTTCTATCAAGATGATATTGGCGTGGATATTGGCGTTTTTGGGGGGATTGCAATTGCGGGGAATAGCTGGTATATTGGCAATAAAGGGCAGGAATTACTAGGCATCACTAACACTAGTGCAGTTGATAACACCTCTTTTCAATTCCTTTTTAACTTTGGCATGAAAGCCTTATTTGTAGATGAGCATGAATTTGAAATCGGGTTTAAATTCCCCACCATTAGTAACAAATACTACACCACCGATGCACTCAAGGTTCAAATGCGTAGGGTTTTTGCCTTTTATGTGGGGTATAATTACCACTTCTAAAGGGCTTGTGAAACGCCCAAACGCTAAAGACGATTAGGATTTCTTAAAGGGCTTTAAAACCCTACACAGCTTTCTAGCATCTTTTGATAATAGCTCTTGGCTTTGAGAATTGTCTCTGTATCATCGGCTTTTAAAAGCACTTCATAATTGTTTTCAAAAGCGTTTTTGCTCCAATTCGCTGAGCCTAAAAACACGATCTTATCATCAATGATCGCTACTTTTTGGTGCATGATGCCGTAATAATTCCCGTTTTTAGCCTTAAGCCCCTTTAATAAACACACTTTAGTGTTAGGGTATTTGTCTAAATAGCCGATAGTGGATTGCTTGTTATGATGATTGCTTTCATAATCATAAATGATTTGCACCTTAATCCCCCTACTCGCTACGCTTTTAATGGCTCTTGCAATATCTCTGTGCGTGAAACTATAAATAGCGATTTTCACGCTCTCTCTAGCGTTACTAATGCCAGAAACTAAAGCGTTTAAAGCGTCCCTTTGCTCATAAGGTAAGACAAACAGGCTATTTTTAGCTTGTAAAACCCCCAAACAGCCCACTAACACGCTAACGCCAACGATTTTTTTAAATTGATCTAACATCAAATGATCCTTATTTTAAATTACACTCATTATAAAAACAACCAACCAAGTGGATTTTTGATTATAATAAAAGATTTAAAAAAAGCGATAAAAATTGACAGCTTAAAGAAGCGTTTCTTACTAAAATTAAGGAGTCCCTAAAATGAAAATGATTGTATTCAACCAAAACCCCATGATTGCAAAGTTGCTTGAGAGCGTCTCTAAAAAGTTAGAATTATCTATGGAAAATTTTAACCACTATGAAGAGCTATCCGCACGCCTTAAAAAAGATCTAGAATGGCTTTTAATAGCCGATGATGAAAGTCTGGAAAAACTGGATCAAGTGGATTGGCTAGAGTTAAAAGAAATCATCTCTCAAAACCATCTAAATTTATGCATGTATAAAAAGGGTAATGAAGCGCAGCCCTTCTTGGAAGGCTTTGAGGTGAAAATGAAAAAACCTTTTTTACCCACTGAGGTTTTAAAAATCCTTCAAAAAAAGCTTGGCTTTAATGCAAGCGAGCCAAAGTCTAGCCAGAATTTAGACCCAACTCAAGAAATTTTAGAAACCAATTGGGACGAATTAGAAAATTTAGGCGATTTAGAAGCCCTAGCTAAAGAAGAGCCTAACGCTGAAGAGCAATTACTCCCCACTTTAGATGCACAAAAAGAAAACGAAGAAGTTAAAGAAGAAGAAAAAGAAGAAATCGCAGAAACACCGCAAGAAATAGAAGCCTCCCAAGTGCAAGAAGCAGAAAAACAAGAAGCAGAAACAGAAACACAAGAAGTTACAGAACAAACACAAGTGCAAGAATTAGAAGCCTCCCAAGAATTAGAAAAACCGCAAGCGCAAGAAATAGAAACGCAAGAAGTTGCAGAAGAAAAACAAGAACAATTCAAAGAAGAAACGCAAAAAGTTGCAGAAACACCTAAAGAAAAAGAAGTTTCAAAAGAATCAGAAACTCTCCAAACACAAGAAGCAGAGACGCAAGAAATTCAAGAAGAAAAACAAGAACAAGAGCAAGTCAAAGAAAAAACGCAAGACTCCCCAAGCGCACAAGAATTAGAGGCCATGCAAGAATTAGTCAAAGAAATCCAAGAAAATTCTAACGAGGATAAAAAAGAAACGCAAGAAAACGCAGAAACGCCCCAAACACAAGAAGCAGAAACAGAAACGCAAGAAATTACAAAACAAACAGAAACGCAAGAATTAGAAAACCAAGAAATCGCAGAAAGCCCCCAAGAAACGGAAGCACAAGAAATTACAGAACAAACAGAAACGCAAGAATTAGAAGCTTCCCAAGTGCAAGAAACAAAAACGCAAGAATTAGAAAACCAAGAAAACGCAGAAACGCCCCAAAATGAAGAAGTTTTAAAAGAATTAGAAACCCCCCAAGAAACAGAAACCCAAGACCAAAAAACGCCCCCAAAAACCCAAGACAACTACGAAACCATTGAAGACATTCCTGAACCGGTGATGGCTAAAGCGATGGGGGAAGCGTTACCTCTTGTTGATGGAGCCTTGATAGAAACTTCTAATAATGAAAACGCCGCACAAACCCCTAAAGAAAGCGTTACAGAAACCCCACAAGAAAACGCAAAAATCCCCCAAAAAAGCGATGCAACTTCTAGCCCCCTAGAATTGCGCTTGAATTTGCAAGATTTATTGAAAAGCCTCAATCAAGAGTCCTTAAAAAGCCTTTTAGAAAACAAAACCTTAAGCATTAAAATCACTTTAGAGGATAAAAAACCTAATGAATAACAATTTTAATTTACTCATCCTTTCAGGCCCTAGCGGAGCGGGTAAAAGCACCCTTACAAAGTATTTGCAAGAAAAAATCCCAAAAACCCATTTTTCCCTTTCCACCACCACGAGGAAACCCAGAGAGGGCGAAATTGATGGCTTGCATTACAATTTTGTCAGCGAAGAAGAATTTAAGCAAGGCATAGAAAAAGGGCAATTTTTAGAATGGGCGATCGTGCATAACCACTATTATGGCACTTCTAAAGCCCTTGTGGAAAAAGCCTTAAAAGAGGGTAAAATCGTGATTTTTGATATTGATGTGCAAGGGCATGAGATCCTTAAAAAGCATTACCCTAACGCATGCTCTGTGTTTATTAGCACCAAAAATCAAGAGGTTTTAAAAGAGCGCTTGCTTTTAAGGGGGACAGATTCTAAAGAGACGATAGAAAAGCGCTTGATTAACGCTTATAAGGAAATGCAAAGCTTGGAGAGTTTTGACTACCTCATCATCAATGAAGATTTAGAAAAATCCAAAGAAATCATTTTGAGCATCGCCAAAACTCTCGTTTATCGCTTAAAAGCGTTTAATTTTGAAAAAATATGCAAGGCTTGGAAAAACGAATCCTTATAAAGTTTATCAATTCTTTTTCAAACAAGCTATAATTCAAAGCAAACCAACCAATAAATTCAAGGAGTAACATATGGGCGGATTTACAAGTATATGGCATTGGGTCATTGTTTTATTAGTGATTGTGTTGTTGTTTGGGGCTAAAAAGATTCCTGAATTGGCTAAAGGCTTAGGCAGTGGGATCAAGAACTTCAAAAAAGCCGTGAAAGACGATGAAGAAGAAGCTAAAAATGAGCCTAAAACCCTAGACGCTCAAGCAGCGCAAGCCAAAGTGCATGAAAGCAGCGACATGAAAAGCGCGCAAAAACAAGAAAGCTAAAAATGCACACTCTTATTAAGGGCGTTTTAGAAGAGATTTTAGAAGCTGAAGTCATTATTGAATACCCTAAAGACCGAGAGCATGGGCATTACGCTACGCCCATTGCTTTCAATCTCGCCAAAGTTTTTAAAAAATCGCCCTTAGTCATCGCTGAGGAATTGGCCCTTAAAATCAGCACGCACGCTAAAACTCAAGGGTTTTTTGACAGCGTAGTGGCTTGTAAGGGTTATATCAATTTCACGCTTTCTTTGGATTTTTTGGAGCGTTTCACCCAAAAGGCTTTGGAATTAAAAGAAAAATTTGGCTCTAAACTACCAAGCGAAAATTCTCAAAAAATCTTTTTAGAATTCGTGAGCGCTAACCCTACAGGGCCTTTACACATAGGGCATGCTAGGGGGGCGGTGTTTGGCGATAGTTTGGCTAAAATCGCTCGCTTTTTAGGGCATGAGGTTTTGCGCGAATATTATGTCAATGACATGGGGTCTCAAATCCGCTTGTTAGGGCTTTCTGTGTGGCTCGCTTACAGAGAGCATGTTTTAAAAGAAAGCGTAACTTATCCGGAAGTCTTTTACAAGGGCGAATACATCATAGAAATCGCCCAAAAAGCCCGCAACGATTTAGAACCGAGCCTTTTTCAAGAAAATGAAGAAACTATCATTGAAGTTTTAAGCGGCTACGCTAAAGATTTAATGCTTTTAGAAATCAAGGACAATTTGGATTCTCTAGGCATTCATTTTGATTCTTATGCGAGCGAAAAAGAGGTTTTTAACCATAAAGATGCGGTGTTTAAAACCTTAGAAAAAGCGAACGCCCTTTATGAAAAGGATTCTAAAATCTGGCTCAAATCTTCTTTATACCAGGATGAAAGCGATCGGGTGCTTATTAAAGAAGATAAAAATTACACTTATTTGGCCGGCGATATTGTCTATCATAATGAAAAATTTAAGCAAAACTACACCAAATACATCAACATTTGGGGGGCAGACCACCACGGCTATATCGCTAGAGTGAAGGCTAGCCTTGAATTTTTAGGCTATGATTCTCGTAAGCTTGAAGTCTTGCTCGCTCAAATGGTACGCTTACTCAAAGATAACGAACCTTACAAGATGAGTAAAAGAGCGGGTAATTTCATTTTGATTAAAGATGTAGTTGATGATATTGGTAAAGACGCTTTAAGGTTTATTTTTTTGAGCAAACGGCTTGACACCCATTTAGAATTTGATGTCAATACTTTAAAAAAACAAGACAGCTCAAACCCTATTTATTACATCCACTACGCTAACTCGCGCATCCATACCATGCTAGAAAAATCCCCTTTTTCTAAAGAAGAGGTTTTGCAAACCCCTTTAAAAAACCTGAACGCTGAAGAAAAATACCTCCTCTTTAGTGCTTTAAGCTTGCCTAAAATCATTGAAGCCTCTTTTGAAGAATACGGCTTGCAAAAAATGTGCGAATATGCAAAAACCCTCGCCTCAGAATTCCACCACTTCTATAACGCTGGCAAGATTTTAGACACCCCTAAAGCTAAAGAGCTTTTAAAGATTTGTTTAATGGTGAGCTTGAGCTTGACCAACGCTTTTAAACTTTTAGGCATAGAGATAAAAACTAGGATTTCAGTCAAGGATTAAGCTCAAAATTAGTTTTTTTGATTATAATATTCTCATTATCTTTAAAAAATAAGGAGAATATTTTGCTTAATCGTATTATAGAACACATGAACGCCCACCATGCAGAAGACATGAAAGGCTTATTGAAAAAATTCGGGCAAGTCCATCACGCTGAAAATGTTGCATTTAAAAGCGTGGATCCACAAGGTATTGTGATTGGCTACAACAACAACCAAACCTTAAGGATTGAATTCAACCAAGAAGTTAAAGACCCTAAAGACTACAAGAACGCTATCATTGAATTGTGCCAAAGCGTGGAAAAAACCCATGATTTAAAAGGCGTGGAAGAAGAAATTAAAGCTTTTAGAGAAGGCTTTGATTCTGTTTGTTTAGCGACCTTACACCCTAATGGGCATGTGGTATGCTCTTATGCGAGCTTGATGCATGATGGCAAACAATACTACATTTATGTGAGTGAAGTGGCTGAGCATTTTGCAGGCCTTAAACACAACCCCAATAATGTGGAAGTGATGTTTTTAGAAGATGAAAGCAAGGCTAAATCAGCCATTTTGAGAAAACGCTTGCGCTATAAAACCAACGCTCGTTTTATTGAGAGAGGGGCGGAGTTTGACAAAGCCTTTGATGCATTCATTGAAAAAACCGGCGGCGCTGGGGGCATTAAAACCATTCGCACCATGCAAGATTTCCATTTGATCGCTTTGGATTTTAAAGAAGGGCGCTTTGTGAAAGGCTTTGGCCAGGCTTATGATATTTTGGGCGATAAAATCGCTTATGTTGGAGATAAAGGCAACCCGCACAATTTCCCCCACAAAAAATAAACCTTTTATTCAAACCATTTAGAAATATTTCCCAAACGCCTTAGTGTTTGGGATAAATGGTATCATAAACGCCTTATTAACCCCCTTTTTTCCGCTACGCTTTGAATGTTTCTGTCTTTTTACAAAACAAGCAAAAATCTTTAAAATTTTATCAAAAACTCTTTTTTACCCAATACCATCATTAAGTCGTGAAACCGCCCCCTTTCTAAAGCAAGGGGCATGACTAAAGCGTCCCAACAAACACTAACGCAAAAGGCTTTGTTCTTTAAAGTCTGCATGGATATTTCCTACTCCAAAAAGACTAGAGGTATTTTGTAAGCTTAAATGTAGCCTAGTGGCTATGTACTTGCATCTTCTCGCCCTAAAGTGCAGAGTTTTTCGTGCAGTTAGGATAAATATCGCACCAAACATTCCAACAAAATAACTAAACTTTTTATAGTTACCTCTCTTCAAACAATCTCATTTCTTTAAAAATCATTTTCATTGGTTTAATATTTGTTTAGAAATACCACAAAAATCTTTTTTTTTTTTTTGAAAGGGCAAAAACACCCATTAATGTCAAAATCCCATCAATTTATATTATATTAACGAAAGCTTGCGGTATGGTTTTACTTAAAGACACATTTCTGCAAGACTCACCTATAAAATCAATTTATTTCAAAAAGAAAAGGATAACAACATGAGAAAAACCATCTTTTCACTCGCTCTAAGCTCGCTTCTAGTTTCCACTTTAAGCGCTGAAGACGACGGCTTTTACATGAGTGCAGGCTATCAAATCGGCGAAGCCGCTCAAATGGTGAAAAACACCAAAGGCATTCAAGAGCTTTCAGATCGTTATGAAAGTTTGAACAATGCTTTAACCAATTATAGCGTCCTAAACACCTTAATCCAGCAATCTAGCGACCCCAATGCCATCAATAACGCAAGGACTAATTTGAGCGCGAGCGCGAAAAATTTGCTAGATGAAAAAACCAACTCTCCCGCCTATCAAGCCGTGCTTTTAGCCTTGAATGCGGCAGCAGGTTTGTGGCAAGTGATGAGCTATGCGATCAGTGGTTGCGGTCCCGGTCCTAACAAAGACAAAAATGGAGGCGTTCAAACCTTTAACAACACGCCATCAAATCAATGGGGAGACACTACCATTACTTGTGGTAATGAAAAATATAAACCAGGTCAATTCAGCATTATATCCACCGCAGATTATGCAACCATCAATAAAGCTTATCAAATCATTCAAAAGGCTTTCGGGAGCAGTGGGAAGGAAATCCCGGTCTTAAGCAACACCAACACAGAGCTTAAATTTACAATCAACGAAAGTGGGAACAATGGAAATAAAGAAGTTGATACGAAAAATAACGCTCAAATTCTTTTAGAACAAGCCAGCACGATTATAACCACTCTTAATAGTGCATGCCCATGGATAAATAATGGTGGTGCAGGTCCTGCAAGTAGTGGTAGTTTATGGGAAGGAATCAATAAAGGTAATGGTAGTGCGTGTGGGATTTTTAAAAATGAAATCAGCGCGATTCAAAGCATGATCGCTAACGCTCAAGAAGCCGTCGTGCAAGCCAAAATTGTTACTGAAAACGCACAATCAGGGACAATAGACAAAGACAACAAGCCTTTCAACCCTTTTAAGGATGCAAGTTTCGCTCAAGGCATGCTCACTAACGCTACAGCGCAAACAGAGATTTTAAACCGAGTCCAACAAGTGGTGAATGATTTTGACAAAATCCCTAAAGATTTTGTAAAAGACTCTTTAGGAGTGTGTAATGAAACGCAAAATGGTCATCTCCGTGGCACGCCATCCGGCACGGTTACTTCTAACACTTGGGGAGCCGGTTGCGCGTATGTGGGAGAAACGATAACGAATCTTAAAAACAGCATCGCGCATTTTGGCGCTCAAGCCGAACAAATCCGGTTTCAAAATACTCTCTATTCTTTAAGAAAATGAGTTTTTCACTATTTTAAATAAAACTTAAGAAAATAAGTTTTACAACAAAATCAGATCTAAAACGAATATTTTTCACTCACAAAGTTTTATTTTTTAACTTTTTTCTAAACTTTTTTAAAACTTTTTCTCACTCATAAAATTTTTAATTTTTAAACTTTTTCTTTTACTAACAGAGCTTTGATCTTTCTAATTTTTTTAATTTTTTACAAAACAAAATTTTTATTTTTTTAGCGTTTAATTCTTTTTTAGTGGTGTTCCCTAGCTAGTCCGTAATCATCAGCCGCTATTGCATCAATGATAACCACCGCAAAAAGCCTTATTTTAATAAAGCCTCTTACAGATACAAGATCTGCAATTTCCGCAATCAATTCTTTACTCAACAATGGGGCAACCTTATGAGCTCCCCTTAAATTGATCTTACTCTCATTATGCACCATCAATTAACAAGTTTCAATATAATATAAAATCTTGTTTTTTTATAATTTTTATTAAGGATAAAAATGCGCGTGTTTGTTTGCTTTTTAGGGGTTTTTGTGTCTAACGGCCTGGCTCGTTTTGGCTATGTGGTCTTAATCCCCCTACTCATTTTATCAGGGAGCTTGACCCCACACCAAAGCTTCCAACTAGGCATTGCGGTGCTAATGGGCTATGTTTTTGGGAGTTTTTTAATCCAATTTTTAAGCCCGTTAATGTCATTAGAAAGCATCGCTAAAATCAGTTTTGGTTTGATCGCTTTGAGTTTTTTGGTTTGTTATTTTGATAGTATCCCTTTCTTTTGGCTTTGGATCTGGCGTTTTATCGCCGGCGTGGCTAGCAGCGCTTTAATGATTTTAGTCGCTCCTCTCTCTTTACCCTATGTTAAGGAAAATAAAAGGGCTTTAGTGGGGGGGCTTATTTTTAGCGCCGTAGGCATTGGATCTGTCTTTAGCGGGTTTGTTCTGCCTTGGATCAGCTCTTATAATATCAAATGGGCGTGGATTTTTTTAGGGGGCAGTTGCTTGATAGCCTTTATCCTTTCCTTAGTGGGCTTGAAAAACCATTCTTTAAAAAACAAACCCATTAAAAAAGAAGAAAGCAAGCTTAAAATCTCTTTGCATTTGGGGTTATTGTTAGTTTCTTGCGCCCTCAATGCGATTGGTTTTTTACCCCACACGCTTTTTTGGGTGGATTATTTGATCCGTCATTTAAATATCTCCCCCACTATCGCTGGAACTTCATGGGCGTTTTTTGGCTTTGGCGCCACACTTGGCTCTTTAATCAGCGGCCCTATGGCTCAAAAGCTAGGGGCTAAAAACGCCAATATCTTTATCCTTATTCTAAAATCCATCGCATGTTTTTTACCCATTTTTTTCCACCAAATTCCTTTACTCAATTTGAGTATTTTTGTGATGGGAGCGGCCACGACCGCTAATATCAATTTATTTAGCATGATGGCTTTAAAGATCGCAGGTGCGAAACATTTCGCTCAAGCCTCTTCTTGGGTGGTGTTTTCTTTTGGGATTTTCCAAGCGCTTTTTTCGTATCTTTTTACGATATTTTTAGGGGATTTGGGCTATCTTTTGATTTTTGTGATTTGTGGAGTGTGTTTGGTTTTAAGCTTTATTGTGCTTTTCCCTATTAAAATGCAAACAGCTATAAACAGATAGCAAAATTTAGATTTTATTCTTTATAAAACCCATAAGGGGATAGGGGTATTTTAAAAAACCCTCCCCCTACAACCCCCACAAGATCAAGAGAATATTGCTTTCAAACTCTTTTATTTTAAAAAATTCTAAAAGCATTTTTTACATTTGAATAAAATTAAAAATTATTGCGTTTCAAAACCCTTGATACCAAGCAAATTTTTAAAACCCTTTAAGGAATTTAAGATTTTTTCACGCTCTAAATGGCGCGTGATAAAAACGAGAGTAGAGTCGCTAGTGTCCTTTAAAATGTGTTTGGGCGGATAAATTGCATGCATCACGCCGTTAATGCTCACTAAAAAATCCTCCCCAATGTCAATAATCCCTTTTATGCGTAAAATTTGTGTGCCGTATTTATGCAATAACAAACTCAGCCAGATCCCAAATGCGCTCCATTCCATCGCCCCTTCAAAACGCATGCTTAAAGTTTCAAAACCTTGCGAGTGCAGATTTTTTGGTGTTGGCGGTGCAAATTTTCGCGCCCCTTTTTCGCGTGAGAAAAGATTTTCATAATCTATACTTTTCCCTATATTTTTCTTGTCAAAAATTTCTGCACTGGGGTTGATGGCTTGTATGTGTTCTTTTAATTTTATTAAAGCCACGCTGTCGTTTTGCAAGTCCGTTTTGGTCAATAAAACGCTATCAGCAAAAATGATTTGCTCTTTAGCTTCGTTGTTTATCAAATGCGTTTTAGCGTTCAATACATCCACGCAAACGATCACGCTTTGAACTTCAAAATGCGCCCCTAAAAAAGTGTCGCTCAAAATCGTCCATAAAATCGGCGCCGGGTTGGCTAAACCGGTGGTTTCAATGATGATGCGTTTTAAAATTTCGCCGCGCGATTCATAAAAATTGATTGTATCTTTTAAAGACTCCACTAAATCCAAGCGTTTGTTGCAACACACACACCCTGCGTTAAGATAAAGCATTTTTTCATCGCAATAATGCACGCTTAAAATGCGTTGATCCAAGGCGGCCTGACCGATTTCATTGATGATTAAAGCAACGCCTTGGTGGTTAAATTGGCTTAAATATTCGCTTAAAAAACTCGTTTTACCGCTGCCTAAAAAACCTGTGATGAGCGTGATAGGGATTTTTGGCATCAGTTGGTGGTGTTTGTGTGGTGGTTTAAAAACGCCAACAGATTCGAATCTAATGCGTCCATCTCTTTTTTGGCTAAATTTTGCGCTTTATCCCACAAATCGCCTAGATCATTGACGATCACGCTTTGCCCTTTTTGATCGCACAACACAAATTTTACACCTTGCCAATCATCAATTTTTAGCCCATAAAACGCCAAGATTTGATTGAGCAATCCCACTCGTTTGAACCTCGCTCTTTTGCGATCTCTGGCGTTTTCATTTGCGCTAATAAACGCACTTTGCACCCTCAAACTCCCATTACCCCCATTGAACTCATCGGTCCAATGAAAGGAATTAATAAGCTCCCCACACAAAACGCACATTTTTAACCTCCAAAAGTTAAATCATGCTACAATTCTACTAAAAAATCCATAGACTAGAATAAATCTAATGCTGTTTATATTGTATAGGAATTTTAATGCAGGATTATAGAACGCTTACGCTAGAAAATATTTACGCGCCAAATGAGATCACAGACGCGCTTTCATTGTTGCAATCTTGCGGTATTGAATCAATTGTTAATGCTTCAAATATCACGCTTCATTTTGATATTGTGGATTTAAAAACGCTTGAATTGACTGCACAAAATACGCTGATTCAAAAGACATTAGAGGAATTATATAAGATCCGCTCGTTTTCTAGTCAAAATGGCAAAATCGTATTTAAAAGCTTCAACAAAGCTAAAAAAGTCGCCCACAAAAAGCAAAACGCAAAGGCAAGATTAGCTTACGAATCTTACAAAAAAGAGTTTAGCAAAGAGATCAATGAAATTCAAAGTTATCTTAATCAAATCTATTGTGCGGATAGCTTGGAGTTTTTAAAAAAGCTCCCAAATAATTGCATAGACATAATGCTAACTTCACCGCCTTACAACTTTGGCATCAATTACAACGCAACGCAGGATGCAAATCTTTGGCAAGAATATTTTAACACGCTTTTTGCCATTTTTAAAGAGTGTATTCGTGTATTAAAAAGCGGAGGGCGAATCATTGTCAATATCCAACCTATGTTTAGCGATTATATCCCTACGCACCATTTTATCAGCAAATTTTTCATTGATGAAGGGCTTATTTGGAAAGGCGAGATTTTATGGGAAAAGAATAACTACAACTGCAAATACTGCACTTGGGGAAGCTGGAAAAGCCCTGCTGCACCATATTTAAAATATTCGTGGGAATTTATTGAAATTTTTTGCAAAAATAGCCTAAAAAAAGAGGGCGATAAAAACAACATTGACATAACCGATGATGAATTTAAAAAGTGGGTTTATGGCAAGTGGAACTTTGCCCCAGAACGCAATATGAAACAATATGGGCATGATGCAATGTTCCCAGAAGAATTAGTAAAGCGGTGTTTAAAGCTATTTTCCTATCAAAGTGATATTGTATTAGACCCATTTAATGGTGCAGGGACAACGACAAAAGTCGCCAAACAATTAGGGCGTAAATTCATAGGCGTAGACATTAGCGAAAAGTATTGTGAAGTAGCAAAAGCAAGGTTAAAAGAAGCAACAGATTTATTTAATGTAAGGGATATAATTTGAGTTCTATAAAAGATATTATACAATATTATAATATTGTGGTTAAAGCGATTGATAAAGACGCTCGGGGTCAAGATAGTAGGGCGTATGGCGGAGTTATAAGAAGCGTTAAAGGCAAATTACAAGAACATATCAGTGAAGAGATTGTCAAAATAGCATGGCAAAATATTGGTGGCAAAACTAATAGGCTTGAAATAAATTCTAATAAAATAAAAATTCCCATCAAAGATAGCTACATAGAAAGTATAGCTAACAAACAAGTAAGGGCATATATATTAGAGCATAAGAAAGATTATTATTACGGATTGAGCGTTGATAAACATATACTTGTGGATAATCAATTGGTTATGGGGATAGAATGTAAAGCCTATACGGAAAACGCTATGCTAAAGCGAATATTAGTGGATTTTCATCTCCTTAAGACTTTATATCCAAATATATCTTGTTATTTATTTCAGCTAGAAAGCCAATTGGGTGGCGATTATTCAGCCTTGCCAGAAACCCTATTTGGATCAAAACCCACGCATTCTATAATGAGCTACTTTGAAAGCGTGGATCTAAATATAGTAACCTTACTCAAAGGCGAAAGAGACATCAATAAACCCATACACAAAAATTTCAAACCTTTAGACGAAGAAATTTTAAAGAAAACAATCAAACTAATGGAAAATGAATTGAAAGTTTATTTGTAACAGTTGGTGCAAATTGCATTCGCACCAATGCGATTCAATCGTTATTTTTTTCTAGGGTTTCGTTTTAAGAAATCATCAGCGATTTCATTGAATGTTACCCAACGCACGCCCTCATGCTTATTGATATGCTCAATGATTTTTTCATGCATGAGCAACACTTGCGGGCGTCCGCTCACATCAGGGTGGATCGTCATGCTAAATACCGCATAATCCATTTCACGATAAACCCAATCAAATTGACCGATCCACATTTGCCCTATATCGTGTGGGCTTACAAAACCAAAGCTATTGGGGGATTTTTTGATAAACATCATCGGCGGTAAATCGTCCAAATACCAGTTTGCAGGGATTTCCACTAAATCTGTTTCAACCCCACGAATTAAAGGCTTCATCCAATCCTTAGCCTCCAAACTATAATCAATCTTGCTCCAACTATCCCCCACACGCACGAAATAGGGCGTGAAATCATTGTGCATGAGCGAGTGGTCGTATTTGAAGCCGTGTTTTAAAAGCAATTCGTTAGTGATATTAGAAAATTCCCACCACGGTGCCACATAGCCTGTGGGGGCTTTGCCGGTAAGATTTTTAATCAACTCAACGCTTTTTAACAAAACCTCTTCTTCTTGCTTGGCCGTCATAGCGATAGGGTTTTCATGCGAATACCCATGTGCACCCACTTCATGCCCTGCCTCTACGATCATTTTCATTTGCTCTGGAAAAGTTTCAATAGAATGCCCAGGCGCAAACCAAGTCGCCGGAAGGTGGTATTTTTGAAACAATTTTAAAAGCCGTGGGATCCCTACTTCCCCTGCAAAAAGCCCACGCGAAATATCATCAGGCGAATCCTCCCCACCATAGCTCCCTAGCCAACCAGCCACCGCATCAATATCCACGCCATAAGCCACTAAAATTTCTTTTGCCATAATCTCTCCTTATTTAAGTGAGTTTTCCAAACCCCTTTTTAGTGAGTTTGGTATCAAAATCTTGCAAATAAGGGATTTTTTGGCGTTGCGATGCGGCCTCGTTTAAATCAAGATCAGCGATAATGACTTCGTTAAATTTAGTGGCTTGTGCAATGATTTTTCCATTGGGTGCAACGATTCTTGAATCTCCTGCAAACTCTAGCGTTTGTTTTAATTTAGAATTAGTTTCTTCCCCACTATGATTGCATGCACACACAAAACAGCTATTTTCTAACGCTCTAGCCTTGCTCAATAAATCCCAATTATAAGCCCTAGCTTTGCCAAACGCGCTAGGATAGATTAAAATCTCCGCCCCTTGCAACGCTAGAATGTTCGCGCCCACGCCAAAGCCGATTTCATAGCAAATTTGCAAACCCACTTTCACGCTAAAATCCCCAAAATCCAGCGTGAAAATCCCATATTTTTTGCCCCTTTTGAAGCGCGATTTTTCATCACCCCACAAATAGATCTTGCGGTGTTTGCCAACGATTTTACCTTCTGGTGAAACGATATAAGCGCTGTCGTAGAGTTTTTGATTGGTTTTTTCAATACTGCACGCCACCACATGCGTTTTATTAGCTTTTGCAAAATCGCTTAACACCTTTAAAGTCTCGTTTTTTAGCGTTTTCTCGCCATGTTTTAGGGCTTTAAAATCTATCCCTAATGCATCATCTTGATCATTCACGCAATACCCGCTATCAAAAAGTTCAGGCAAAACGATGAGATTTGCACCTTTATTGTGGGCTTCTTTGGCTAGATTAAGGGCTAGTTGCAAGTTTTCATTCAAAGCGTAGGGTTTGGATTGCATTTGAATCACAGCGGTTTTTAGGATTCTTTTGGCGAGATTTTTTTCTTTCAAAATCCACTCCCATTTTTGTTTTTATTCTATAGGATAAAAAATTAAAAAAGGGTTAAGGGGGTTAAAAGTAATAGGAATTTGTGTCAAAACTTACCATTATTGTTTAAAAATCGCAATAACGCACTAGAGAGTGAGCTCACAAACACGCCGATAAGAAAAAACAGCCCGTTAAAAAGATTAAACGCTAAAAGCGCTCCTAAAATGCCCAATAAAACCCCATACCCCCCTAAACGCCACGCATTAAAAGACATTTCCAAACCTAAGGCGAATTTTTGGAATTTTTGCTTTTCTTCTTTTTCTGAATCTTGTTTCCTCAAATCCAAACGCTTTTTAACGCCATAATACGAAGACAACGCCACGATAAAAAACCCTAAAAACCCCCCTTCAAAATTCAAAACCCCATGAAATGCTTGAAAAAAATAAACAACGATCGCACTAACTACATTGATAGCGAGTAAAATAAGCAGGCATTGGATTTGGCACATGGGCTTTTTGATTTATTTGGTTTTATGCGTGTATTTAGGGTCTTTAGCCAATTCTTCATAGTCTTTTTGCATGTTTTTATAAGCTTTATAGACATTAAGAAAGCTCGCTAACACGCCCCAAACAACCCCAAGCCAAAAAAGCCACGAAATGCGAGTGAGCTTTTCAAGCCCATAGCCTATAGCCACGCCCATAAGGATCGCTACGACCATAGAAAGCCCTAAGCTCAAATAATTCGCCCCCTCTATAAACTTGTAGTATTTTGGCTTTTTCAAAAATTCACACGCCCTTTATGATTTCATCAAAACTCTCTTCGGCTTTAGTAATCACTAAATCAATCATCTCTTCAGTCATAGGCTCACAAATAAAGCCGGTTTCAAAACTTGAACATGCCAAATACACGCCTTTAAAGAGCATTTTTTGGTGGAATTGTGCAAACATTTCCGTATCGCTTTTTAAAGCGTCATCAAAATCTTGCACCGCATTTTCGTTAAAGAAAAAGCCAAACATGCTCCCTCTATTGAGCGTTTGTAAAGCGATATTGTAGCTTTGAGCGCTCTTTTTTAAGCCTTGAGTCAAACGAACAGCTAAAGCACTCAAGCGAGCATAAAGCGTTTTGTCTCTTTTGATTTTATACAACGCGCTCAACCCTGCACACACCGCCAAAGGGTTACCGCTTAAAGTGCCAGCTTGATACACCCCACCAATGGGCGAAAGCAAGTCCATAATTTCCGCACGCCCCCCAAAGCACGCCAAAGGAAGCCCAGCGCCTATCACTTTACCAAAGGTTACTAAATCCGGCACAATACCATAAAATTCTTGCGAACCGCTCAAACTCGCCCTAAAACCGCTCATCACTTCATCTAAGATCAATACCGCTTGGTATTTTTCACACAAGGTTTTTAACCCCACTAAAAACTCTTTTTGGGCCGGCACTAACCCCATGTTTCCTGCAATGGGTTCAATAATAACGCAACCCACATCGCCTTTTTTAAAGCATTCTTCAACGGAGTTTAAATCGTTATAACGAGCCACTAGAGTGTGCTTGCTAAAATCGCTTGGCACGCCTAAAGAAGAAGGAGAGCCAAAAGTAGCGCACCCACTACCCGCTTTCACCAATAAAGAATCGCTATGCCCATGGTAGCACCCTTCAAACTTGATCAAATCGTCTTTTTGGCTATAAGCTCTAGCGAGTCGTATTGCACTCATGGTCGCTTCCGTGCCGCTACTCACTAAACGCACCTTATCTAAACCATCATAACAAGCAATGATTTCTTTAGCTAAAGTGGTTTCTAACTCTGTGGGTGCGCCAAAAGAAGTGCCTTTTTTTAACGCTTTAATAATATTTTCTTCAATCTCTTCATCCGCATGCCCAAAAATCAAAGGCCCCCAGCTTTGCACAAAATCTATATAATGATTGTTATCCACATCATAGAGATACGCCCCCTTACCCTTTAAGATAAAAGGCGGAGTGCCTTTAACGCTCTTAAACGCCCTAACAGGCGAATTGACCCCCCCAGCGATCACTTGCTTGGCTTCATTAAAATCATTGATACTGTGCAACAACTCCATGATTTAAATTATCCCTTGATCATGCTTTCAAATTGGATCTCCACTTGCGACCAGGTCAAGCCCTCATGAAAACTCTCGCATCGTTTAGCCAAGCTCGCTAACTCGTTTTTCAAGCCAAAATTCAATAAATCCAAGACCCCTTTAATCACGATCTTACTATCAGCAATCGTGTATTGCATAGGCACTTTCACGAGCTTTTCATTCATTCTCACATAAGCGGTGAGAGAACCCGCATGATCGCCTTCTATCACATTTCTAAAAGTTACTTTGATGTTAGTGTTTTTAAAAAGAGCGAAAAAAGCTTCTTTAACATTCTTGTTTTTAGTGTCATCGCCTAAATTGACTTTCAAGCTATCCATGCTTGCACTCGCCCCTTCTAAAAGGGTTTTTAAACTATCTTGAGATTTACCCAGTTTATAAGTGATGCTTTCAAAACTCCCGCTTACGGGTGTTTTAGCCTTAGTTTTAAAGGCTGTCCATGTCGTTTTAGCCGAAGATAAATCCAAACTCACCGCTTGCAAAAACCCTGCCAACAAAGCCGATACCAAAACCATTTTTTTCATTCATTATCCTTTAATGTGATTTTATCAACAACGCTTGTTATTTTAGTGTAAATAAGCATGCTTACAACTAAAATACTTCATTTTGATAATCATTTGCACTCTAATACGGCCTAGAGATACAATTGCGTTTATTTTAAACTCTTTTTGTAAATGATGCAGACTGGATCAAACATTCTTAACCATTCATAGAAAGGTTAAAATATTCATGGCGATCGGAGTTTGAGCCTAAAACCATCTTCATGCAAATCGCCCTGGGATAAAAGCTCATTTGCACTAGGGCTAGAATAGTGTTTGGCTAAAATAATGAAATAAGCGTTGTTATGCACCCCAATGAGATTAGGCTGGAAATAAGGGAAAGTTTCAGGATTTAAAATCCATGTTGCGACTTTATTATACGCTATAGAAAGCCTTTGTCCGGCTCCACTATCCCACAAATCATACCCGTTCTCAAAAAGCAATTCGCCTGATACGCTTAACGCAAGAAGCGCGAAATTGGTATAAGCGATCCCCTTAATGCCTTTCGTAGGACCGCCATGATAATCGCTTGTATCGCTTCTAGTGATCGCGCTAGGGATAACCCCACTCTCATCTATCGCTTTAAACACCCACTCCTGCCACCGATTAGCGCTACTTTGCAAAAGGGCTTGATCGTTTAATGCAAGTGCAGAACTCACATCAAAGAGAATGCCCCACGCCCCATGGTTAGTGTTAAGAGCTGATTGAGAATACCCGCGCATCCGCTTGACAAAGTCTTCATATTTTGGGCTAGGAAATTCTTTTTTGACAAACCAATAGGCCATGTTCATATAAGGCATGTAGAAATTGATATTATCTTCGCTCTGATAAGTGTCCACGCTTTGAAGCTCTCTAGCCCAAGCGTTTAAAATTTCTATAACCTTTAAACCATATTGTTTGTTTTGGCTCACTAAATAGCCTAACGCTAAATCATAGGACATGGTAGCGGACTTTTTAAAACTCTTTGTGCATGCATCAGGCTCTCTAACCCCGGTAGAAGTGTAGTGTTTGGACGCATTAAGTTGCGCGCATGGCTGGATTTGCTTGGAGAGCTTTGTGTCAAGATGGAGTTTTTTAGGCAAATCTATAGATTTAAAATCCCTAAAAAAGTAATCTTTCTCAGCGTAAGCTTGAACGCAAATGAGTAATAAGGATAAAACAAATCTTTTCATCTCTCACCTTTGCTTGAATTTATTTTAAAAATACGACAAAATCCCACACCCTTGCATGCGTGTGTCTTTGCACATCTTATGAGCATTCTTTATAATCCCCACCACGCTACAACCAACAAAAGCATGTCTTATTTGATTAAACCATTTTCAAACACAACAACGCTTTATGACAACGCTTTTAACAACACAAATTTAAGTGCATGCGTGTTTATAGCACTAACCGCTGAAAGGGGTAAGATAAAGAGCGCGGATTTTTCATTAGGATCATTTTCAAAACCGCCCATCAATTTAGGGTGCAAAAACCCCAAATACGGCTCTAAATCAAACGCCTCTAATTTTTGCGCTTGCAAGTTTAAAAAGGCGCAAAAATCCTTAGTCATGTGATCAATCTCTTCTACAACATCGCATTTATTGAGTAACACCCCAAAAGGCTTGTTAGCCAGAGTGGGTGAAAATTTTTCTAACTCCAACCTCAAGCGTTTGTATTGCTCTTTAATATCCAAATCTAGCCTGGAAGCGTCTAAAACAAAGGCTAGAACTTTAGTGCGTTCAATGTGCTTTAAAAAGCTAATCCCTAAGCCTTTTCCCTCACTAGCCCCTTCAATGATGCCAGGAATATCCGCCATTAAAAATTCGCTTTTTTCATCTACGCTTATTACCCCTAAATTAGGCACTAGAGTCGTAAATTCATAGTTAGCGATTTTAGGTTTAGCGTTAGAGATGGTGGAAATGAGCGTGGATTTACCCGCATTAGGAAAACCCACTAACCCTATATCAGCGATGAGCTTTAATTCCAAACGCACGCATTTTTCAACCCCCTCTAAGCCTTTTTGCGCGTAAGTGGGTTGTTGCTTGGTCGCGCTTTTAAAATGCGCATTCCCTAACCCTCCCTTGCCTCCTTTTAAGGCTAACACCCTTTCTTTAGGCGTGATCAAATCAAGCCATAAAACACCATCTACAAAAACTTGCGTTCCTGGCGGCACGATAATGATCTTGTCTTCGCCTTTTTTGCCTGCGCAATTTCGTGTGCCTCCTGGAGATCCGTTTTTAGCCTTATGGTGTTTAGTGCCTCTAAAATTCGCTAGAGTGTCGGTATTGTTATCCACTTCAAAATACACATCGCCTCCATCGCCTCCATCGCCTCCATCAGGACCGCCCTTAATGACAAACTTTTCTCGCCTAAAACTCACCATTCCAGGCCCTCCCTTACCTGAAGCGATGATAATTTCCACGCTATCTACAAACACAGCTTAAAATCCTTTCTTTTATTCAGCAAATCTTTGCATGGATTTTTCCAAATGCGGCACGGCATTGAGCAATTTCTGCGTATAGGGGTGCTTTGGAGCGCTTATCACGCTATCCACATCTCCTGTTTCTACGATTTGTCCTTGATTCATCACGATAATCCTATCGCTAATATGCTCCACCACCCCTAAATCATGGCTAATAAAAATATAAGTCAGCCCCATTTCTTTTTGCAAATCTAAAAGCAAATTCAACACTTGCGCCTGAATGGACACATCTAGCGCAGACACAGGCTCATCGCAAATCACCACGCTAGGGTGCAAAATGAGCGCTCTAGCGATGCCGATTCGTTGCCTTTGACCGCCTGAAAATTGGTGAGGGTAACGATCGATCCATTCTAATTTCAAGCCCACTTTTTGCATGATTTCTAGCACTTTGGCCTTAATTTCTTTTTTTGAAAAATGAGAGTTTAAAAGCAAGGGTTCAGCGATAATTTCGCCCACTTTCCAGCGAGGGTTTAGGCTAGAATAAGGGTCTTGGAAAATCATTTGCACTTTTTTGCGGTAATCAAACCAATCCTGTTTGCTAAAATGCAAATGGCGCTTGCCGTTGAAATAAATCGCCCCGCTATCTTGCCTTTCAATGCCGGCTAAAATTTTTGCCGTCGTGCTTTTCCCACAGCCACTCTCCCCCACGATGCTTAAAACTTCATTTTGTTCCACTTCAAAACTGATCCCATTGAGCGCATGGATCACTCTTTTAGGCTTAAATAATCCCCTGTCTATCGCATAGGATTTTTTCAATTCTTTAATTTCTAAGAGCTTCATCGTAACTCCTTTTTAAAACTCAAATAATCGGTGTTTTCATCCACGGTTTCTAATCGTTTTTTGCGGTATTCTTTGCCCGGTTTAGGGATCGCGCTTAAAAGGGCTTTCGTATAAGGGTGTCTTGGATCAGCAAAAAGCTCTTTCGCGTTCGCTTGCTCCACCACATGCCCTTTATACATCACCACCACTTCATCAGCGATTTGCGCCACTACGCCTAAATCATGGGTGATAAACAAGATAGAAGTCCCCTTTTTTTGCTGCAATTCTTTCATCAATTCCAAAATCTGTGCTTGGATCGTTACATCTAAAGCTGTCGTAGGCTCATCAGCGATCAAAATTTCAGGCTCACACACCATAGCCATAGCGATCATCACCCTTTGGCGTTGCCCTCCGCTGAGATTGAAAGGGTATTCATGGTATTTATCCCCTGCATGGGGAATGCCCACGCGCTCTAATTCATAAACCACCCTTTCTAATCGTTCTTTTTTATTAAGGCTTGGGTGGTGGATTTTTAGCACTTCATTGATTTGAAACCCCACCGTGTAGGAAGGATTCAAGCTCGTCATGGGCTCTTGAAAGATCATGCCAATTTTTTTACCCCTGATTTCTTTTTGCATTTGCTTTTCTTTGAGTTGCAACAAATCCTGCCCCAAAAATTGGATGCTCCCCCCTACAATTTTCCCGGGTTTTTCAATCAGCCCTAAAATAGAAAGCGAAGTGATGCTTTTCCCGCTCCCACTCTCCCCTACAATGCAGAGCGTTTGAGACTTTTTCAAGCCAAAACTCACGCCATCCACCGCCTTATTCACGCCCTTATCGGTGAAAAAATAAGTTTTTAAATCTTTAACTTCTAAAATCATGCAAGCTCCTTTAAGAGGCGCGTTTAGGATCTAAAGCGTCCATGATGCCATCGCCCACCAGATTAAAACTCATAACCGTTAAAAAGATCATCACCCCAGGGAAAACAAGCATCCAAGGAGCGGTAGCGATATATTGCATGGAGTTCATCAACATCGCTCCCCATTCAGGCTTGGGAGGTTGGGCCCCAAGACCTAAAAAGCTCAGTGCGGCGGCTTCTAAAACCGTGGAAGCAAACCCCATCGTCGTTTGCACGATCAAAGGGATAATGCAATTAGGGAAAATCACCTTACACATCAAGCGAAGGTGCGAAGAGCCATTGATTTTAGAAGCGATCACGTATTCTTTTTCTTTTTCGCCTAGCACAGAACTGCGCACCAATCGTGCAAATCCAGGAATGCCTACAAACCCAATCGCAAGCATCGCATTCGTGAGTGAAGGCCCTAACACAGCGACCACAATCACAATCAATAAAATAGAGGGCAAAG